>CAZROJ010000275.1:0-5033 GCA_964601665.1 uncultured Pirellulaceae bacterium
GAGTGCCAAAATTTGTAGCCGTTCACGGCTATTGTCGCTCGATTCTCCGAATCGTAAGCGTGAAGTGGCAATCCGCACTCCATTCAAATAGACGTTCTTTCAGGTAAAACGCTTCCGTAAGTCACGCTAACAACTCGGAAAGTTGAGCGACATTGGGTTCTTCGAACCGGACCCGTGAACGGTTACCAAAATTTTAACCGGTTGGGCGTCGCTGCGTTTGCCCTTTTTAAGCCGAGCAAAAAAGCTGCTTTCGTGCAACTGGTTGGCACCGCCATTTTGTTAAGAACTGGTTACCAACGCAACTCGGCAGACGGCGTCGGCCAGCGATTTGTTGGGGGCGATAATGATCGGTTCGGCAACGAAAGGCGACGTGCGGTCACCGTCCGGATTGCAAAAGACTCCGCCAGCTTCCTCGAAAATTACTTGATTGGCCGCAATGTCCCATGGCCCTTGTTTGAGATTGTCGGCGTTGTTGTCGTGGATGGCGATGGCCAGACGACTGTTCTGTTCAAGGATCCTCATCGCAACACCCGCGTGCGGAAACGTCGATGTGACAATTTGAGCGCCACGGGTCGAACGAAGTGCTGTTTTAGCCGAGGCAAAAAATTCACTTTCGAATTGTGAATCGCCATATTGGTTCATTTCGACCCAGCAGTCCGACAGCGACCAAGTTGTCGCGGCCAGTTCAAGGTGTTTTCCATTTTTGAACGCGCCGTGACCGCGCGAAGCATAAAACCACTCGTCGGTCAGCGGAAAGTAAACCATCCCCAGTGTTGTTTCGCTGGAATGGCGCAGAGCGATCAAGACCGACGAAAACTGAGGGCCGGCTTTCATTAAATAGGCTGTTGTGCCGTCCAGCGGATCCACGACCCAGCAATCGGTCGATTCGTCGCCGGCATCCGGGTTGAGTTCCTCCGAGATGATCGTCAGTTCTGGATTGGCGGATCGAAGAATAGCGGTGGCGGCTTTGTCGGCTTCGAAGTCAACCTGTGAAACGAGATCGCCAACGCCTTTGGCATCGATTTTGTGAACCTGCTGGTAGCCGGCTTTGATAATTTGGCCCGCGGCCAAAGCAGCTCTGGCGGCGTTTTGCATGGTTTGGGGTTGGCCGGCGAAGAAGTCTGGGATCTCAGTCACAATAAGTTTCCGATTTGATTTCTGTGATTGGAACGTACGCGATGGAAAAAAGTACTCAGCGAGACTGCAGGCTAATCATTTATGGGCAGATGACAATGCGAAATGGTCAATGGTTTGGATCCGGTCGGTGGGATGCCGTTTATGGCGGTCAAAGGCCTGTAGGTGTGCGTTTTAAAACGTGCATGATTAGTACTTGTGTTCGTATAAACGTGCGTAAAAAAAGCGACTTGCCGCGTGTGGGCAAGTCGCAAGAAGTTTCTGGTTTGCGGTTTGGCGGCGCGGGAGTGGTTATCGACTACGCCAAGGTCTCAGAAACGCGCCTTTGACTTTGGGTGCCTCGGGCACATCGGCTTCGTCGAACTTGACCTTGGGTTTGCTCGTTTCGGCTTCTTCGGCTTCGGGCTTTTGGGCATCCGTCGGAGCCTCAGCTGCGGCGGGCTGGTCGCCGCAATTATTGGTTTCAACGACCGACCATTTGTATTTGCAGACTTCGCATTCGTAGGTGTATCTTTGTAGGCGGTTGACCAATCGCGTTTTAGAAACCGACGGCGGGCAGTTTTTTTGCCACGGAAGCCGAACAGCCGGAACGCAAATTTGTTCTTGCTTTGTTTTGAAAGCCGTTTTCTTCTGTTTTTCCTTCTTGGTCGTCAACTTGCAGACATCGCCATCGCAACTTGGACACTGCACTTGGGCCTCTTGAACGCACTCGCCGCGGCATCCGCGTTTTTTACAGCCACATTTCAGGGGACGACGTAGGCGACATCGCGAGCAAGATTCGTGGTTGCAGTCGCATTCTTGAATGATGGGAGCTGGCGGATAAATTATCGCTGCATCGACCGAAGCGGGCACAGGAACTAGATCTGAGAA
This sequence comes from uncultured Pirellulaceae bacterium, assembly GCA_964601665.1. Taxonomy (GTDB): domain Bacteria; phylum Planctomycetota; class Planctomycetia; order Pirellulales; family Pirellulaceae; genus Mariniblastus. The sequence continues at coordinate 2,005 of CAZROJ010000275.1, forward strand.
AGTTGCGTGCGTCGATTGCGAAGGGATCAAGCCATCGGTCAGATGCATCGTAGGCGAATGAACGATCTTGCCTTGGACGGCCGAGCCAATTTGTGTTTGGCTGCCGGTGGGTTGCACGTTCATTTGTGCAAACCCCGTGTTTAGCATCAAGGCGGTGAACGCGATCGCGAGTGTAATTGTTTTAAATCGTAGAGTCATTGATCTATCGCTTACCAGTTGTCTGATTAGTGAAAGTAATACGGCGGGCAAAAGACGCGGGTCACTTGTTGGGTTAAAAGTCAACCATCAGGCGAATACCAAAGATTTCGTAATCGCCAATCGAAGGCCCGTTGGTGATTCGGCCTGTGATGTAGTTAAACTGCATTCGAGCGTAAGCGTTCCAATACCAGTTCATGCCAACAGTCAACGATTCGCCTTCACCGCCTAGGATGTCAAAATCGGTCAGGTCAGCATGGGAATATCGAGCCGCAAGTTCCCAAGCTCCCCAACCGCTTTGCAATGCGCCGTCGCGGTCTTTGACCATGAAAAAGTTCTCAAACGGTTTCACTCGATCGAGCGTACCGTTCTTTCGATTCCAGGCACGATGTTCGCCGGTCAGGAAATAAGAAACTTGTCCGTAGTATCCATCGAACGCAACGTCCTCTCCAACCAAGTCGCGGCGATCCACGTTGACGCGTTGGTATTCGCCGGTGAAATTCAAGGCGCCCACGTTGAACGCGGCTTCCAAACCGATCAGGTAGTTGGCTTCAGCGCCTGAGATGGCGCCGGTGTCGAGCCAACGGTCATTCGATCGTGCCTCGGGGCGAGTTCGATATTCGGCACCTGAACCGGCGGGAATGTCATCGTCGTCTGGATCGCCGATCGAACCGCTGATCGCGAAATGACCATAGCCGCGACCGCCTGAAGATTCGTCCCACCAAAATGTTTTGGCCAAACGCCCCGCCAGTTCACCTTGATAGTTATCGCTGATGTGACCTGATCGCGTTTGGGTCAAAATTTGGTTCCAGTAACCAAAACGCCAGTTGGTGCTCAGGTCTTCGGAAACTCCGTTAGCAGAAATACCAAGTCGCCGAGCATCTTGATTGAAAGCTTCGATGACGAACGGACGTTCGATGAAAACGTTGTGCCGCGAACTGTTTAGGTGGTCCAAACCGTAAGGGCGTTTGTGGTTACCGAAGATAACTGTCTGCAGAAGTGGAACGTGTTTGAATCCCAGAATCGCGTCGCGATACGACGGGTCGTTACCGCCAGCGAATTCACCTTCATATTTGTAGAACATGTTGTCGTTTAAATCGCCTTTGATACCGATCCGTAGTCGACGAAAGTTGAAACGGTCTTGCGGGTTGCCATCGTCCAGTGGCGCCAGAGAATCATCGAATTTCGGGAAGCCCCAATAGTCGAGGTGAATTCGTCCGAAGAATTGCATTTTTGGCGTTTTGTGGCTGTGAAAAAGTAGTCCGGGCAGCGTTTCTTGTAGTTTGCCCATCGCCTTGTCGCTTTTTTCGGTGCTCTTCTCAAGGTCAGCAATGCGAGCGGCAAGGTCGTTGGCTTTTTCATCTAGCCGGCTACGTTTTCGTTCGGCAATCTTTTTAACAACATCGTTTTCCACCTCGGTCAATCGAAGTTCAAGACGCTTGATCGTCTCTTCCATGGATTCGATGGACTGTGCGGCACTTTGGTTGCCTTGATCTTGAAGCGTGAAGCTGGCTGGCTGGACAGGTGAAAAATTATTTTGCTGAACAACCTGCCCAGATACCGTGTGCTGAAGGCAGGCAACTGCAACGAGTGCTAACGTGAACAGGTTTAGACGCATCTTCATTTTCCGAACAAAGGTATCAACGGTGACCATTGGTTTGATCGGAATCTCCGGGTGAATCTGTTACCTCGATAAAATAGTTTTTGTCGAAATGATGAAAACGACACGCGAAATCCGAATAACCCGCATCTTTTAATCGTTAAACCAAGCCTGGTTGACCCAGGTTAACGTCGATTGTGTTAACGGATCTTAATGCGGCTGTTTTGCGTGTTGGTCGGGTTGGTCGGGCAAATTCTGTTTGTTTGGTCAAATGGATATTGATGCCGTGGGGAGTGTCCCTGGTCGTCGCTCGGGGTTGGCCGCTGGATGCTATCACCAAGTGACATTGTTTCGGTCAACGGCCATCGCTAGTCTCGCCCAGTGAATTTCTTAAATTGTGCAAAGCGACGCCCTCCAATGAACTCAACTTCTGAACTTAAACTTCGTGTTAAACGCGGCCTGACGCTGGTTGTGTTGGCTTTGGTTTGCTCGTCGTCCGTTGGCTGCATCCAGGAAATGGCTCAGCTGTTGTACGTGATCAAGGGGCACGACGTGCCGCCCGCATTCGAAGGGCTGAGCGAGAAAAAGGTGGCGGTGGTTTGCAATTCCGATGCACGGGCCTTTGGGCCGGATTCGTTGTCGGTAACCATTGCCAAGCATATTGGGATTTCGATGGCGGCCAGTAAGGACAAGATTTCGGTGATTTCACCAAAGCGAGTTGAAAGCTTTATTGACGAAAATGGCTGGAGCGAGGACGAGAGTCCGGTGAAGCTCGGGGAAGCCGTTGGCGCGGACTACGTGGTGGTGATTGAAATTGAAAACTACACCATTCATGAAGGCGCGACGCTCTTCAAAGGCCGATCGGACTGGACGGCCAGCGTTTACGATATGGAGAAAGACGGTTCGGTAACGTTTGCCAAAGGCCCGGAGCTGTTCGTGTTTCCTGAAACGGGTCGTCCTGCTTTGCAAACCACGGAGCGGCAATTTGAATCGTTTTACTTATCGCGACTGTGCGATCGAATTTCAAAGCTTTTCATCACTCACGACAAAATGGCTTCGTACGCCGACGATGCAATGATGCGATAGCTCAGGTGAACCTTGGACGCTTCAATGGACCGTGGGCGACCGGTGTGCTTGCGCGGTGGCTCGTTTCAACGAGGGGCCCTGCTGAATTATTGCTGAGCCGACGGCGCTAGTGCCGGAAACCGGAATTGTGTACGAATTTAAGATGCCA
>CAZROJ010000276.1:0-1684 GCA_964601665.1 uncultured Pirellulaceae bacterium
TGGTCAAAGGTTTCAAAGACGGTCAACCGCACGACTACGAATGCGACTTTATCGGTAATTACAAAAGTACCAAGCAGGTGCCGATGCCTTACGCCTATTTGATTCCCGCCGAGCACAAAAATATTACTCAGCGATTGCAAATGCACGGCGTGAAGGTCGAAAAGATGGGGCAAATGAGTGCCGATGGTACATCCAACCTGATGCTTCGAGTTCAAGTCGACACGGTCCGTTCGTTGGATCGCAATGAGCGGACGTTCCAAAAACACAAGATGATTCGCATCGAATCCGAACGTGCGACTCAGAAGAAAACCATACCGGCGGGAATGTTCGTTGTGCGGACTGCGCAACCGCTTGGCCGTCTGGCCTGCTACATGCTCGAGTCACAATCTGATGACGGATTCGCATTCTGGAACTTTTTGGATGATTCGTTGGAAGCTGGAAAACCGTATCCCATTTGGTCAATCGCGAAGCCGATTAAATTGCCACTGGAGCCAGTAAAACATTGACTGGGGACTTTGGTTTGCAACAATGAATTCGTGAAATCTAAGAAAACACGTTTTCAACATTCGGGAATTTGGTTGTTTCGGCAAGCATTGAAAACCGCCATTGCGCTGCTTGTCGGGGGCCTGTTGGCTGGCATCATCTACCAGTATCAGTGGTACGTCCCGCCAGACTTTCAAGCATCGAAATTTCTAGCGGGACGGCAAGCATTTTTTCATGGCAGCTACGCAGGTGCGTTTTACGCACACATTATTGGTGGCCCCGCCGCGATGCTACTGGCCATATTTTTAAACTGGTCAGGACGTCGAAAATTTTGGCTAAAGCTTCATCGCCGCTTGGGCAAGCTTTTGTTTTTCTTGGTCGTCATTGTTTTGGCGCCCAGCGGGCTTGTGATGGCAACCAAAGCCCACACAGGATTCTATGCTGGAGTCGGTTTTGCATTGCTTTCGGTGATGACGGCGGCCGCAGCGGTTTTGTCGGTGCGGCATGTGCGGCGTGGCAACCTTGTTCAACATCAACTTTGGGGAAGTCGACTTTTGATCATGTTGATGTCTCCGTTGGTGCTCCGTTTAACGTCGGCGTTGGCGGCAGTTTTGGACTTTGAGTCACGAGTCGCCTATCAATTTAGCGCGTGGGGCAGCTGGCTTTTACCGCTAGTTGGTTTTGAGTTGTGGCAACGTTACCAGAGCCAAATCACGACCGCGACGGATCCAGTTCAAGCAAAACCAGACCAGATCGAAAACTGTTTTCGGGGACCAACAAATGATTGCATCACCAACACCCAAGCGAAATGCATTTACAGTTTTGCAATTACTTGTCGTGATTGGAATCATAGGAATCCTTCTCGCAATGCTTCTCCCTGCGAGCAGCTCGGTTCGCGAAGCTGCCAGACGCACGCAATGCATGAATAATATTAAACAATTAGCTCTGGGTATTCTCAACTATGAAAGTGCTCATCAAACTTTGCCGCAGGCTGCCGGAATCAAAAACAGAATCGGCGAAGCTTTGCCGACAACCACCAACCGCTACAGTGGTTTTCTTTCGTTCTTTACTTTTTTGGAGCGGTACTCTGGCGAACATTCATTTGATAAAGAATTCGAACATGCTGGCGTGACTTACCCCGCCTATCCGGACGTCGACACCGATGGGCATCCGCTGTGGACAGTTCAACGTCCATACTTTC
>CAZROJ010000276.1:1694-4879 GCA_964601665.1 uncultured Pirellulaceae bacterium
CCGAAAGCGACACTAGCTTTGGCTCGAATCATTATGCTTTTTCGATCGGCGACATTGCCAAAAACATTCACGCTCCGCAATCTATTCGCGGCGCGTTTGCCGTCGGCCGGGCTCAAACTTTGGACGAAATCACCGATGGCTTGAGTTCTACCGTTTGCTTGGTTGAAATTGGTGGCTCATTCGACCGTGGGGTTGGAAGTCGTTTCGCGATTGACCAGCCAGCTCGCTACTTGGAGAAGCCCGCGTTGTCTGCAGAACTTGTTGATCGACGAGGGCAATATTTACCTGACGTGGCGTTGAGCAGCAAACGTCGCGGCGGCAACTGGGCGGATGGGTCTGCTGGCGTGGGTTTGGTAAACACCATTTTGCCGCCGGGCAGTCCGTCGTTAATGGTGGGCGGCAAATCGATGGCAGATGGATTCTTTTCTGCGAGCCAAAATCATCCTGACGGTACGGTGGTCGCGTTTTGCGATAGCTCTTTGCACTTTATTTCCATCGACATCGATGTTGGCGACCAGCATCATCCTGCCAGTTCAGCCGAATCACTCGCCGGGACGGCCAGCCACTACGGCGTTTGGGGAGCACTTGGGTCGGCCAACGGCGACGAAGAAATCGAAGGGAAATTTTGAAAGAGGTTCCAAAACTCTAGTCCCTGTAAACAGACGGCCGCCAGTCCCTAGTCGCTCGATTCGCGAGACTAGTCGTTGTCTAAAGCCACCACTCGTAGCTTGCCTCCAATTCGACCAACAACGAACTTACCGCCCTGCTCTTCTAACAATTGATTCAGTTCTTCGGTTTCGATCGAATCGAATTCAATTCGCGGCCTGTCGTAGCTTACGTTCGTCACGACAAGGGACTTGGTTAGCCCGGCACGATTGGTCACGACTTGCGGGCGAAACTTAGACGCGACTGCCAGTTCTTCCTCAGCTGATTCTTTTTCATCAACATTTTCGTTTTGGGATAATTGACTGCCGCGACTTCCGCCGTCAGTCTGAGTCACGCTCCACGTCACGGCAGCAGCAAGCGCTAGCATCGCTACAACTCCAGCCAAAACTTGCCGTCGACGGCGATTCACACGCCGCGTGCTCATTTGAGTTTTGAGCTTGTCCAGAATCTCTTCACGGCGCAATTTGCCGGCATCTGACAAGCTAATTTTAGATTCAGAATCCGCCTTATTCATTTTCATATTCCCGTTGGGCTTTTTCTTTCAGCCTGTCGATTGCTCGGCGAAGTCGGCCATCGACTGTCCCAGTTTTCAGGCCCAAATTTTTGGCGATCTTTTTAAGTGACCAACCGAGTCGATAGCGAAGTGAAAACAGTTTCTGCAATTCTTGCGGAAGCTGCGTGAGTTCACATTCAAGCCATTGTAGTCGAGCGGCATTCTCAATCGGCTTCGAATCATCGGCCGGCCTGAGGTCAGCCGCAACTTGCATTCGTTTTTCGTGCCGAGCTCGCTGCCGCAGCCAATCGTAGGTAACGCTTTTAGCAACTGCCCGCGACCACGCCGAAAGCCCGTTTTGTGATGACGTTACTTTCATACAACGGATGGCTTTAAGCATGGCTTCTTGCACGAGGTCCAGCGTCGTCGATTCGTCACAATCCATAACCTTTTGTACTTCATGAAACATGACACTGAAAAATGTTTCATAGTAAAGCGTCAACGATGGTTCATGGCCTTCACGAATTCGACGCGTCACAACCTGCCACTCAATGAGTGATCGATTGGGCGCGTCAATTGAATTCGCAACATCGTTAGATTTCACAAGATGACCGAGCGTAAGCAGGATTAAAAATTCACCGTTACTTGAAAGGTTGGATTGCCTTACTAGGTTGGTCATCCGTTTTTTGCCTGATATAGCTGCCCATTTCTAACTGTTCGACAATCTCGCCAACCAGTCGGCAGGAAGCCTGTGATCCTTTGACAAAAAACAGGCCCGTTTCTTCGTGCAATTTTAGCTGTACTTTTTCGCTGGGCGCGAGCATTTCCATACCTACGGAGATCGCGCTAAGCATTGATTCTTGGTCTACTCGTTCAAGTATTCTCTGCACATTGAGAACGACCGTTTGTGGTTGTTGCTCTCGTTCGACAGTTACGATCAAAACGTTGGGGGATGTCGGATTAACGTAGATTGTGGCGGTTTCGTTAGAACATGCTTCCATGATCCCGATCGCGCCTTCGACGTTTGTACGAACTTCGATTTCCGGCAATGGATAGTCTTTCGCCCCTTCGGTTACAACCATCTGGCACGCTTTGCCCTCGGAGTCGTTCATTTGTCTGACGAGCTTGACGAACGCCCCCAAAGAACCGCCGGGGAAATTGATTTGATACATCTCAGCATCATCCGTTGCTCGAACGGTTCCGGCTTTACTGCTGGCTTGCGTCTTATCCTGCGCGAGAATAACTGAGCTATTGGCTAGCAAAAACACGACTAATAGCGTCAAAAAGCATTTCTTCATACTTGGCTCCTTAAAGTGAAATGGATTGCCAAGTAAACGAAGGCCGGGGCGAATTTTCGCGCGCATTCCCTGTGAAAAAGAAATCTTTTTTGGCAATCGGTTTTGGAACACTAATCTTCGCTAATCATCACTAATACTGAATCGTTTTAAACTTAAAGCAGCCAGTACGCAAAAAGCATTTTTCGACCACGAACGATTCAAAAAAAATTGGTTTGATCGCGCTTAAGATTAGCGTCAATTTGGACACTCCTCGGTGAACACCACAAATATTGTGTATCCTGAAAGGATTAAAGCCTGTAGCCGGGGGTTTGAACGCAGTGAACACCCCCGGTAACAATGTCCCGCTCTCGGCGACCTCGAAGGGTGTCGAAGCAAACCTGGCTGCGACCACCTTCGGGGTCAAGAAATCTCTTTTCACGTGTTCCGTGGGTGTCGTTTCACTCAACCCACGGCTAATTGCTTTAATCCCTCCGGGATGTTTGGTGGCGTTAACCGAGAAGTGTCCGGATTAGTGGTTTGTTTTCTCCACGTTGATCGTTTGCTGCTTTAGTGCTTCGAACATTTGCGGACTTTTCTGGCCCTTTCATGATATAGTGCACCATTTGCAGCAAAACCAAATCCAGCAATTGTCGTCCCGTTCGCAGTCGCTTCGCAGCTATTTTTCAACTGGAATGGCCACGTTGAAGTAGCCGATCATCATTTCTTCCCAAGTCTGGTCGCCCCAGCGG
>CAZROJ010000277.1:0-4791 GCA_964601665.1 uncultured Pirellulaceae bacterium
AGATTCGCAATCGTTGCAAACATCAGCGGTAGAAATTCAACTGCCGATCGCCTCAGCGTCACTTCCCACAACTGGATGAGCCGACCGCACTAACCGCAGGCATTTTGAGTTTTGGGATAAGCCCAAAAACCAACGGCTAACTTGCTGAATAAACGCAAAACGCAAAAAAATTCTTCAGGAGACGCCCACAGTGGCGTCTCCTTTTTTCGTTTGCATGTACCTCGCCATGCACCCAATCAAACCGGTGCCGGCAAATCACGTCGCTCGAAAATACGCAAACCAACCCAATACATCACCGCCGCCAGCAGCAACGGGATCAGGCAATTCGGCAGCCAACCCAGCGACGCGATATCACCGTTTGGCTGATACCGAAAGAACCACAACATCGATTCCGGCACCGCCTGAAAACGCTCGATCGACCCCGCCGGGTGATAGAGCCCAAAAATGCAACCGTTTTCAACCCAGTCAAATCGCTCCGAACCCATCCCGACGACCTTCATCCCCGCATTGGCAAAGTAAAAACCAACCACGATCCCGATCGATCGCCAGCGATAACGATCCATCGAACTACACAGCGAAGCAAAACCCGCGAAAAATACCCCCACGCAAAACAAATTTGCAACGCCCGGAAAAAACATCAACGGGTTCACATAATCCGCCATCAAACTCGTCTCTGTTGACGGCGTCAAAAATCGCAGCGGAATGCTGTAGTCCACGATCGGAATTCGCAGGGCAGGGTAAGTCGTTTCTTTGACACTGGCCGTCCACACCCCGATCGCCATCCCCAGCCACAACACCAAAACCAACCCCACCAACCCCAACATCGTATAGCCCGCGTGCCGCAGAAAAACACTTCGGCGACTGACCGGTTGAGCCAGCAACATCTCCATCGTGCCGCGACCCAGCTCGCCGCTGACAACGTCCGAACCTCGAATCAACGCCCAACCACAAATCAACGAAATCAACATCGGTTCGTCAAACCCCGTCGACGTCCGCCCCAAGTACGAAACCAACCAGTCAAAATCTACCGAAGCAAACTTTCGCCAGTCCTTGGGCAACAGATCGATGATTTGGCGAAACTGAGCCGTATCCAGTTCGCCGACAATCCAAACGCGAAACCAACCAAACGCAAACACGCCAAACGCCAACGCGACAAACAGCAACCAGCTCTCGTTCAAATACTTTTTGAACAGCGGATTTTTCATTCGACCGGCTCCGACTGCACAGGAACCGAATCCGGAAAATGAAATCGATCGTAAACGCTACGCAAGCCCACCGGCATCACGTAAACATCCGACAGCGGCACCTCCGACAACCAGCCTAGTACACTCGATAACTCGCCGGCCGTTTCAACTTGCAAACGCTCTTGATCGACTTTCACGGCCACTGAATCATTCAGATGCTCTGGCAAATCTGGAATCGCACCTGTCAATTTCCCGCGAATACGATGCTGACGTTTCAGTTGCGTCATGAGCTCGACATGCACCAATTCGCCACTCCGCAGGATCCCGACACGGTCACAAGTATCCTCAATTTCCGAAAGCACATGCGATGAAAAAATAATCGTTTTGCCTCGCGACTTGGCCTCTTGAACCATCTTCAAAACTTCACCTCGCACCGTCGGATCCAAATTAGCAGTCGGTTCATCCAAAATAATCAACGGCACGTCCGCGGCCAGCGTCGCGGCGAGTGCCAGTTTCTGCCGCATGCCCGTCGACATCAAACCCACCCAGCGATTCAAATCCAACTCCAGTCGATCGGCAATTTCCAGCCCTTTTTCATAACTGGCCGTCGCTCGAAAACCACAATGCAACGCCAGCACGCGTCGGGCTCGCATCATGCTGTACATCCTCGCATCACCCGGCAGATACGTCGTTTTGCGGTGAACTTCGACGCGTTCTTTTTGACAATCCAAACCAGCAATCGACGCCCTTCCCGAACTCGCATTCAAAAACCCCAACAGCGTCCTGATCAACGTCGACTTGCCAGCCCCATTGGGTCCCAACAATCCAAACACTTCACCCGCAGGAATTTCCAAGCTGACCGCATTGAGCGCAGTAAAATCGCCAAAGCGTTTGGTGAGATTTTCAGTTTGAACAAACATTGGGCAGGGCAATCAAAGCAGAACCAATTCGAAGGCAGGGAATTCGAAGGCAGGGAATTCGAAGACAGGGAATTCGGCCTAAGAGAAAACAAAAAATGCGAAACATGAAATGACCATTCGCGTGATCGACCCTAATCTTGGCCAGCAAAATAGAAACCTTATCGCACCGGTGGTTTGCCCATCAAACGCCTCAGCATCCCGATTTGCCCCGCGTGAATCATTTCGTGGTCACCCGCAAACAGCAACGCACCGTAACGCGTCGCGTAAGACGATGTCGGCGGGCCCAGCGGTTCGTCGAGTGCTTCGCCGTCGTACCCGACGATTTCTTTTCGCATCTGCTGATGAACGTTTTGAAGCACCTGCAAAATTTCGTCCGGCTGCGGATGAGCCTCAACATCAACCGAGGGCGTGGTGCCGCGCATGAACAACTTGCGAAACTTGCTGGACATCAAACCGGCGTCCACATCGCGGTCTCGCCCACGTTGCTGAAACAACGTCAGCCCGTATTCGGACATCGCCAGATGCCCAACCTGCCAAGCGATATGCGTCGGATAGTTCTCGGGAATCCAAAACCAGTCTTCCGGCTGCAGATCATCCAACAAAGTCATGGTGTAGTTTCGCGCGAATTCAATCCGCCGGATCGCGGTTTCCAGCCGATCCGAAACCGGCGCGGCCAAGCTATACTGGTGATCAAAAATTTCCACGCTGGTTTCCTCTTCCCATCCAAAAAACTAAACTGTCGACCTCGATCATTCGTCAAGCGTCGAAGTTTATTCTATCCAGCAAAATCTTGCAGCCACATTCGCTCGTTTTGCCAACTAGAATTTAGCACGTACGTCTTCCGTTTTTTTGAACGAAGCCTTTTGGGTTTACCTTCGCCGGCCGTTCTTTCGTCACCCGTCCCCCAGCCAACCATCGCTCCATGTCCAGCGAAACATCACCCAGCCCACCTAGTAAAAAAATTGGTTGCCGCGGCTGCCTGTTGATTCTTTTGACTGGCTTCTTTTTGTTTCTAGCCTTCGCCGGCATCTGGATTTTAACGGCTTTCAATTCAGCCCCCCAACCGGGCCAACCCTTGTTCGCACCTTCGATCGCGGCCAATTACGTTACATCCCCCTTGGATGCCAACGGCGACGTCGACTATCTGGAGTTTATCAATCAAGATGCCTCCCAAGGCGTGACCCCCCAGAACAACGCGATGGTCAAAATTGTCGAAGCGATTGGACCACTTGAGGGCGTCCCAGCTGACTTCTACTTTCGATTAGGAATTACGACTCCACCGGCCAACGGGACCTACTTTGTTGACCTCGAAGACTGGTACAAATCTTGGGCGTTGTTTGACGAAGACGCCGAATTGAAGTTCTTAAACACCTACAATTCGAATCGAAGTTTCGCCGTTTGGGACTACGCCATCTACCATCCTTGGACCCCCGAACAGTTTCCCGGCTTGGCGGCTTACGTGAAAGATCACGAGCCAGTGTTTCGAAACACCGTCGCGGCCTCCCAACGACAAAACTATTACGCACCGGTGGTAGTTGAATCAGCAAACGACCCAATCTTCAGCGCGTTGCTGTCCTACCAACAAGAGACTCGCGACTTGGCACGACTGCTGACCGTGCGTTCCAACTTGAACTTGGCAACCGGCAAGACCCAACAAGCGATCGAAGATGCATTCGCCGTTGTGCGATTGGGCGAGAAACTATGCACCAGCAATACGCTGGTCGAAGGCCTCATCGGAATGGCGATCCGTGGCATAGGTTTTCGCCAACTGGTATCGATCGCACGCCGAACGGAAACTTCGATAGACGATTTGCTACGACTGCGCGACAGCGCAAAACAGCTTCGCCTCATCAATCGTGTCTCGACCGTCCTTTCGCAGCGCGAGAGATTGATTGCCCTTGACGCCACCACCAAACTAATTCGAAACGGTTATGCGAACGAGGGATCGTACTACTTCGGCGACGACGCTGCTGCGATGTCGATGCTGGCCAAAACAGGCGATGCCGAAGCGGCAATGACAGAGGTCAATTCACTTTACGACGAATCGAAATTTATTTTTGAACAGGGCAAAACAGACCCGTCCTTTGACGTCGAACAAGCGTTCGTACAGATCGGCAACCGAATCGATTTTGAAACCGCCAACCCTATGAAAAACTACTTCCTGCTGCTGCGGAACAAACAAGCACGCGGGCAACAGTTGGGCAAGGTCCTTGGCAGCCTGATGCTTCCCTTATCCGACGCAGTTTGGCGAGCAGAACGACGAGTCAACTCTGAACTGAACTTGCTCCGCATGACGATCGAAATCGAGATTTTCAAACGCAAAAACGGCAGTCCTCCGGAAACGCTTGACCAGCTTGCCCCGACTCAGCTAACGGAAATCCCGTCCGACCCTTACGCTCGTTTGCCGAGCTACGGCTACCGAAAAACCGACAGCGGCTATCGAGTCTATTCATTCGGTCCCAATCAGACCGACGACGATGGCCGCAACCCCATGCAAGAGGACTATGAAAATGAAGACGACAACGGCGACGCAGACGATTGGTTCTTCGAAGAGACCCCGCCCATGACATGGCAGGAATTTCTAGACGATCGGTACCCGCCCAGCGATCTCGGCATGGGCCTAGGCGGATTCGAAACATCCCCCAATGAGCCGTGATCGCGTAAGCGGCCGGGCCCCACACACCAAT
>CAZROJ010000278.1:0-4743 GCA_964601665.1 uncultured Pirellulaceae bacterium
CAAAAACTTCTAAAATAAAACACGCGTCAAGATGCGGTTCAACGAACGCTCACCCTTTCCTTTTAGCCCTTTTATGAGTGGTGTTCAGCCAAGCGACATATACACGCTTCTACCGATCAGCATTAAACATCCCGTTAGGGATCCAATATCGGTAGAAAAAAAACGTCATTTTGTTGTCGAACGCGTCCCGTTAGGGATGCAACGGTGCGTAATTGTTGCGTGGTGAATTGCAGAGACCCTCGATCATTAAATTGCATCTCTACTGGGACGCGTTCAACTCGGGAATATCTTTTCTACCGACATGAGATGCCCGCCGGCAAAACACAAAAAGTGCCTGTCCTTTTAGCCACGCATTCAAAAGAGTTAATGCGACTCGCAAAACAGCGGCTCAACTGATAATGCTCTGTTTTCTTGTTTTGCCGCCTATCGGGATTTGAAACGATAGCTTTTTCCGTAAATACGACGAGTACAATCATTGTTGATAGACTCAACTTCAATACACGACGGCTGCAAAGCCCCTAGCTGAGCGAAAATTTTTCTGAATTCGATTCGAAATTTGTGCAGCGGGATTAGCTTGTTGTAAACCTTTTCATTTTTCATTGCCTCATCCAATAAATTGGTCCGAGTCGACCATCCGACCGGAATCGCGTGGGACAATACTTGATCTAAAAAAGTCTCCCACTCAGATTGGATTGCGTCGTGGCGGCAGATTTCAAAGTAATGAACATTATCCATGTTGAAAATCGACATAGCTCGGCTGACAACTTTCTCTGTTTCAATGTCGGCCATGCGAAGGCGCGTCGAATCGTCAGAATCCACCAACGGCTCTAATATTGACAACTGACCTTGGGCAACCCAACCGTTGAAAAAGATGGCACCCGAGCCATCACTGAGTTCGTTTTCCGATAGCGTTTGCTTGTCTGATTCACGCTCATTCGAATTCATTGGCCTACTGGCCAGCGTGTCTGATTTCTTGATCGAATCCGTCCACCAAGCTGGGTTGCCGAGAATTTCCGTGCGTCGATGTTTTGTGATGTACTGGTTCCTTCGACTACCTTCGTCTACTGCAGTATAGAACTTATCCAGATAGTTGAAAATGACCGAGTCCTCCGTTCCCGCCTCAACTTCCAAGATTTTAAGACTTTCGCCTTTTTTCATGTCCCAAAACTCGAATTGCAAACTACCAAGGCGCGGACGAGAAATTCCAGTTTCGTAAGCCACTAGAGGATTTTTCGCATAGATGTCGTAAAGTTCAGTATCCTTGATGCCAGGATACGAGTCGCGAGTGAGATTATTCCATTGCTCCAGCTTCAAACATTTCCCACGTGCGATATCGACGCCATCTGGAACCGCACAAAACGTTTTGATTGGTTGATACAACTTCCAAAACGTTGATTCGCCAGTGCTCGGAACCGTAGCAGCGACAACGCGTTTTCGATCAATCCCCCATGTCGTTCCGTTGTTGGACAATCTAACTGAAGTAGATACCCACGGAATGTTATCCAAGAAAAAGTCTTTCCAATGTTGTTCATTGGCGTTGCCGAATGCCAGCATGACTTGCTTTGCTTTTCGGTAGGAAAGATAACCTGCGAAAAAATGGTCTTTCAAGTTATGCCTCAAGCTGGCTTTGAACGCATTGCTACTTGCCAACGAGTCCTTGAAGGAGGATGGGTTTTCAAATCTGTTTTCAAGTGCGTTCGCAAAACTTTTATTGGACGCAAAAACAATCCAATCTCCAAACTCAATGGCTTCGAGCGAGTCCTCCCATTGCGACAAAGCGATTCCCGTTTTGCTCACATCGACATTGGACCTGAGTAACGAAGACCGACTAAAATAGGCTTGAGAAACAACTCGAATCATTAGAGAGATGAACTCCTTCTTAATTGGCCGCCGATTGTCACCACGATCAATTAACAGTGCGGCGTTGCCCAGTTCCTCGCGACTGTTTGTTAATACAAAATGAATCGAGTTTACATTGAATTCGAAGTCGAGATCTGTACTATCCAACCCTGTACCTGAAAAGTTTCTTTGGGTTCCATCGGAAGGGTTCGTTTGAGTTACCTGTCGTAGCAACGTGTAAATCTGCTCGTCCGGCACGCCACATAGTTCCGACAATTCATCGACCGTTCTCGATGGATTTTGAATCGAACAATAGACAGCTGTACTTCTTGGCAAAAATTTCGCTACCGTTGCGTGCTCTTCCGCTCTTCCTGTATTGCAGAGCGTAGAAACAACGCAAACCAAAAAAATCGTCAATTGGACTTGATGGAATTTAGACATTGGTGCCTCGAAAAGTTGAACTGAAAATCGTCAGTCAAAGCTTAGTTTATTGTGAGTTCATCGGCGGCGTCTACTGCCGACATTCACAAGCGGAAGTACTTGATTATATTCATTGACATACCAGCTACCTGATACGGTCACTTCGAATTGCCTTCCTGAGAAACTATCCCACCCTTATCTTGAGTCCGTAGTTCCAATGCTCTTGTTCGGTAATTCTCTAACACACGGTGATAGTCCATCTTGCTTTCATAAACCAAATCAAGGAACTCAAGCCCAGTTTGACTTGAACTCAGAGCTGGATCTAACCCCCGCGCCGCGAACTCGAGAAATTGAGTCGTACTTTCGTATTTGTTGTATGGACTAATCGCTACTCGCGAATGGCTCATCCCAAGAAAATTACCATGCTCATCGATCCCCCCATTTCCTTTAATATACGGATAAACAAGTTCAAGGATCGATTTGATGTGCAGGTCAGGTGGAACCTGATCGAATGGACCGTCAAAGTAGTTGTTGGATGCAATGTTCTTACTGGATACACCGACGAGAATTTTCCGTTTGTTATCTTTGTCTTCAAAAAATATGAAACGGGATTGCCGCCCCACGAAGAAAGAAGTACCAGACAATTTGATTTCCGAGAATTTTTCGGGAAGCCGAGCTTCGTTAAGAACGTAATAGAGCCTTCGATCGATCTCATTGAAGACGAGCCAAAAAGAATAACCTGATTCGTCAAGAACACCGGAAACGAGTTGTTCATCCCGTGTCTTTTTCAACCCGCTACCGTTAGTCCATGAACGATCGAGCTTGAAAGTTCGCTGAATGCCGGAATACTCAAGTTTTACGGTCTTCTTGCCGTCATCGTACGCGACAGTTCCGTTAAGGCCTGAACGGATTGATCCATAGAGAACAAAACTCGGATCATGCTCATCGAAATACCCAAAGTGAACTACTCCATCTTCGCAGTCGCAAAATCTAAGATTGCCACTAATTAGCCGATGGCCATGATAAAATTTAAAATAAAAATATCTCTCTGACGGATACACGACTGGGTGATTTCGACAGTTCCGTAATACGTGCCTCACCACCTGACGTCTATCCGTACAGTCAAAGCCCTCTACGCTTGGTGCTTGCAGGGCTTCGCAAACATTTGGACAGGCCTGATTCCCCCAAATACTCTCAAGCCACGAATCATTAAACAAAACTCCATTGCCTTGCAGGGTTTCGTCTTGTTGCGCATGAACGCTAAAACACCCGCTGGCTGCGAATAGGACTGCTATCAAAAACTGGAATTGAGTTCGAATAAAAATTGTCACACCTACAGACAAAATGTTGTGGCTCACGGCGAGCAATACTGGATAAATAGTTTTTGCAGAGACTACTACTCATAGTAAACGAACTTCCAGACAGAAATGAACCGCGGAATTACTTTTTCCATGGATTGTGCCACTTCATTGGAATCCCTGAGAGGCCCGTATTGCCCGAGCTAGATTGACCTCCTGCTTCACCTGTAGCTGCTTGGCCGCTAGGTGCCGTTACTGGAGGTGCCCAGGTAACCGAAGTCGGCTGCAGATGCCCCGGTGGCCAGTGAGGATGAAACGGTGGGCTCCCCCATGACTGCGAAATGACGGGATGGTGCGTCGGGGGCCACTGAGGACTAACTGTTTTGTTATGGAGAGGAGTATTGATTACACTCATCATTGGGTTGTGACTTGGTGGCCAAGTCTCGGAACTTGTCAACGAATGCGATGTTGGCCAAATTTCACTTACCTCTTTGGCGTGACCCGACGGCCAATCGGGTTTTGGCGTTGGCCAAGCCGCACTTATTTTTGCGGCGTGAGTCCATGGCATTGGAGTCGCGGAAAGAGTCGCGTTGTGATTGGGCGGCCAGCTATAGCTAGTATAAGTCGCGTGACTACCGGGGAACGTGTCGCTATACGCCTTCAAGTGCCCCGGGCCCCAAATCTTGCTAACTGCTTTACTATGCCATGGCTGTTCGTCTAAGGGATAGTGAGGCCATCCCTTACTAGTATCTTTGGCGTGGTTTGGAGGCCAATCCTTAGACAACGCAATATCATGATTATTCCCTTCTGATATGGGCTTAATATGATTGGGAGGCCACCTAGCAGAAACAAGTTCGAAATGCTCTCGTGGGATACTCCAATCCACCGAAATCATCTGAAGGTGACCGTTTGGCGGGACAAACCCGTTCGCCTTAGAGCTCCCCCCGAAAATCTGTGCAACGCATGAGCCTCCGCTAATCGAAGTAGTCAAAAAGATTAGGGAGAAACTGACAATACGCGAAACAGATTTCATCGTAACGAACTTCCTTCTGAAGACTGGGACAAAAAGTTAAATAGCGTGAGTCTAATGTTAATTAATGGGAATGGAAAGTAAAGATGACATTTTAGCGTGGGTGCATGTCAGCTTTTGTAATGGCCCTGATTTGGAGAAAAAGATCAATAGGAG
>CAZROJ010000279.1:0-4728 GCA_964601665.1 uncultured Pirellulaceae bacterium
CCTCGGTGCTCTCTGTGGTTAAAAAACAATTCGATACGGAAAGCTTTGATAGCTTTGATAGGGTCAGCCTTGCTTTTTAGTTTTTAATTGCCCAATCTAGCTCGGACTGATCGCACACTTTTGCGATTCGACGATGACGCTCGGCCGAGCCAGCCAAGCAGCGCGGCATGAGTGGTTATTAGTGAAGATGAGTGTTTGGTTGTGGTCCGGTCATCTGTCACGCTTGCAAAGTTCATGGTCGTTTGTCGAACGATTTTAGAACACTAATCGTTTGAAAGAGGTGGGTTGAGTGCTTGTCCCAAAACTCAAAATGCCGGCGGCTAAATCCGTCGGCTTACTCGTTGTGGGGTAAGCTCTTAATTAATCTGGTATCGGATTGTGGTGTTTGTTAATTTATGAGGAACTCGTTCGGCCAATTTTGCGATCGAACAAAAATGGCCTTTTGCCTCAACCTACTTGTGGAGTCACCATGTCTCAGTACTTGGAAAGTATTCAACGTTTCGACGAAAATGCGAAACAGTCGACCGTTGACAATATTGTGAAGCATCTTGGAATAGCAATGCAATCCGCCGATGGGCAGACGGTTGCGGCTTCTTCCAAGGAAGAACTGGAGCGGATCCGAGATGGATTCTGCCAGAAGCATTTGGACCTAGAAGCACCGGCGGCTGAAGCGATGATTGGCGAAGTGATGGAGTTGCTCAAACACGATTCCGCGAAGTCACGCGTTACCGTCTATTACTTGTTGGCTCAAAAAGCGGGCAAGCTGGAAAAGTTTGAGTAGCTGATTCTGGCGGCGATAGAAACATTCGCCCAGCGGAAATACGTTCAAAACCGAAGCACCACTGTGGATCCCGCGGTGGTGTTTTTTTGTTGGCGGCGTAAAATACGCGACGCCAATTTTGCCAGCAGCGCACAGCGGAGCGTTTGGTTTCGCTGTCGCTTTCGGTTTGAACGTTGGCGGGGTTGAGGGGCAAGTCCATGATTTGGGTTGTGCCTGATTTTGGAAGTTCCGAAGTCAAGACGCCGTATTGTTTCTTCGACCCCTGTTATTAGCTCAATTGCGAATTCAGTAGCAAACATTTCATGCAAGAAAAAATATTTCATCACACGTTCGAAAATGGCTTGACCGTCGTCGCTCAGCCGATGCCGTGGCTTGAATCGGCGGCGTTTTCGATTGCCGTGCCCGCGGGGTTTCGATACGACCCCGCCGATAAGCTGGGGCTGTCAAATTTGGTCTGCGAAATGGTTCAGCGAGGATGCGGGGATCGGACCAGTCGTGAATGGGTCGAAGCGTTGGACATGCTGGGCGCGGATTACTCGTCGTCGGTTTCGTTGTACAACACGAACTTCAGCGGCGCGATGCAAGCGGCGCAGCTTCACGATGTGTTGACGATCTATGCGGATGTTCTACGACGCCCTGCTCTGCCCGAATCGCAATTGGAAGACGGTCGGATGGTTTGCTTTCAGGAGGTCGCCTCGCTGGATGACGATTTGGCTCAGCGAGCCATGTTGCAACTGCGTCAAAACTTTTACGGTGACGTGGACGGTCGATACGGCGAGGGAACCATGGAGTCGGTGGCAGCGTTGACTTTGGATGACGTGCGAGCGTTTTTTGAAAGCCACTACCGCCCCAATGGAATGATCATCGCGTGTGCCGGCAACATCGATTTTGATTCATTGCTGAAGCATGTCGAATCGTTGTTTGCGGATTGGGAGCCATGCGAAGTTCCTGCGGTTGAAAATCATATTCAGCCTGTGGCCTACCAACACGTCAATCACGACAGCGAGCAGACTCATATTGCTTTGGCTTATCCGGGAGTTAATTATTCGGATCCGAAATATTATTTAAATCGTGGTAGCGTCGGTGTGCTGAGCGGTGGGATGAGCTCGCGGTTGTTTACGGAAGTTCGCGAGAAGCGAGGGCTTTGTTATACCGTTTTTGCCAGCTGCCATACGTTGCTGGATCGCGCTGCCGTGATTTGTTACAGCGGAACGTCCAGCGATCGTGCTCAGCAAACTTTGGACGTGATTATTGAGCAATTGCAGGAGTTGGCCAGCGGGATTCGTGAAGACGAATTGCGACGATTGAAGGTGCAGATACGCAGTGGAATGGTGATGCAGCAAGAGTCCTGCCGCAGTCGAGCCAGTTCGATTGCGGGTGATTGGTTTCATTTGGGGCGAGTTCGATTGTTGGATGAAGTCAACGATGCGATCAATCAGCTGACGGTTGATTCGATCAACGAATTTTTAATCGAGCAGCCGCCGGCGAATTTCCAAGTCGTCACGCTGGGGCCGAAGCCGTTGGAATTTGAGGTGGGGGTTTAATCATGGAATACAAACAACATCAACTCGATAACGGCCTGCAGGTTTTGGCCGAATGCAATCCTCAGGCTTACACGTCTGCCTTTGGTTTTTTTGTGCGTGCGGGGTCTCGAGATGAAGTGCCGGAAATCGGCGGGGTCAGCCATTTTTTGGAGCATATGGTTTTCAAAGGAACGCCCAACCGGACGGCCGCTCAGGTGAATCTTGAGTTGGACGAGATGGGATCGTCCAGCAACGCGAGGACCAGCGAAGAGAGCACGATTTACCATTCGCTTGTTTTGCCAGAATTTCAAACGCAGATGGTCGAATTGCTCAGCGATATCATGCGGCCGTCGTTGCGCGAGGATGATTTCGAAACAGAGAAGCAAGTCATCATCGAAGAAATCAAGATGTACGACGATCAACCGCCCTACGGTGGAGTTGAGCGAGTGATGCGGGAGTTCTTTGGCGACCATCCGATGGGACATTCCGTTTTAGGAACGGTTGATTCGGTTTCGGCACTGACGCCCGATCGAATGCACGCGTACTTTCAGTCGCGGTATAGCCCATCGAATATTTGTTTGGCCGCGGCTGGGAATATCGATTTTGAAAAATTGATTGAAGATGTTCAGCGTTGTTGTGGCAACTGGGAGTCGGTGGATCAATCGCGCGAAAAAACACCTGCCGAATATCGCGACGGTTTTGTGACGATGCACAAGCCGCAGTCGAGCCAGCAGTACATTTTGCAGATGGCACCAGGTTGTTCTAGCGAAGACGAAATTCGATATGCGTCTTCGATTATGTCTTCGATTATTGGCGACGACAGCGGCAGCCGTTTGTATTGGGAATTTTTGGATTCTGGGTTGGCCGAATCTGCGGGTACCGGTAGCTACGACTACCAAGGTTGTGGCGGCTTCATGACGTACATTTGTTGCGCTCCGGAACAGGCTCAAGCGAATCTTGAGCGGCTGAAGAAGCTGCAGGAGAGCATTGTCAAAGAAGGAGTGACGCAAAAGGAATTGGATCTGGCCAAGCGAAAAATTGCGTCGCATATTGTTTTGGCCAGCGAACGAACCAACACGCGAATGTTTTCGATTGGCTCCCAATGGCTCAATGGCCAAGCGTTCAAATCCGTGGGCGAGATCGCAGAGATCTACGAATCGATGACTTTAGATCAGGTCAACGAGGCGATTGCTGCCTATCCGCTGGATAAAAACATGACGGTTGTGGTCGGGCCTTCGGAAGAACTGGAGCCGGTTTAGGCGTCCTGTCGGCGATTGCTGGTGGCCGGTGGTTTTCGTGGTTAAAGCCCTTCCAATGGCTTCGATGATGGCGAGTTGATGAAAATGCAGCGTTTTTATAAATGCAGCGTTATTAAATGCAGCGTTATTGGGGCAAAGCGTGGGGCAAAGCGGTTGCAAGACGACTGGGAATTGCGTGCTTTCGAGCAGATGATTTTCAAAAACAACCCTTTTCCAGCTTGAAGCTAGATCACTGTTTATGCCAAAATAGGCGGTTTGAAACCGGAAGAAACCAAAGACGAAGAAATTGTTGGCTATCCATCGCAGTGGCGAGTCACGGAATGAAAATATGTCTCAAACTCGGACAACTGTGTCAGGTCGCAAAAAACTAAATATTCCCGAGGGCACTTGGATTCAGTGCCCGGACTGCAAGCAGCCGATCTTTCATAAAGACTTGGTCAAGCAATTGCGGGTCTGCCCGTTGTGCAATCACCATTTGTACGTCGCTGCCATGCAACGAATCGACCAAGTGTTAGACGAAGGCACGTTCGAGGAGTGGGACGGCAATTTGGTCTCGGCCGATCCTCTGGAATTCAAAGACAGCCGAGCCTACACCGATCGACTGGTCGCCGAAAGAAAAAAGACGGGGCTTTCGGACGCGGCGATTACCGGCACCGGAATGATTCGAGCCCGTCGCGTGGCCATTGGAATTACCGACTCGCAATTCATCATGGGCAGTATGGGGTCGGTCGTTGGCGAACGATTGACGCGTTTGGTCGAACGAGCGACTGAGCAAGATCTGCCGTTGATCATTATCAGCGGCTCTGGCGGCGGTGCCCGGATGCATGAAGGTATTCTGTCGCTGATGCAAATGGCAAAAGTGTCCGCAGCACTGGCTCGGTATGACGACGCGGGCGGTTTGTTTATTTCCGTGCTGACCAACCCAACGATGGGCGGTGTTGCCGCGAGTTTCGCTTCGTTGGGCGATGTAGTTTTCGCAGAACCGAAAGCGCTGATTGGCTTTGCCGGTCCGCGAACGATCAAAGCGACGATTCGCATTGAATTGCCGGAAGGGTTTCAAACCAGCGAGTTTCTGCTGGAGCATGGTTTTATTGACCGGATTGTTGAACGGGCGAAGCTGAAATCCGAGATTGCTCGGACGATCGATTACTGTGGTAAGTGATGT
>CAZROJ010000280.1:0-4728 GCA_964601665.1 uncultured Pirellulaceae bacterium
GCTTTGGGCTCTAAAAATTCGGGTTGGCCCACGACGAAAGTCACTTGATCGCCACAGTTTCTGCAAGTCGACAACCCGAACATTAAGGTGTGACAAAGCACTAAGTGGGAATTCACACATTTAGAACAAATTCCAACTTGGTCGACTTGGCCTTACCCTTGAACAAATTGTGCTAGAATGTGGCTGAGAGTAATGCTTCACTCGCCCAAGAATAACCGAACCAACCAACTGGAGTTTTAAAAGTGATTCGTCCAAAACACATCGTCGCCAGCCTTCTACTGACGATTCTTGCATTTGCCGCTTCCGACGCCCAAGCCCACTCGGCATTCAAAAAATATATCTCGTCGAAGTTTCCAACTAAGAAAATGTCGTGCGACGTTTGCCATGTCAAAGGCCAGAAAAAAGACGTCAAGAACTCGTACGGCCAACTGTTTATCAAGGTCATGAACAAGCCGAATTTGACCAAGGAATGGAAAGCGAAGAAGGGCGCGGACAAAAAGGCTTACGAAAAAGAGGTTATGGTCCCGGCGTTTGAAAAAGCCTTCAAAAAAATCAGCAAAATGACTTTTGAAGACCTAGTAAAATACAACATGATCGATGGCGTGAAGGGCCCAACTCCTAGCGATTCCGATTCAAAGGATGAGGAAAAGGGCAAAAATGAAGCCGACGCCGCCACTGAGAACAAAAAAAAGTAACGGTTCGCACCGACATTGCCGATTGACATTTGCGGTGGGGTATCAATAATCCTACTCGCGGGCGTTTAGCTCAGTTGGCTAGAGCATCTCGTTTACACCGAGAGGGTCGGGGGTTCGAGTCCCTCAACGCCCATCAAAGCTTCGAAATCTTGATTTCGAGGCTTTTTTTATGCGCCGGCTGTCCGTCTCGTGAAAGCCTGCAAGCAAAACGCTCTGCAAAAAAATGTCCCGCTGCCTGAGCAAAAATTAAAATCAACGGCCGCGCACGATCGCACCCAAGGTCCGGTTATACGGATAAATTGTGGTCGACTGTAATAACCGTCACGACTCGACGATGATCCATGGGGTAACTCAGTCTATAATCTAGCCTGAGCTACGGCTTTAACTCGGATCCTCCTAGCCTCGACGACTCTCAATCCTATGGCAAACTCAACGATCAAACGGCTGATTCGGTTTCGATGTAAATGCGGTAAAAAGCTCAAAGCGACTCATGACATCATTGGCAAAAAAGTCAAATGCACGCGTTGCGATAAAGTCCATCGTGTTCCCGAAACAGATCGGCTCGACGCAAAAAAAAATAACCGCCCCAAGTCTTCCTTAAACGAAGCGCCCCATAGCGTCAAAGCAGAACCGATCGCCGACCGGCCATCACTACTTTCGCAACCACAAGAAGCTTCACCCGCGACCGATCGCCCCCGCAAAACTAAACGGCCAAAGATCACAGCATCCATCGCCAAACCGCCGGTCGTGATCGAAAGCGGCACCAGCGATCGATCTTTGATGCCACGGGAAAGCGATGGCAGCGATGCAAGGTTTAAACTCGATCCGCTTTTAGCTCCCGCCCCCGTCGACGATCTGGCCGGACCAGCTGACAACCAGCCCAGCTTCGACTTTGACCTCGATTCCATCAACATCGAAACGACGCCGACCTCGCTGGATGCCCCCATGAACTCGCCAGACGCTCGTCCGGCAGATCAAAAAAACAAACAGAAGAAGTCGTTCCAAAAGAACACAGCGAATTCGCGGTCTTTTCTTGCCCTGTTGTCGGAACACCGACTGCGATTGATTGCCGGTGGAGCAGTCGCTGGCATGTTCACCTTGGCCATCGTCGGCTACTTAGTATTACGTGGCAACGTGAGCTACCCGCAGGAATTTAGCCGACGCCCGGAGGTTCAAAATTACATTGCGACCATGCAAAAGTTTCGCGAAAAGAAAATCAAATTTAGTTTGATGAGCGAAGCGTATATCAAAGCGAATACACTTGCCGAATCCGAAGTCGACGAAATCAACGCCTACAAAGGCCAAATCGAGCCTCTGGACAATCAGGATGCCACGCTCCATACGGCACTGGAATTTTTCAAATCGTTCCAGCCGGAGAAAGCTCGCGAAACACTCATGACGGCCACCCAAAGTTTGTCGGACAAGATCCCCGAACTGGAAGCCAAGGCAAAGGATTACTCGAGCAAAATTCGCTGATTCTTCCCGCCGCAGAAGCCCCGTTTGTTCCCGTCAACCGTTTAAGCCCTCGCCCTCGGGCCAGCCACGCCAATCAGCTGCTAACAGCCCAGCCCCCAAACCGCTTGCATTAAATTTTTAGGCTGGATCAAATCAATAGCCTGTTAATGCTTAGCCGCCGCTGACGAAAACAAGTACGATGAATGCTTCAACCTCGGGCCGTTGAACGCAACCGAGCACGACAGGAGCGAATTTCTGTTGACCGTTTTGCATGAAAGCGTGACCTCAATCGAGCCAGTTCCTTTGCTGACTTCGCTCCACGACCTTGCCCAACCCGCAGCGATCCAATAGCTTTAGTGGCTTACTGTTGATCCACCAAGCCATCATGCTCGAGAGGCCAAAATGAAACTTACCCAAACAACAATCGCGATCGCTGCACTCCTGGCAGGCATTCTGACATTACCAGTTGTCGCGTCCGAACCGACCGGACTGACTAAAAAAACGACAACGGCAACAACAACGGCGGCCGCTCCGGCTCCGCATTGCCAAGTTCCCTGCGGAATTTACACCGACCAACTTCGATTCGAACAGATGCTCGAAGACACCAAGACCATCGCAAAAGCGATCGGGAGTGTCGGAGAAATAACGACCGCAATGGAAGGCGGACAGTTGACTCCAACGAACGTCAATCAACTGACGCGCTGGATTCAAACCAAAGAAGACCACGCCAGCAACATCCAAAAGACCGTTGCCGAATACTTTTTGACTCAGCGGATCAAAGAGTCCAACAAGGACTACACCAGCCAACTCATTGCTTCGCACAAAGTGATGGTAGCGGCCATGAAATGTAAGCAGGACGCCAACGCGGCCACCGCCCAAACGCTGAACAACGCGATTCTTGATCTTTACCGAGCCTACGAAGGCAAGGAACCGAACTTTGAGCACGCGGAAAAAAAATAGTCGCCCGCCTACAACAGATTGATTTTAACAGCCTGATGTTGATCGCATTTTTATCGATCGACACCAGGCTTTTTTGTTTCCCCCTCCTTCAGTGAGAACCAGATTTAAACCACGGCAAAGCCAAGAAACGCAGCCTGGCCGCAAAGGATTCGAGCTTTACCAGACCGCCCGTCCCCACCTAACGCCTTTAGATTCGCTACTGCTTGTGCAATCCGAACCAGATCCGTTACTTCAAAATAAAAAACTAGAAATGCAAGTTCCGTCAAAAAAAAAGAACGGCCCCAAATTAGAATCGAGAGCATCCCGCGTCTTCCTTTGATCCGATTTGCATGAACTTCGTCATCAGCTTTGTCATTCTGATCTGCCTAGCTGGTAGCGAATTCTCAAGCTCAGGCTGTGCAAATAATATGTCGTTGCGACTGACCGGCATTGCTCTGATCTCTGCCTTGGTCCCAATACTGGCAATTGTGCAAACGACACTTATTGCCCGCGGCCTTCGGTCTCAAGTCGCCGACAGTCGAGGCTTTGAGCGGCTATGCAATCGAGTCAATTCCTGCCATTTAACGGTCTGGCTGGTGGCTTCACTTGCGATTATCTATGGGTTTCGCTGGCACGATGTGGTCCGACAAAACTGGTCGCTTGATCAATTTGTTTTGATTGACGAACTTTTGATTTTAGCCCCAATCGTCTCTTCATTGGTCGCATCGTGGTTTGTATTTTCACAGCTACCCCATGCCTGGGAACAGCGAAATAAAAAAACAAACAGCGTCGCAAAAAACAACATTGATTCGGCTAAACCAGCCAACCGACATCGTTGGAAATTTGTATCGCTCCGCATCCGCCTGTACTTGCTGGTAATTGCTGTGCCGATTTGCTTGGCAATCGTCATCAGCGACCTGACACCGACACTGATTCAACTTCCGCCAACGACCCTTGCAACGATCGCCGTCGCCTTCGCTGCCATACTGGTTCTGGCCATGCAGGTGTTTGCCAACTGGCCATGGAACTCGTGCGAGCCAACTGAAGCCACCCAGTTGGCATTTAAGCTGGAAACGGCACATGATCGGGCAAATGATCGGTGGCCGCCGAGCCTTCGAATCTGGAACACGGGCAACCAAATTATTAACGCAAGTGCCGTAGGAATGCTGCCATGGCTAAAGCGAATTTGCATCAGCGACCGCTTGCAGGAACTCTTTCCACCGCCAGAACTTCAGGCGATCATGCGCCACGAACTGGCTCACCTGCGGCACCGGCATGTCGCGATTCGAACCTCGCTTTTGTTTCTACCGTTGGCTGCGTGGAGCGGACTGGGATGGCTGACGCACCACGACTTAACGCTGGTCGAACCGATCGCCGCCTACTGTGAAATTTCACCATTTGCGGCGTCGCTATGTCTTTCCTTTTTGTACGCAATTTACTCTTTGGCAGTACTTAGAATCGCATCGCATGC
This sequence comes from uncultured Pirellulaceae bacterium, assembly GCA_964601665.1. Lineage (GTDB taxonomy): Bacteria > Planctomycetota > Planctomycetia > Pirellulales > Pirellulaceae > Mariniblastus. The sequence continues at coordinate 4,561 of CAZROJ010000280.1, forward strand.
TTTCGAGTTTCAAGCTGACTTGATTGCTTCGTGTCGATTTCACGAAGGTCGGACCTACCGGATCTGCCCGGAACAACTAAAGTCGACTCGGGCGGCACTTGAGCGTTTGGTGATTTGCATGCCACATCACGTCAAAAAAGAAACCATTTTCCACCCAAGTTTATTCGA
>CAZROJ010000281.1:0-3040 GCA_964601665.1 uncultured Pirellulaceae bacterium
TTGGTAAAGGTGCTGGCACGAAGAACCACACGGAATTGAGATTCACAGCACTAGGAGAAATCACAAGAACGAATAAAAACTTTGCTAAAGCGTCACATCATAGTTCGGCCAGAGCGGCCAGTCTTTGTCGCCGAAGATCCAGTTTGAATCGTCACTTTCTCCGCCTTCGTCAACGCCGTTGGACCCAACACTGTAGATGCGAAAGCTGTTTTCGTCGGAGATGAATTTGATTGGGTCGCCGGTGTGCGGGTCAACGGCGAGGTTTACATTTTGATCGTTGCTGAGTTCTTCTAATGACTCCGGCCAGCGCTGGTTTAAACGTCGAAATTGGTGGGCCGCGATTCCCAAAATCATGCAATCGCGTTTTGCAATGAAAGCCTCGCGGTGTTGTTGCAAAATTTCAAAACTGCTGCCAATTGATTCGAGTAATTCGCCAGGCGCTTTCGATTTAGCATACTCTGTAAAATCAAAGTCGGACTCTTCCCAGAGCCGCTTCTTGGCTTCTTGGGTACATTTGTCGACGACTTCTTTTAAGGCTGCATTTACTTCTTTTCGAGTTGCCGCAGAAAACAGTTGGGCTGGTCCCAGTGCTTTGTCTGCAAAGGAAAGAGATTTTCTATTGGGTTCTCCGCTTACGAATGTTAATTGCTCAACCACTAAAAGAATTTCCGCTCCGATTGGTGTTATTCGGCCGTCGCCATCTCCATCGTCGGAATAGATCCGCTGGATCATGTCCTTGATTAAAAAAATTTCCCAGTCGAGGTCTTCCAAGCCGAATATTGTTGGCTTCATTTGGCTAATGTAGTTTCGGAGGCGAGCCAATTGGGTGTCAGAAAAGAAGTCAGGATGGCGGTCCAGCGTTCTTTGTAACAATTGGAATGCAGCGTCGTAGGTGGCGTTGCCGACGAGTTTTTGCACCACAATCGGTGAGTTGCCGACTTGTCTGGCGAGTCCCAAAGTCGTCTCAATATTTGATAACGCGCGCTCTTGATCGCCCTGTTGGACGGCAAGGTGTGTATCAAGCGTAAAATATCTTGTGAACGCGCGGAACCGTTGCACATGAGGTAGCAAAATTGAAATAGAAGATTGATTGACAAGTTCAGCGGCCTCTTTGCTAATCTCAAAGTCATCCCCCCAATCCATAAATTGGTAGGCTTCTGATTTTGACCGATTGGGCATGAGTGCCGCAAAGTCTTCGTCAGAGTAACGGCTCAGGTCGACGTGCAATGGCGTGCCAAGATAAGGCCGCTGCGCGTTTTCGCGAAACATGGTCAGGATGTCGGCCATCGATTCGAGCTTCGCAACGGCGGTTGGCCACTGCGGGTCGGATGGACGAACCCAACGTCTTTCATCGGTGACGTATAAAGCGGAATCATCAAAATCACCTCCTTCGCTCAGTCCATACTTGGCCCATAGCTCGCGGTAGTGAGGCCATGCCTTTTGATCTGCTGGCATGCTGGTGACCGCTTCGTTTAATTTTGCCGAGTAATCAACCGACGGCGTGGGGACCGCTGCGTTGTAAAACAGATGAAGCGCGATGAATCCAATGAAAGATCCTCCCAACAGTCCTAGAAAACCTTTTGCAGCTTTGATTGACATCGGTCGATTCCTGATTTTGCTGGTACGGAAAAGCTGGCTGGCGACGGACGCATCGCCAAAATGCTCGATTAATTCGTTGTAGGTTTTGCCCTGTTCGCGGCCGTCTTGAAAATGGTGGATCAGATCGGTCGCGACTTCGTATTTTTCAAAACGCATCAAACGACTCTGCTTCACAACGTTTCGAATCAGCGCCACCACCGGAGCCGGTAAGGCTGAATCGGTGATCAACTGATTCCAGTCTCCGCAGCGCAGGAATTGGCGTTTTGTTTTTGTGACAATGTCGCCGTCAAGCCAAGATCTCGATCGGTGATTGTTCAGTGGCTCAGACATCGGTTAAGCTCCCGAAAGGCCCAAGTTGTCGGCAGCATCGCGGGTCAAACCCAGTGCCTTCATGCCTTTGGTGATGGCGATCCATTGCTCACGATCGGCTTCTAGTTTCTTTTGGCCTTTGGCGGTCAGCCGGTAATAGCGGCGTTTGCGTTTGTTGTCGCCGACCTTTTCTTGGCTCTTGACCAGCTTTTTAGCTTCCAAGTTGTAGAGCATCGGGTAGAGCGTCGACTGGCCCAGCTCGAACACGCCTTTGGATTTTTGGGTCAACGATTCAACGATTTGGTACCCATACATTTCGCCACCGGACAAAAGCTGCAACACCGCCGTCGGTCCGGCACCTCGCATCATCTCGCGTTCTAGTTTCATGAGAACCTATATTGCTGAATTAGTTTCGCGTCTTGTTGCTGTATCTTACAAGCTTTGTATTGCATAGTAAAGGGGCGGGCAAAATTTTATGGATGTTTTTTGGTTGACACATTAAGGCGAGTTCGCACCGAGGTTTCTGTCGTTGGCGTTTGCAGTCGTTTGCCAATTTTGGGCCTGGTGCTCGGAAGTGTGCTCAGTTGGCGGTTCGCCTAGCGGTTCGTAAACGCTTTCATCGCTCGGAGCGTTTGGTCGCTGACGTGATGTTCGATGCCTTCGCTGTCAATTTGAGCGGTTTGACGATCGACACCCAGCGATAGCAAAAAGTTAAAAACCACGGCGTGTCGCTTTTTCATTTTTTTGGCCAGCTTGATACCGGCAGCCGTTAAGGTGATCGGCTTGTAGGGCTGGGTTTCAAGCAAGCCCTCGCTCTGCAGGCGGCCGACGGTGCGAGAGACTGTCACGTGACTGACGTCAAAATGTTTGACCAGATTGCCGACTCGACACTGGCCGGTTTCCTCAATGATTTCAAAAATGGCTTCGACGTAATCCTCGGCAGTTTCGTTCGCGTGGTTTTCGCGAGTCCGCCGATGAGGTAACGATCGAGAGGGTTTTTCTAAGGTCATGTCGAAAAAAATTGCGTTTCGGATTGTACGATGATTTCCGCGTGCCGAGTTAGGAAACAACAAACCGCTGGCCGCAATTTCACGTGTGCCATTTGGTTTTGCTATTTTTTTTGCTATTCGGG
>CAZROJ010000281.1:3140-4619 GCA_964601665.1 uncultured Pirellulaceae bacterium
ACAAAGATATCGTCGTAGATTTGAACTTCATCGCCGGGTTTAAGCTTTTTCCTGCGACGCGTTTCCACCTCGTTATTGACTAGCACTTCTCCGCCTTGAATCATTCGCTTGGCCTGACCACCGGTGGCGACGCCGCAAGTTTTGAGGAACTGGTCCAAACAAATTTTCGGTTCGGCGTCATCCACTTTGGATTCGAGTGTCTCTGCTTCGACGTCTGCGTCTTCGTTGGTATCGTCTTCGTTGGTTTCGTCTGTCATTGGACTATGCCGAGTAATTTGAGCTGAGGGCTAAATTTTGTTCTACCAATTTTTTGAGTCAGTGTAACCCAAGTCAATCAACAAGTCCCCTGCAATCGAGTTGAAACTATCTTTGGTGTTTTGTGAAAAATAATTTTTCCAGTCTCCCACGGCACCTTTGCGAAAAAATTGATTTGGCGCTTCGGCCTCAAAACCCGGTTTCAATTGACCTTCGAGTGGTTGGCAACGGGTAGGGTCGATACCCAGAAATTCAAACATTTTTTTGCGTTGTCCCAGCGTGTCTTGATGCACATCTTCGTACTTGACAAAGTGAACGGGCAAATCTGGCAATCGCTGGGCCGTGTCTAAATCTTGTCGAACGTGTTTGCTCCAAAATTCAATCGAATCCGACACCATGCCCTGCTCTTCTAAAAGTAATTTCGGATGCTTGGCAAAAAACGCTGGGTCTTCTTGGAACTGTTTAAGCTTCTCGGCCATGCTTGGAAAACGCTCGAACAACCCGGTTACCTCAGGCCAGTTATACAAATGGAATACTCGACTGACCAATACATCGCGGCCATCGCGAATCACGCAAATTTGCGGTGCGTCCGGGAAAACGAGCGGCTCGATCGTCGCCGGTGTTCGTTCGCCTACCCAGGTGGATTGTTCGCTCGCGAATTGTACAACCGAATCGCGCACCATCCGTTGAAAGTTTTGTCGAGTATTCTGTTTGGGGTCAAACGGCAAGTTTGGAAATTGACGATAGACGAATTCGGTGTCCAAAAGTCGTTCGAGCTCCCGAGCCATCTGTTCCCAGTGAAATTCGCCGATACAAGAAACTTGGTCGTGGCTGTCCAGCAGGCTGCCGACCCAGTTCGTTCCGGATTTCATAAATCCGCGCAGGCAAAAAAGTTTGGGTTGGGCATCCGGCGAGCGTGTAGGCATCGAATATTGGTTGGGCCAAAGGGCGAGCGAAAGTTTCTGGGCAGGTCGACGAAAAAAAATCTACCAGCCCGCTGGGCGTACTTGGTCGGTGGGTCGAGGATCTAAATCAGACGGAGAGCCCAAATTTTCGGCGAGCTGGAAATCGCGTCCCACGGATTGTGGCATAAAAAAAGCCGGCCGAGCACTTTAACAGCACATCGACCGGCCAAATTCAGCGGATAGCACGAGACTCGAACTCGCAACCCCTTGCGGGGCACATCATTTCCAATGATGCCGCTAGCCATTCGCTTACTATCCA
>CAZROJ010000282.1:0-4605 GCA_964601665.1 uncultured Pirellulaceae bacterium
CTCAAATCCTCAAATCCTCAAATCCTCAAATCCTCAAATCCTCAAATCCTCAAATCTGCCGACGCTAAAGCTTCCAACGGCGACCTACTTCTTTGCCTTAATTTTCTTGATCGCGTCTTTTGCCGCGTATCGGACGATTGGATCTTCATCTCGCGTAAGCGGCTCCAATCGCATCCAAGCCGACTTAGCCGCTGGGCCCATTTCCCCCAACGCGATCGCCACCGATTCGCGAACAATCGGGTCTTCGCTGCTGGTCAACGGAATAAAGTCATTCAAAAACTCGACCGATTCGTCTCCCAGTTCCATCGCCATATCGATTCCAAGTTGCTCACTTTGAGGAAGCTTTAACAGTCTCTTGATTTCCTTTCGCAACATTTCAGGATCCGAATCAATTCGCGTTATCGCCAGCGCCGCGGATGTTCTAGCAAACTGATCGCGGTGGTTCAATTTTTTCGCGACGACGTCACGAACATGTTTAGCTTTGGGGCCAAATTTGGCGATACCGATCAGCAGCTGATGAGCCACTAACAGGTGATCGGCCTCGACGCGATCGGCCAACAGTTGAGCGTTATCGGTTCCGCTGGGCGAATCGACGAATTCACCCAAACACACACCAGCCCAGCCTCGCACCGACGGATAGCCTTTAATAAGCGTTGTCTGAAGCGCCTTTTCGGTTTTCGCCGATCGCATATCCGAATCCATGATCAGTTGACAGATCGCAATCTGATTATTGAAGTCAAAGGGCTTTCGCTGGGGCAGTTCGATCAAAAGCTCGGCCAACTTACCCTCGCATTCCTCTGCCGTTTCGGGCAAACCGCGAAGCCCAAACAAGCCACATCGAATCAAACCGCTGTCTTTGGAATCCAACAGACTCTTGACTTCCGCCGCATACTTTTTGCATTTTTCATTTCGCAAAACCCGGATCAACGTGCATCCCAAAACTCGCGAATTGAAGACCTCAGACCGATTGGTGACGGTACCATCTTCTTGCTGCTCCAAAGGTTTTGCGAAACTCTTTTCCAAGATCGGCAAAACCTTGTCGCCAAGTTCTCGAATTCCAATCCCAGCCGCCTGAGCCACTTCAGGACTCGCTTGGGCCGCCATGAAACCCAGCGTTTCAACTTGGCGAGTAAGATTGTCGTCGCGAAAACCGAGTTCAATGATCGCTTCTTCTCGATCATCGGATCTCTCATTGGCCGCGATTTTGAAGAGGTCTTCGAAAGCCGTTTGCTCCAATGGTCGCACGTTCAAAATCTGACGGCCGGCATTGTATTCCAAACCAACCCAGCCAGCCCCCAAAACAAGGGTCGCGACAATCGTTCCAATGACATAGTTCAACATGGCTGACTCAGTTCTCACGGTTTTAATAAGTGCTTACCCAAAACTCAAATGCCCGCGGCTTTGAATTCCTCGACACCGCTCATGTTCTTAGTCTATCCCAATTTCAAACCCAAAGCGGGAACGAACCCGAATAACGAAATAATTAGTTTCGTGCGTCACACACAAACGATCACCCTCTTGCAACTGAATTCTCGATCCCAATCGTAGTGAACCGCCCCACCAAAGCAACGAACACAAGGATCACGCCAAAAACAAACGGAACACTATCCCCAATGCCCCGATAAACGCTCAACGAGTTGCTTTTGTGAATCTCAGCAACGATCACGTCGGTGTTACGACGCGGCCCGACGCTGCGAATGTTTCCAAAACGATCGATGTCGGCCGAAAAACCGGTGTTCGCACAGATCAAATGGGGCTTCCGCATCTCGACCGCTCGAAAAACATTACAAGCCAAATGATGGTCCAGACATGCGGTTCCAAAAAACCAACCGTCGTTTGTCAAATTAATCATGACATCAGGCTCTTCACCGGCCGCCGCCAGCTCATTGATTTGCCGACGGACAAGATGCGGCACGGTGGTTTCAAAACAAATCGATGGAGCAATTCTAAAACCGTCAATCGCGTACGCCTTAAACTCGGTTCCAAATTCGATCGAACGCATTGGAGCAAGCCGTTCCAATACGGGAAACATTTTGCCAAACGGAATGTATTCGCCAAACATGACCGGATGGTTTTTGTCATAACGCTGCGTCAATTCGCCGACGTTATCGATCAGGACCGCCGAGTTATAGATCTTTTCTAAAGGGTAGTTCATCGCCAGAACCCCCGTCAACAACGGAGCACCGCCGGTGACGTCTCTGGCGACGGCTTGGCTCCAGTACTCTTTGATAATTTGCTCCGACTGCACCGCCGATCCTATTTTGCCGGCGTCCGCCAACTGCCAGCGATAGGGGAACAGCCCTGATTCGGGCCAGCAAACAAGATCCGGCTTCGCCATCATGGCTCGTCGAGTCAGCTCGATCGTTTCGTTGACGCGTCCTCGCATTTCGGCTTCCGTCGGCGGGCGGAAAATCGCGTCTTGGCTGGTCTGAATCAGAGCCACCTTGAACGACTCGCCGCTGGGTTCGTCCGGCGTGCTCAATACACTCAAGCCGTACAAGAAATTCAATGCAAACACGGCGACGCCAATTGAAACGTAAACGGCCCAGCCAAGCTGTCGTTTTTTTGCACTCGCCACCAGCGATTTCGCACGCCACGCTCGCCACGCCAATGAAAGACAAGTCGCGACCGTCGCGATCACAAAGGTTACTCCATAAGCCCCAAAAACTTCCGCCACTTGAATCAGCGACGGGTAGCGAGCTTGCGAATGCGAGAGGCAAACCATGCCCATACCGGTTGCAAAGTGGCAACGAATCCATTCGATTCCAGTCCAAACGACCGGGATCGCGATCGCAGCGGGCACGTTTAAACGATGAATCATTGTTCGGCCGATCGCCACCGACAGCGGCGTGTAAACGGCCATGTAAAGACTGACCGCCGCCCAGCCAGCCCACAGAGCGGGATGAGGAATCGGCACAAAATAAAACGTGGCCAGCCAATACAGCAGGCCTGCAGCAAACAGTTTCCAGTAAGGCCTTTTGTCGCCAAGCGTCGGCTCGAGCATCAGTCCAAACACCGGAATCATCGCCACCCAAGCCAGTGCCGCAATGCCGACTGGCGGAAACGAAAGCCAAAGCACAGCGTAGCCCAGCGCCGCCGCTCGAAAAACCTGCGGCGGCCTTGCGGCGTTAACCGATTCAGAAACGTCGGTGTTTGAATCATCCGCCTTTGCAACGCTCACGGCCTTCGGTTTTGATTCCTTTTCTTCCCGCACGATCAGGCCGCCTTCATTGTTTGCCAATTTTTTCGGACACGTTTGTCTTATCGCAGTCTGATCAGAACCAGCCCAGTCAAGCGACGCGTCGCAGCGGATCGCCGCTCAACTGCGACACCATTTGCCGACAAGCCAAAAAAACGTCCGCGACCGAAATGTCTCGCATCGCGTCATTGTTTGCCTGTCTTCGTTCTCGGCAAGAGCCCGATTGGTACCATTTTTGGACCGCCACGTGCTGCGGACCGTAGGCCCCTGATTCCTCCGGACGAGTCGTACCGTACAGGCCAACACACGGGGTGCCGACCGCCGCGGCGATATGCATTGGCCCAGTATCGCCGCCGATGAAAAACTTTGAACGCTTGGCCAAGCCCGCTAGTTCGCGGAGCGAAGTCGGACGCGCGACCACAGCGGATCCGTTTGAGTTTTCGGCCACCACCTCTGCCATCGCTCGTTCGTCCTCGCCGGCCCACACGACCACGCTGGTCATTCCAAATTCGTTTTTGATTTTGTCGGCGACTTGTCCCAGCCGGTCCATCTCCCAACGCTTGGACGCCCAGCTACCGCCCGGATTGATCAAGACAAAATTATCCGGGTCCAAATCCAAACTCTGCGAAGACCGTTCGAGCCACAGATCGACATCGGCTTGAGCGAATTTGCAAACAGGTAAATCAAAGAGAACCGCTTTGTCGACCATTGGCGATTTTTGGCACAGGCTCGAAACCAATTCTAAACTCCGGTCCACGATGTGGGGTGAACAAGTCGACACCAGTTCGTTATTCATTCGCGTTGAAAGCTCGCGTCCCCAGCGGCCGCGAATTCCGATCCTCCGTTTCGCGCCGCTGACCCAGCCCAGTGCCGCACTTTTAGTAATGCCTTGCGGGTCGATCGCGATATCAATGTTGGAGGATCGCAGCTGCGAACGAACGCCTCGCCAAAGGCCCGGCTTACTCAACCAGCCTTTGGGAACTTTAAAAATCTGATCCACTTCAGGAATTAGTTCCAGCAGCTGATCCGTTGGCGACTCGACCGCCCACACGATCCGGCTGTGCGGCAGCGTTTGTTTGATTCGTGACAACATCGGCAATGTCAAAATGCAATCACCGATATGGCTCAGCCGAGTTATCAAGATGGTGGGGTTGGGGGCAACGGACACGTCCATGTTCCATTTTTCCTGTGACTTCGCGAAAGGCAAAATCGGCCGCTCCTGCAACCGACCTAGGATGTCCGTAGTTAAATAAACCAAACCACTGCCAACCATTCGCCTGTGAATTGCGACAAGCCTAATTTAAAACAAAAAAACCACCAAGCTCGATTATCAGCCGGTGGTCTTTCCGTTTTATTTTTTTGCTGGCCAAACGAGCCAAATCGCTACTACCGGCGAGATTTGGCCA
>CAZROJ010000283.1:0-4518 GCA_964601665.1 uncultured Pirellulaceae bacterium
CAATTCCGAGTTGCGATCCCGAGGTGCAATTCCAGACAGAACTGCCCCACAACGAAGCTCTAGCCAGCTTGCTTGTTGAACGCCTTCAGCTTCTTGGCCTCGGCCGCAGGATCGAACTTTGGATTTTTCTCCGTCGGCAGGTCAGCGCCAACTTCTGTTTGCCAATCGCTAAGCTCCGACTTCAGCCGTTCAAAAATTTCAGGCTGGTCATCAACTAAATTCTTCGACTCCCCCATGTCAGACTCCAAGTCGTACAGCTCAAAGTCGCCTTTTTCAAAAAACTGAATCAGCTTCCACTTCCCTTGCCGAATAACACCGCAAGGACGCGACCGGAAAAAAGGATCACGCTGTTCAGCACGTAACCGCCGACCGCCAGTTGACTCGAGGTACGCTGGGAAATGCCAGAACAAAGATCGTGGTCGATCCGAACTGCCGATCGTTTTTGACTTGCCCGTCGCCAGCCCAACGATACTCTTGCCGTCACAGGCTTGATCGGGCATTTCAACTCCAGCCAGTTCAATCAAAGTCGGAAACAGATCAACACCCGCAATCGGTTCGTCCGTTTTTCCTGGCTGGATTTTACCCGGCCACGAAATCGAAAACGGCACTCGAATACCGCCTTCGTAATAAGTTCCTTTATGCCCGCGAAGTGGAGCCATATCCGTCACTGGGCCATGGCCGCCGTTGTCTGAATAAAAGATCACGACCGTGTTGTCGGTAATTCCCAATCGGTCGAGTGTCTTCATAATCTTGCCCACGCCATCGTCGACCGATTGGACCATGGTCGCCATCTCGACATTGCTATGAAGCTCGCCCGGCGATTTATTTTTGTACTTTTGCACCAGCTCCCGCTTGGCAACGATCGGCGTATGGACCGCAAAATGCGTCAAGTACAACAGCCAAGGTCGATCGTGATTGGCCTGAATAAACTCGACCGCCTGCTCGCTTAAATAGTCCGTCAAATATTCATCAGCCGGCCGATTCTCCAAGCCAGGTGCTCGATGGTGCGGCGGGTAATAACCTCGTGGCGGCATCCCTGCACGCGTTCCACCGACGTTCACATCAAAACCATACGGCTTCGGATCGTGGCTCAAATGCCACTTACCCATCGACGCCGTTTTATAACCCGCGTTTTGTAGTAGCTGAGCCCAAGTTTGAATTTTCCGGTCCAAAATGTCCACGCCCGGCACATGCTTGAGCCGCCTCAGCTCCGTTTTGCCTCGCGGCCGAGTGCCCACGTTGTAGATCTTGTGACGGGGCGAGTACTGCCCAGACAACAGACTCGCCCGAGACGGAGCACAATTGGCAGCAGCGGCGTAGGCGTTTGTAAAAACGAGCCCGTTGTTTGCAATGGCGTCGATGCTGGGTGTTTCGTAGAAATCCGACCCCATAAAACCGACGTCTCGCCAACCAAGATCGTCGACATAGATCATCAAAATATTCGGCCGGCGTTCGCTTTTCGCCACAGGTGTTTGTGCCCAGCCGCTGCTGCTAGTAATTAATAACGCACAAAACAAACCCGTCAAAAGTTCAGCGCTACGTTTACAGTCGATCATTTATTTAAACCATTAAAAACTTAGGTGGTGCTGCGAACCGACCACGCATGTCGTCGATGCCGGGCAAGTTGTCAAACTTACTGCTTTTTTCGTCTGTCGATTCTTCGTCATTCGATTCTCCGCCCTTCGAATTGCCTTCAGAATCCGACGCGTCATCCGCGTCTCGCGTTTTCTCTGGACCCGACCGACCGCGTTTATTCTGGCGGAATGAACCCAACGTCTTCTCCCAAAAGGCCTTTACGCGATCGTTTTGGAATCGAAGTTTCGTAAAGCCATCTTCAATTGCCTTAATCGACCACTCGGCCGCGCGAAGTTCATTTTCGGCGTTGAGCAATTCGTGTTGGATGATCCGGCGGTAGAGCGTGTCTCGGTCAGTTCGAAGCCAGTTTCGCCCCGGTTCGATGGGGTCGCTTCGATTCAACAGCTCTTTGTACATGCCGATCGCCTTACGTTCTTCATTCGAATCCGAAGAATTGAACATCGCATGGGCTCGTTCGAGCTTACGTTCGGGCGACATAAAATTGCGGTAGGCAAACCAGCCTCCGACGCACAAGCCAATTAACAACAACGGCACCAACAAGCCGCCACGCCGCGAGCCAAACAAGATCTGCATACTGGCAATCAAGTGGATCAATCGCTCGATCTCGGTCATGCCACCATTAGCACGCCTCCCGCCTGGGCGAAATTGGCCGTGGGGATATTGTCGAGGTCCGCCGTATCCGATTCGAATTTTCATAGCCCTATTATTCAAACAAAAAGACAGCCGAAAAAGGCCAAATCGTCAAATGCCCTCAGATGCGGCTTTTGGAAACCGCAAAAAAACCAAGCTTACCGCAACAATCATCCTCACCAGCGAGCAACAAAATTTGCCAACCCATACATTCCTTGCTCTTGTTCAGCCCCGACTGCTTTATTCTTGATCCTCGTTACGCAGCGAAGCCAGCGTGGTTTTTCTAAACCGGGTCAACATGTCCTGCAACTGAAAAATAATCCCATCGCCAGACGACGCGACCAACAGCGGAGAATCCAAGGCAATCTCCAGCTTAAAGCGATATCGTTTGTCTGGCGTGCTGGATTTGCGAAGATCGAACTTGGATGCCAAGCGACGATTTTGATCGACAACTGATTTTACTTTGGCCTCGAAGTACTTTCCGCTCGGCACCAGCCTCAACTGACTGGCTACACCGTCTTTTCGAACTACCGCTAATTCAATCGGCACAACAATTTGCTTGACGTCGTTTCCAACTTGGTCGCCGTAGGTCGTGACCTTAGTCAAAAAGGCGTTGCCGCGTTCGTCGGTTTCGACATACATGCAGGCAACATTGTTAAAGCGAGATTCTAGTTCTTGAATCAACGCCGAACCGAGCCCAAACAATTGAACTTGGAATTCGAATTTCTGATCGCCGTTGCGCTGGTGATCAACCGTGCGAGCGTATTCGAGAATGCTGCCACGACGACGCTTCAGCTTGACTAAATTTGCCTCCAACCAACCATGCTTCGTCCGGCTCAGCAACGCGTTCAACGTCAACGAAAGATCGTCGGCGTTCCGCGCGGCCTTGATCTTCCCATCACGATTAACTCGCCATGGTTTGATCGTCTGACTGATTTTTCGCTTCCAGTTGTTCGCTGGAATATCAGACGCGTCCACTTCATCGTCATCATCCAAGATCATGTCATCGCCACCGCTTTGCTGATAATTGGTTGCGGCAAATTTATCGGAGACGATCAACCGATGACGAGTCGGATTTTCCAATAGCGTGTTGCTGTCATCTTTGAACGAAATCAGCCCATCCGCATTCGTCGCGTAAGGTTTAAAAACCTCCTTGGCTGCTTCACAGGCTTCGTCCAGCTTTTCATTCTTGTCATCGAACCAAAGAATTTTTTGCAGCGTCAAATCCGCGTGCCGATCGGTTTGACTCAGCTGGTCAATCGCAACTGCAACGTCATTGCGAACATCCGACCGATGAGCCATCACGCCGCGGATCGCTGGCGGATAATCTTCTTTCTCCATCATCCAGAAATTTAGCGACTGCTCCAGTCGCTGCACCACTTCGGTTTCTTCGCCTTCGGGCTCAGGATCAAAATCAGTCGACACGTTTTTCTCCGTTGTTCATCAATTCAATTTCTTGGAGACGCCCATCGTCGCCATAACAGTTCAACCACTACGCCGTTCGCCCCAGCCAATCTAATTTCGTCATCCCGAACATGTGCATGTCGCGAGACTTTCCTTTCCAAAAACCGTAACTTCGCAGCAGCCCTTCGCAGCGAAAGCCAAGACGCTTCAGCAGCATTTCGGATCGAATGTTTGCTGGAACGGTAATCGCTTGCAAGCGATCAATCACCATGCCCAGTTCAGATTCGAAGGCCATCCGAATGATCGCTTCGCATGCCTCGGTGGCCAACCCACGTCCCCAGTAATCACTGCGTAAATTATAACCTAGATTGCAGCGGCGAAAATTCGCGTGGATCTGCTCCAAGCAGCAACTACCAATCAGCTCGTCCGATTCCTGTAAAAAGATCCCCCAACGTGCCGCCTCGCCGTGCTGAAATCGAGCCGTAAATCCATCGATAACGCGAATTGCCGCCGGCTGATCTTCCAACGATTCAATATCGTAAAACTCCACCACGCTCGGGTCGGACAGCAGTCGATACACTGCCGCTGAATCCGTCCGAAAAATTGCCCGCAACGCTAGGCGGTCCGTTTTAATTCGTGGAATCGATTGCATTGTATAAACGTTCGCTTGTTTACTGGGTTTCCAGCGGATTGAAGCCACGAGCTAAAAATTTGACGCAACTCTGAGCGTTTTTAATCGCCGCCAGCTCCGAGAACGTCGAGCCCAAGGATACTAAAGTCACGCGTTAGGCGTTGCCGATAAAACCGGATATTCCGAAGTTTGGACTTGTGACATGCCGATTTAAATTACAACAAACAAAGAAGTGGATTCACTCTTCGTTCTGCCAA
>CAZROJ010000284.1:0-4476 GCA_964601665.1 uncultured Pirellulaceae bacterium
CGGATAACAATTTAATTATCCCAGAGAAACCATCGGGAAAGACCGCCTTTCCTCGACTTGTCCGAGATCAATCTCGAGTTTCTCAGAAAATTATCCCAGGGTCAATCAAATTTTTTTGGCGGTAACTTGGCTGTCTGCTGGGCGAGTTCTCTCGTGGAGTTGTTTTTGCGAGATCTTGGTTGGGGAGGTATAATCGGGCTGCCGTTCGAATGTGAACCTCAGAGTCCGTAAGATCTTGGAGAGAAAATGAATCAAGCTGTTAATCGACGAAAGTTTTTGACCGCCGGCACTGCTGTTGCCGCCGCCGGGGCAACAGGGTTGGCGTTCGCTGGCTCTGCTGGTGCTAAAACTAATCGTGCCAGTGCTCTGGCTGAAAGTGCCGAAGATGCACCTTTCAAAATTTCGCTGGCTCAATGGTCGCTGCACCGGACGCTTCGTAGCGGCAAAATCTCAAATTTGGATTTTCCAGCCGTCACGAAGAAGGAGTTTGGAATCAGCGGAGTTGAGTACGTTAATCAGTTCTTCAAAGACAAAGCCGAGGACACAAAATACCTGGATGAACTGAATCAACGTTGTGGTGATAATGGCGTCGAATCCGTCCTTGTTATGGTTGACGGCGAAGGGGCTTTGGGTGACGCGAATGAGGAAAAGCGGATTAAAGCGGTCGAAAACCATTACCGCTGGGTTACGGCGGCAAAGCATTTGGGCTGCCACGCGATCCGCGTTAACGCTCAGAGTTCCGGCGGCTTTCAGCAACAGGTAAAGCTAGCGGCCGATGGGTTGCGAAGGCTGTCAGTTTTTGCGAAGCAGTACGGAATCAATGTTCTGGTCGAGAACCACGGCGGGCTGTCTTCGAATGGTCAGTGGCTAGCGCAGGTCATGCGGACGGTTGGTTTGCCCAATTGCGGCACGTTGCCGGACTTCGGGAATTTTCGCATTGGTAAAGGTAAGGACGGCAAGCAGCGGATGTACGACCGATATCTCGGAATGGCGTCTTTAATGCCCTTCGCAAAGGCTGTCAGTGCCAAGTCGCATGACTTTGACGATGACGGAAATGAGACGGCGACTAACTTCCAGCGAGTGATGCGGATCGTCCAAGACTCCGGCTACCGAGGCTGGGTCGGTGTTGAATACGAAGGCGGAAAACTGGACGAGTACGCGGGGATTAAAGCGACCAAGGCCTTGCTGGAAAAGTGCATCGCGAAGTTGCCAAAGCGTTCGTAATCTTGGCGGTTTGGCGGCTTTGGGTTGGCTTTTGCTTTTGGGAAAGCTGGTGCCATGGTCTAGATTGGTTTCGCGGGCAAGGCTGACTTCGATTCGAAGAATCTTAGTGCTTGTCTCAAAGCTTCATTGTTTCAGTGCAACCGGTCGTTAGTTTGATTCGAATAGGTTGTTTGCAAGGGCTTGGTGGGCAGGTTGTGCCGGCTGGGTCCTTTTTTTTTTGCGCTAAAATGAGCGCAATCGCTAAAGTGGACACTTGGTGGTTGCAACTCGGTGGGCTGCATGGTTTTCGTGCAGCGTCTTGGTTGCTCGGTTTTTGTGCAGCGGTGGTTGTTTGTTTTGCGTTTTGTTTGGTTTGCATGCAAGTGCAAGCAGTTTAGTGACATCAAAAGCGGTGCTTGCCCTGTGCTGAAGATGGGTTTGTCTCACCAAAGAACTCTTGATCGGTTGTATGTAATCGACGGGGGGAACGGCGTGGGGCCATCATCATCCATCCATGCACACGAAAGGAGTCACCGTGACTAATTCGATTACTGAAACCTTCCAGTCCCGATGTCAGAAAGTTCTTCAAGTCGCTCGTCAGCTACACGCGACTCGGCCCGATTGGGTCACATTCTTCCGAGAGACTTTGGGCGTCGATGGTGCCGCTAGGTCTGTCTTTGGAGCCCAAGAAGATTATCTCCAGTTTGAGCAATCAAGAGAATTCGAGGAGATCCAGAACTTGGTAGCAAGTTTGCGATCGAAGAAGGTGCCCAGTAAAAACGAGACAACGAAAGTGATCACGGTGCGGCTTCCTGAAAGCCTGCATGAGTCGCTCAAGGCAGAAGCCAGTGAGCACGGGACCAGTATGAACAAGCTGTGCATCACAAAGTTGCTCAAGGCACTCTCGGAAATGGAAGAGGCGGAATCCGCAGCCGCTGCACCGCAGTCGCCTTCGCGCGGCTTGTCGCCCGCAGCATTGTCTCATTCGCAGCCAGGTACCTCGAATTTCCGTTCGACGTACACTCCGCCACAAAATGGCCAAGGGTAAATTTTGCAACTTTACGATCCGCAGAAAAATACTCGGTATCGGGTACACGAAGTGCCACGGTCAAGCCAGTTTTGACTTTGTTGCGGGGCGATTAGTAGAGGTGTTTTAGGCTTGGTTTTGCTTGGAATGCCATGCGGCAAATTTATAGGCAGGATGATGATGGCGAGTCTGGCACGGATGCCAGATTTGCTCGTTTTTTGCCGATTTTGCTGTAAGATGGGGCAATTGGCGAGAATGTTGCGAGCAGTAAAAGGGCGTTATGCCTCAATTTGACGTTTTAATTATCGGGGCAGGCGCGGCGGGGCTGATGGCAGCGGCCGCGGCGGGGCAGGCCGGTCAGAGTTGTTTGCTGTTGGAGAAAAATCGAAAGCTGGGCGTCAAGATTTTGATGTCCGGCGGCACCCGCTGCAATATTACTCATCATTGCAGCGTCCGCGATATCGTCGCCGCCTACGGCAGGCAGGGCAAGTTTTTACACTCGGCCTTGGCATCGCTGCCGCCAGAAGAAGTGATTCAAAAAATCGAATCGCAAGGTGTGGCGACCAAAATCGAATCAACGGGCAAAATCTTTCCCGTCAGCAACAAGGCGATCGACGTTCGCGACGCGCTGGTGGATTTGGCGGTAGAAGCGGGAGCCAAAATCGCAAACGAATCGCCCGTGCGAACAGTGACGGCGATCGAGAATGACTCGGCAGGGCCGCCAATGTTTCGAGTTGAAACTGACCGAGACTCTTTTGTGGCCAAGCGGATTATTATCACGACCGGCGGGCTTTCGTATCCGGGCTGCGGTACGACGGGCGATGGCTATGGGTGGGCGAGATCTTTTGGGCATTCGATCGTGACGACGGTGCCGGCGCTGGTTCCAATCTTGAGTCGTTGCCAATGGGCCAATGAGTTGAAAGGAATCACGATTCCTGAGGTCGGCGTGAAAGTTTGGCAGTCGGAGGAGTTGTCCAAGGCGTTGGTCGCTGATTCGGTGGATGCGATCGGTTCGCCTGATTCACAGAAAACCCAAAAAAATGGCAAGGCGAAGAAGGCAAAAGTGTTGGACGAACGGCTCGGTTCGTTTCTGTTTACGCATTGGGGATTTTCCGGGCCGTCGGTTTTGGACGTGAGCCGGTTTGTTGCGATGCACCCGAAGAAGAACCAGCTGAATTTGATTTGCGATTTCCTGCCCGGTATTAAAACCGAGGCCTTGACGGAAACGCTAAACCAAAAAAGACAGGCCGCGGTGAAGCAGAGTGTCGGAGGGTTGTTGGCTGACTATTTTCCACGTCGTTTTGGCGAAGCGTTGATTGAGGCGGGCGATGTGAGGCTGCACCAAAAAAACGCGGAGCTATCGAAGGGGCAGATGCGAAAGATTGTCCAGCAAGTGAAGGGGTGTCGGTTCTCGGTCAACGGCACGCTGGGGTTTGAAAAGGCGGAAGTGACGGCGGGGGGCGTGTCGCTGAAGGAAGTCAGTAGCAAGACGATGGAGTCCAAGTTTCAACCGGGGTTGTTTTTTGCCGGAGAGGTTTTGGATTTGGACGGACCGATTGGTGGGTTCAATTTTCAGGCCGCGTTTAGTACCGGGTGGTTGGCGGGGCTTGATTGTGACTAGTTGGCTAAAACCGTAGCCGATTGCTGCGGATTCCATGTTTTACCTGGCAAGTGTTTTTTCCACGGCTCCGAAGCTAGGGCTTTGTCAAAGCTTAGTTTTAGGATTGGGGTAAATCATGAATGGCTTTTCGAGTTGATTTTCGCCAGTTCAAATGCTGGATTGGAAACGTGGAATCCCCAATCTTTACCTTTGACAAAGCACTAGGGTAACCGCAACTTTGGGTACAACTCACGTTGGGCGATGTCTTTTTTCTTTCCTGAGTTGGATTTAGTCATTCGCGCTGAGTCCTGAGATTTCTTGTTTTGGACGGATTACTTCAGCAGGGGAATGAGTTGGTTTATTGACGCCGCTTCCTTGCCGTTTCGTTCCTTACGTTTTGGGAGTTGTGTTTGTAGTGGTAGCGGTAGGGCGCAAGCCGTCCGGTTTCGCTTTGTTGATTGTATGGGGTGATGCACCGGAGGGCTTGCGCCCGGCCGCTTTAATTTTTGGTTATTTAATTTTTGGTTGTCGTTTATTGTTTGCTTTTGAACCTCCAACGTCTCGCGCTTCAAGTGTGCCAATGACCGCGGCGTCTAATGATTCTTCATCTATTGATGAGGATAGCCCATTTTGACTTTTCGGTTCC
>CAZROJ010000285.1:0-4474 GCA_964601665.1 uncultured Pirellulaceae bacterium
AATTACCCGACATGGATTCGAACCATGAATGACGGTACCAAAAACCGTAGTGTTACCATTACACCATCGGGCAATTTGACTCGATCGTTTTACACGACGTCGTCTGAGTGCGTATTATTATCAAATGATCGGAATTTGAAAAATAGGTGATCCGCGAAAACCTTACTTTTTCGATCGATTTTTCGAATCAGGTCAGCAAAACCGGCAACTCGCCGTCATCAATCCCGCTTCAAGACTTTTTTTGCCTCGGCGACACCAAAGGCCAACTGCTCCAATTCGATCGCCAAATCGACCCCCACGACTTGAATCCGTTTTGGCAGCTTCAGCGTAACGGGAGCAAAATTTAAAATTCCGGTCACTCCCGAACGGACAATCACATCCACCGCAAGGTTCGCTTTGTCAGCGGGAACGGCCAAAATCACCAGAGCGATTTTCTCTTGCTCGACCCAACCTGGCAGCGTTTCGATGTCGCGGACGATCAAATTGGCGATTTTGGTGCCGATTATTTCGGGCGATACGTCAAAGGCGGCCACCACTTCAAAACCCTGTTTTTCGAACCCTCGGTAGCCCAGCAATGCCTGCCCGAGATTACCGCAACCGATCAAGGCGACCGGCCAAGTTTGGTCCGTTCCCAAAATCGTCTTGATTTCAGCGATCAGTTCATGGCAACGATAGCCGACGCCTGGGTAGCCAAACTGACCAAAATACGTGAAGTCTTTGCGAACTTGAGCGTCTGTCACGCCCAGCCGGCTTCCCAGCACTTTCGAGCTAACCGTTTGCTTGCCGTTGACAATCAGTTGCTGCAACTCTCGCAAGTACAGGCTCAATCGCCCTACGACCGCGCTGGGCACGTGTTCTGGCGGTTGGGGCGAAGGAGTGTTCACGGATCTTGGCTCGCGATCGGCGGTATATTTTTCCGGCTACGACTGGCTTCCGGGCGGTGTAAGCCCAATTTTTGGATAGGCGACTTCCTTGACGTAGTCAAAAATCGCGTCGTCACCGATTTCGTCAAACAGGTGAGCGTTGTTCGTTAAAAAGGTAATCGTATCTTCTAAGGTCTGCGCATCGTCCTGTTCGTTGCAGTCGTAGATCAATACGCACAAAGCCGACAGCAGCATGGATCGCTTTTCCAAGTGCGCGTCGTCGCGAACAACGTAGGCTTTCAGGAGCTCAAGATTTTCCTTGGAAGCCAAGATCATATCTTCGTCCTGATCCATCAGGTTCAGATTTTCGTCTTTGATCCACGCCTCCATAATGTCCTTGTCCAGGTTGGGCATTGGAAAGGAGAGCGTAGAAAAATCTCGCGAACCACAATTTCCGCAGGAAGAGTCCCAACGGCTATGCTGCACGAAAGCCGCTTTGATTTTCTCAAGCTGACGCGTTTCCTCTTGATTGCATTCGCTGCAAGTCCGAGTTTGCTCAAAAGATGACATTGCGTATGTGCCCAGCGGAGAAGGATCAAAACCGCTATCGTAACAATCCCTATCGAAAAAACGAAGTGGATCGGCAAAAGTTCCTCGCTGACTCAATCTTGGATCGAGCTTCGTTTCCAGGCTTTTTCAAGCTGGCTTTTTCAAGCTGCCTTTTTCAACTTGTATAAGGCTATTTTTTTAACCTGCCCGCGGCCAGCAGTGGGACGGGGCAGTCCAGCGATTCGCCGACGGCTCGAAAAAATTCGGCTTCCACGATCGTAATCTCATGGTCAAACGTGATCAAAGTCGCAGCCGCATGCAAAAATTGTTTTTTCAACTCCGGCGACGCCCGATGCAGCCGAAGCATGCATTGCTCCAGCTGTTCCACCTCCCAACTGCGAAGCTCTGCGACACTGTCCGCCGCATCGCCAAACCCGGCAACCTGCATCGCCAATCGGTAAGCCTGCAAAACATTTTGCTCGTTGGCCGTCGAATCCTCCAAGATGCTGCCGGACAGACTGGCCGATGCAAACGCGGACAGCATTAACTCAAACTCGCGAGGAATCTGTGAGGCTTTGGTAAACTGCACACGCGGCGGACGACGCACCTCGAACCGCCGGTCCAAGTGCATCAACAAATGATGCCGCACCACAAATTCAAACAAACTGGTTTTGTTATCCAGCCGCACGAGTCCTTCGATCGTTTTGCGAAAATGCTGGTACTGTTCAGTTGACAGATTGGCCAGTGCTCCTTGTAGCATCTCCATCAGCGGCAGCCGCAACACCACCGGCAAGGACTCGACCGGTTCCAGCAATTTTTGCGTCGTTTCGACCGTCGCCGAATTCTCTCGTTCGACCAACAACTGAACTTGCTTGGATCGAAGTTCTGGCGAGTCGCTGGCCAGCATCGCGAACGCGACGCACCGAGCGGAAAAGGCGTGCCGAGCGGCGTCGGCGATCTTTTCGGGGATTTGGCGAATGACGTCCTTGGACCGTTCGACATCGCTTTGCTGTGGCATGCCAACGGACGCGATCAAAATCGCCGGGTCCACCGGAAAACGAGACGCGATTTCTTCCGGAAACATCATGCCGACCGGATTGATTTTTGACAGTTGCTCGCGTTGTTTTGCAGCTCGATCGCGAGCACTGCGTCGCGCTTCGGCCATGCGTTCGCGAACTTTGAAATAGCCTTTGAAGTCGCCGTCAAACTTGGTGTCGAGTTTTTGGATGCGGGGCACCAAGGGCGGATGAGTCGAAAACAAATTGGCAACGCCCGAACTAAAACTGCTGGCAAAAAACATGTGGCTCAACTCTTCGGCCTCTTTGGACTTGATCGTCGATCCCGTAGGCGACGCTCCGATCACTTTCAACGCCCCGCCGATCCCGTCGGGATACCGCGTGAACTGCACGGCAGAAGCATCCGCCAGAAATTCTCTTTGGCGGGAGATCGAGGCCTTGATCAGCCGAGCAAAAAATTGACCGATGTAACCAAAGATTAGTAGTGCGATCGCAATGACCATGATCGCCGCGGCTCCACCATTTTTGTCGTTGCTGCTGCGTCTGCCACCGGACCCAAAAGCATGCAGAGCAAAATAGCCGATCGTTGCCAGCAATTGGATCCCGCACAGCCAGCCGATCAACTTGATGTTCAACCGCATGTCGCCGTTCATGACGTGGCTAAATTCATGAGCGATCACGCCCTGCAGTTCGTCGCGATTGAGTTGTTCCAGCGTGCCGCGGTTGACTCCAATGACCGCATCGGCCGGTGTATAACCGGCGGCAAACGCGTTGATGCCGGGTTCGCCATTCATCACGTAAACTGGCGGGACCGAAATCCCGGAAGCCAAGGCCATTTCTTCGACGACGTTCAACAGACGTTTTTCCAACCGATCGGTGGTCGATGGCTGGACCAACGTCCCGCCCATCTGAGCCGCAATGTGGGCTCCGCCGGCGCGCAATTCCATGATCTTCATAAAACTGGCTCCGCCGATCAACAAAAGATTGATCGCCGCCACGCCAGCGAAAAGCCGCCAGTCAAAGAAATTCTGCATCGCGGCAGCCTGGTCTTTTTGATTAACCACAAGCACGCCAGCGACAACGACATAGATCCCGACGATAATCGCCATGATGGCCGCCGCGTAGAGCAGCACCAACCATTTGGTTTTCTGACGTCTTAAATCTTGGGCGGCAAAAAAATCCACGAAAACTAATTAACTCGTAAGGCCAAAGTGAAAATGAAAACCT
This sequence comes from uncultured Pirellulaceae bacterium, assembly GCA_964601665.1. GTDB lineage: Bacteria > Planctomycetota > Planctomycetia > Pirellulales > Pirellulaceae > Mariniblastus. The sequence goes on from CAZROJ010000285.1 coordinate 3,656, forward strand.
GAACGCGGCAGGCAAACCAGCCCGATTAGACGAAAGGCGATTGAGAAACTACCGGGCAATACGCCCCAGATTCGCAATCGTTGCAAACATCAGCGGTAGAAATTCAACTGCCGATCGCCTTAAAACTCGACCTTGGGTGCCGCTCGTTCGGCTTCTTCTTCGACTTCGAACAGCGTCGCGTCACCGAAGCCAAACGTTCCCGCAATCATGTTGGCAGGGAACATCTCACGCGTCGTGTTGTAGGCCGTGACCGAATCGTTGTAGCTCTGCCGAGCGAACGAAACTTTGTTTTCGGTCGACGTGAGTTCTTCTTGCAAGGCCAGCATGTTTTCGTTTGCCTTGAGATCCGGGTAAGCTTCAGCAATCATCAGCAGGCGGCCCAGAGCCCCGTTCAGGTTCGATTCGGCCGACATGACTTCTTGCATGGAACCTTGATCGCCTGGGTTCGCCGCGGCGTTCGAGGACGCCGTGATGGCCTGGTTGCGAGCCTGGATCACGGCCTCGAGCGTGTCCTTTTCGTGCTCCATGAATCCTTTGGCGACATTGACCAAGTTGGGGATCAAGTCGTGCCGTCGTTTGAGCTGGACATCGATCTGCGAAAACGCATTTTCGTATCGGTTTCGCAGTGCGATTAGTTTGTTGTAGACGCCCATGATCCACATGACGAACATGAACAGCACCAGCAAGATGACGCCGATTGCGATTAGATAACCCATTACTTCTCCATAGACTCAACAAAGAACACGTTTTGGTGTGCATCCGTCAAAAGCGAAAATTTCCTGCGAACGGACTGGCGATTCAAAGTATCTTTGCCACCGT
>CAZROJ010000286.1:0-4463 GCA_964601665.1 uncultured Pirellulaceae bacterium
GAAAGTGGCGCTGTCCAACTAAGTAAATGCTCAAATAAGCCATTTGATAGGGATAGAATGCCATTACTGCTCGGAGCCTTTGTCCGCATACGCATTTTTGAGCGGAGATTGAGTGTGCCACTTTTTTTACATCGACCTTGCGTTCACAAATCGGGCACTGGTCGCGTTGCAAGTGGTCGCGTTGCAGGTGGTCGGGTCGCTTCTTGGGCGGTGCGGTCGGCGACTGGTATGGGTTTTGCGAATCTGGCATCTGCAGAAGTTATCTCCATCGGCGTTGGGGCAGATGCTGTGATGATAGCAAAACCAGTCGGGGGCTATCTCGGTTTAGCGCCGCAGCTTCCGCTGAGCTTGCACGATCCACAGCCGGAACTTGAGCAGCCGCCGTCTTTAGTTCCACATTCGGGCCCGCAGCCTTGAGCAAGCGTTTCGGCGAACTTTTTAAAGCGAACTTTGCGGTCATAGACTTCGGCCAACTGGTTGGTGACTTTTTCCAATTCCGGATCCGGCTGGCCCAAGAAGTAAAAGAACACTGACTCGCCATCGAACAAGTGTTCAACGTCGACCAAGACGTTTGTCAGGCCTTGTTCGTCCAGCAACTTTTGGCAGGCCACGAAGGCTTTGTCGCGATGGCGATCCAGCCGTTCCAAAATCAAATCATCATCGGGCGTGACGGGGCGAAGGATAGCGCCATCAGAGGTGTTGGTGGTTGAATCGGTTTCGGAGTCCACGGACGGGACATCACAAATGACCTGTCCCCATTCCATGCCACGATTGGTACGGCAGATGACTTTCGCGTCGCGGCCGTAAACGCTGGAGTCGGCCGATACGAAACGGCCGACCGAACCCATCAAGCCGACTTTTACCAAATGCGGAACACTCAACGCCGTGCCTCCTCCAAAGACTCATTCGGATCGCTGGACGATCGTTTTTCAAGCACCATGCGAATCGGCACCTCGCCAAAATCGAGCGAATCTCGTAGGACGCCCAACAGGTATCGGCGATACGTTTTGTTAAAGGAATTAGGGTTATTGCATTTGAGCATGATCGTGGGAGGCTCGATGCCGATCTGAGCCGCGTAGTAAATGCGTGGTCGGCGTTTGTTGTTTGCCAGTGGTGGCGGATGCTTGACCAATGCTTCCTTGATAATTTTATTCAGCTTGGGCGTGCTGATGCGAGAGCGAGATTGTTTGAACAGCATCATCGCGTGGTTCATCAATCGTTTGCAATTTTGCCCGGTCATGCCCGTGGTGAAAGCGACCGGCGCGTTCCACATCGTGGTGAAGTTGTCATGAACGTAGTCCGCCCATCGCTCGGTCACCATGTGCTCGGCCATCAAATCCCATTTGTTCACGACAAAAATACAGGGCTTGTAGGCGGCTTCGATATAGCTAACCAGTTGCCGGTCGACTTTGGAAATTCTCTGCCCCGCATCGAACATCATCAGCACGACGTCGGCGTAGCGGATCGAACGATGGGCCCGATGCGTTCCATAAAACTCGATATCGGTACGAACGCTCTTGCCACGACGCAAACCGGGCGTGTCGATGGCGACCATGGTTTTGCCATCCATCTCGAAACGCACATTGACGCTGTCACGAGTTGTACCGGCGACCTCGCTGACAATCATTCGCTCCGATTCGACCAGCGTGTTAATGAAAGTGCTCTTGCCGACATTTCGTCTGCCCACCAAAGCAAATTTCATTTCGGGTTCGACGGTGTCACCGACTAGGACGTCGGATTTTTCGGGCAGTTCGCGAAGCAACGCTTCGATCAAATTCGATTTTCGGCGGTTATTGATCGCGGACACGCAAACGGGTGCTCCAAACCCCAAACTGAAGAAGTCGTTGGCTTCGATTTCCCAGTTGTCCCCGTCGCATTTATTGGCGACCAGCAAAACTGGCTTTTCGATGCCTCGCAATCGTCGTGCGACCTTTTCATCCAAAGCCGTTCGTCCGTCTTTGGCATCGACGACAAAAACCAGCAGGTCGGCCCCTTGGATGCCGATTTCGATCTGGTGTTCGATTTCTTCGTCCAGTTCGTCGACATCGTTGATGCCGATTCCTCCTGTATCCACGATATCGAAATGACGTCCGCCGTGTTCGAGCATGAACGTCATTCGGTCGCGAGTCACGCCAGCCATGTTGTCGACGATGGCCAAACGGCGGCCGGCGAGCCAATTGAAGATGCTCGATTTACCGACGTTAGGTCGGCCGACGATGGAAACTTGTGGAAGAGCCATTGAAAAATTAGCTTGCCTGGCCGCGTAAACGAGTGCTTGGAGTCTTGAAAAATCCGAGTCGGCCGGTGCGCCAATATCGAAACGATTCAGCGGTGATGTTTTCAGAAAACGGCCAACCCGGACATTCAAACGTGACGAAGCACGGACGTGTCGGGGCGTGGAAAATACTGTCAAAATTTGGTAAGTTGCAACTGAATTTAATGATAGTCGATTCCGCAGTCGCTCTGCACCGCCAAACTTCGCAACCATGTCAAAAGACCTTAATCTTTCGGATGCTGATCGCCCAAGTCAAACGATTGACTCGGCCGAGTCTGCTTTTGCCGGTTCTGGCGACGAATTGAACGTCGATTTGGCCGTCCGCCAGCATTTGCGGAGCCTGCAAGACTTTGGGATTTCGGTTGCCGCTGCCGGTCGTGGCGAGTCTTTTCAGCTGCCGTCAGTCGCATCTGATCCTAATTCGGTGGAAGCATCTAACGCGGTGGCAGGCCAAGGAAATCAAGCGATTCCCGCGACCAAGCCAGTTGCGGCGAATTCGCCAGCTACGCCAACTTCTGAAGTGGCCACAAAGCCAGTTCGACCTGCCGCAGTCGTTGGCGAGGTAAAACCGAGATCGGTTCCTGCCAACGCCGCGACCATCTTCAGTGTCGGAATCGACACGCCCTACCCTGCTCCGGTGCCTGGCCCTGATCGAATGGCACAGCTGAGCGTGATTCAAGATGAGGTTGCCAGTTGCACGCGTTGTCCGCAGCTTTGCGAATACCGCACGAATACGGTTTTTGGAGTTGGTGATCCAAATAGTCGTTTGGTTTTTGTCGGCGAAGGTCCGACCGAACAGGAGGATCGTGAAGGGCTGCCCTTCGTTGGGGCCGCTGGGCAGTTGCTGGACAAAATCCTTGCCGCTTGTGGTTTAAAGCGCGAGCAGGTTTACATCTTGAATACGGTCAAATGCCGTCCTCCGCAAAACCGAAACCCTAAACCCGACGAACTATCCAATTGCTGGAGTTACGGCCAGCGGCAACTGGACATCTTGCAACCGGAGTTTATTTGTTGCTTGGGCAGTGTCGCGGCGAAAACCGTTTTGAACACGAATCTACCCATCGGTAAACTGCGAAAAAAGTTTCATCGATACCGCAGCAGCAAAGTATTGGTGACTTACCATCCGGCCTATCTGCTGCGAACCTCGTCGGCCAAAATTCACGCTTGGAACGACATGCAGATGTTGATGAAGGAAATGGGCATCGAAATCCCAAATACTTCTGGCAAGGGCTGAAAACTGGTCAATTAGCGGCACTTTGTGATGTCTCGCGGTCGCGAAAAAAGGGCGGACGGGTTACGATGCGGAACCGCGAATTGCTCAGTTATTGGAGACCAAGCGAGGTCTTGACTCAAAACACAACGCGATGCGGCCGAGGCGAAATTGGTTTCGCTGTCGAGTCGATCGCGATATCAAAACACATGTTCAAAAAATAAAACGCCGTGGCAAGTCTTAAGAAAACGCTCGACCAATACGAAATTGAAGTCTCCGACGAAGCATATCCGTTGTTGAAGCACTACTGCAATTCGCTGTGGGAGATCAACAAGGAAATTAATTTGACTCGGCATACCAGCTACGACAAATTTGTTTCCCGCGACTTGGTGGACACGATCGAATTGGCCAAGCTGATCCCCGAAAACGCAGAAGTTCTGGACGTTGGTTCCGGCGGCGGCGTGCCGGGGATTGTGTTGGCGATCCTGCGGCCTGACTTGCAGGTTTCGTTGACGGATTCGGTGGGCAAAAAGGCGAACGCCTTGGGCGCGATCGCTGAAGAAATTGGTTTGTCGGTTGAGATTTACCAGTGCCGCGCCGAAGATTTGCTGGAGGATTTCCGTTACGACGTGACAGTGGCCCGGGCGGTTGGGCCGCTGAAGAAGTTTGGTGTGTGGTTTGAAAAAGTTTGGCCTTCGATTGGCCGGCTGTTGGCCATCAAAGGTCCCAAATGGGTCGAAGAAAAGGCCGAAGCGGATACGATCGGCTGTTTGGACCAAGTCGACATCAACGTCGTTGCCGAATACGACGTGCCGGGTTTCGAATGGCAGAGCGTCATTTTGGAACTAAAAGGCAAACGGTAAAGCCGACTGCGACTGCGGTTTGCATCGTTTGCGTCAATCAAAAAGCTGATAAATTCCGGCCTAGTGCTGTGAATCTCAATTCCGTGTGGTTCTTCGTGCCAGCACCTTTACCAAG
>CAZROJ010000287.1:0-4314 GCA_964601665.1 uncultured Pirellulaceae bacterium
TTTTTTGAGGTAAAACGCTTCCGTGGTTCACGTTCACAACTTGGAAAGTTGAACGACATGGGTCTCTTCGAACAAAACCTGTGAACGGTTACGAACAAAGCCACAAGTGTCTCTGATTCGAAATGATTCGAAACGTTGCAGAATGGTGCAAAATGGCAAGGGTAACTTGCGCTCATTCTCGGTGTTCTCGGTGGAGTGACGGTGATGACTTCCCCGACATGATCGTCAAAGTTGAAGTCGCTTCGTGACGACACAGACAATTATGAGAAGGCGTTAATCGCTTCCGGCGTCAGCGACAACCTTTAATAACTTATTCAAACGAAATGGTTTTTGAATGAATCCGGCAAGTTCCCGACCTTCAAGTTGATCGGTCGCATCTTGTTCGTGGTACCCGCTCATGAGAACAACTGGAATGTTGGGATCTATCCGTGACATTTCTTTCAGGGCGGCATTGCCCTCCATGATAGGCATTGTCATGTCAAGCAATACCATTTTTAGAGAATCACTGTGCTCGCGAAACATCTCGATGCCCTCAAGGCCGTTTGCAGCAGTGATTACTTGGTAACCTGCATGTTCTAAAGCTTTGGTGGTCAGGGATCGAACCAGTTCTTGATCATCAACCACTAAGACAAATTCGCCGTTCCCATCTTGCAATTCATGGTGGCGATCGACAGTCTCGAAGGCGTCCTTCGCAATTGGCAAGAAGACTTTTATCGTCGTTCCATTTCCGAGTTCGCTATCGACCCGAATGGCTCCGCTGTGCCCGTGCACGATTCCCAGCATGGCAGCAAGGCCCAAGCCATGGCCATCGTGTTTAGTCGAATAGTAGGGGTCAAACATCCTCGCAACTTGCCCCTTGTTCATCCCGACGCCAGTGTCAGCCACCTCAATGAATCCGTAAGGCCCCGGTTCAGCATCATCGCCATAGGCCATGCCAGCAAAATCGTCTTTGGTCGCGTCAATTTTCCCAGTCCGAAGCGTAATCAATCCGCTTCGATGGCCGATTGCATCTACCGAGTTGGTGATTAAGTTCATGACAACCTGCCGGATTTGCGTGGCGTCAGCCTTTATAACAGGCCCGGGGGCATCAAGTTCCAAGCGAAGCGAGACGTTTCTAGCTTTCGAGAGTTCGAGAAGATGATTCATCTCGTTGACCATTCTCGAAAGGTCCAGGTGAATTACTTGGAATCTGCCCCGACCCGAATAAGCCAACATTTGATTGGTTAATTCTGAGGCTCTCCGAGAGGCCGTTTCGATATTCGCGATGAGCGGTCGAACTGTTGATTCCCTCGGCAATTCCATCAGGGATAATTCTGCGTTACCCATAATGCCGACCAACAAATTATTAAAATCATGCGCTACACCACCGGCGAGAACCGCCAAGCTTTCCAAGCGTTGCGTCTTCTGAACGCGTGCCTCTAGTTTGATTCGAGCAATCTCTTGTCGATTTCGTTCTATCGCGTAATCGATTGCGCGACCAAGAACTTCAGGCATGAAGTGTTGCTTCCAAATAAAGTCTTGTGCACCTTGCTTCACTAAATCAATCGCGAGTTCTGGGTCGTAAGTTCCGGAAAAAACAATCAACGGTGTATCACCACAAGCTGCGAGCATCGGTTTTAGGGTACGATTTGCAGGTGCATCGGGAAGCCCTAAATCAAGCAGAACGACGTCATATTCGGCTCCGGATAGCATTTGCAGGCCGTTGGATAGCGATGTGGCAATGCTGACTTGGTAAACACCAGGACTTTCGTCCAGCGAATTGACGACCAACTCCACGTCTTTATTGTTGTCTTCGACCAACAAGACTTGTTTTACTTGGATCATACTCTCAACCTTGGGTTCATTGCTGTTGCACGGACGAGATGGCGCGGGTGGATACGAATTTTACGATCCCACAGTCTCTTCAGCTTCATCATCCAAGCTTGAAAGCCTCGCAGACAAACATCTAAAGTTTCTGCACGTCAAAAGACCGTAACGCACTGATGGGTTTTGCAGCGTGATTGGCCAGTGTGGTAACTAGCGCACGCTCGAATCTTCGTCCTGTTTGACGAAATGAAGAATCGAGAAGCGAAAATTTTGCGTCACTGGGGGTTGTCTTAGGTTGTTAGAACACTCATACCTATGGCATCTAAAAAGTAACTTCAAGGTCGTTTCATAGGAAATCCAGAATTGTTTTCTATATTAACGCACGAGCTGATGCAACATGTACACTGCCAACCAGACCAAGTCGGTGCTAAGGATCTGGATCGCAGCATCAATCGTCTTGGCGGTCGTAGCGGTTTTTATCGTTGATTATTTCAGTGGCTCATCAGTTGAGTGGGGATTAGTATATCTTGTTCCAATCGCCGTTTGCGGGATATTTCGCTCTGAAAAACTTGTCTGGTGGCTTGCGTTGTTCTGTTGCGGGCTTGTCATCGCTGGGTTTTGTCTACCGGTCTTACCTGAAGCAAGCAAGCTGTGGGTTGCCTGTGCTAATCGAGTTCTAGCTTTGGTAGCGATAGCGACGACGGCCATTTTAGTTCAGGGGAAAATCCGAGCGTTAAATGAATCGGTCCTCACCAAAAAATTGCTTTCGGGGCAAATTGAGAAAACGAACCGAATGGCCAAAACGGCGGCCAAGGCGAACCACGAATTAGATCAATTTATTTACCTTGCTTCTCATGATCTCCATGAGCCGTTGCGCATGGTCGCGGGCTATACCCTGCTTTTGCAGCGTCAATACGATGGAGAACTTGACGAAAAAGCAAATCTGTTTATCAGCAACATCGTTGATGGAACAAAACGAATGCAAGGTCTGATTAACGACCTGTGGCAAGTTTCACGAGCAGGAATCGTGAAAGACCAAAACGAAGAAGTTGAACTCAGTTCTTTGGTCGAGGATGCAAAAGCGAACTTGGTCAATCTGATAAACAAAAATAACGCTACGGTAACTTGCAACAAATCGGTTGCCATCAAAGTAAACGTATCGCAGATGATGTTGGTTTTTCAATACACTATCGAAAACGCAATTAAGTACCGATCAGAGGCTGTCCCAGTTGTCGTGATTGATGTTGATGATACTCGCGAAATTCTGACTATAACCATTCGAGACAATGGGATCGGAATCGAGGACAGTCAATGGGCAGCAGTTTTTCAAGTATTTCAGCGACTAAACCCTGACGGCAACATCCAAGGCAGAGGTATCGGCCTAACTATGGCTCAGAGAATCGTCGAAAATCATTGCGGAAAAATATGGCTCGACTCTCGGTTGGACGAGGGAACAACCGTTTATATTCAATTTTCGTGATTTTTAAAATACTCCTTTTAAACGATTGCTTTGTTCCGATCGCAAAAAGGGCCTGAGCACAGTTAAATGTCAGCTTCTGTTCTATCGAACGAATTACCAAGCCCTCAAATAATTTGCGATATGGCAAAAGGAATTGTCGATGAAAACCTGATGCACTTGGAATCAATGGTGGGGTTTGATTCACTGGCGGGGTTTGATTCGGTTCATTAGCGGTTAAAAAATAGTGCTTTGTGACTTCTGAAAATTCGGGTTGGCCGACGACGAAAGTGACTGGATCGCCACGGTTTCCGCAAGTTGACAACCCGAGCATTAAAGTGTGACAAAGCACTTGACTGTCACTCCGCCAACTAAATCAACGGTTCAAGAAGGCCCCGTGCAGAAGCGTAATACGATGGCGATTGGAGGGATATCGAGCAAATTTAAGCAATAAAATGAGTTCTAGGCGAAAGCTGGCTGAATCGGTGCAAAAAGCTATAGACAATTGCTGAAATGTTACGAAAAATATAGCTGAGCGGTACGAGCGGCCGCAAACGGTTATTCAGTTGACGTCGCGGAACAGATCGCGGTGCCGTTTTAAAGAAGCAGACAATCTAATTCCAATTTTGGAGAGTTGATAACGATGAGTGTGAAGGTTACAGAAAAAGCAGCCAAGGAAGTGCAACGCTTCATCACTGAAGGTGACTACGACGAAGGTGCGTTCTTGCGTATCTCGGTTGCCGGTGGTGGGTGCTCAGGTTTCAACTACGGCTTGAACATTGCCAGCGACTTCGATGAAACAAAAGATAACTCGACCGAGCAACACGGCGTCAAAGTCGTCGTCGATAAGAAGAGCGATTTGTTCTTGGATGGCACAACCGTCGATTACTACGACGGGATCGAGCAACGCGGATTCCAATTCCACAACCCGAACGCAAAGAAAACTTGCGGCTGCGGAAACTCGTTTGCGACTTAGGCCGCCTCAAGGCCGATCGGTGCAAATGCAGGACGGCCAGAGCAGGGCGACGTGTAAAATACACGGCAGCGGTGTG
>CAZROJ010000288.1:0-2442 GCA_964601665.1 uncultured Pirellulaceae bacterium
AACTAAAACAGGCTGCATGACGTAAGTCACTCAAACGCAAGCGGCAGTGCCATTCGCTCCTGACCCCTTATTTTCCTCAGTGATTTGATGGCGTTTTTAATGAAAGAGTCGCGTTCCGCGATTGCTTAACAAAGCCGCGACCAGCCCAAAGCCAGGATCAGCGCGATGCCAAATGTTCAGCAAGTGCGTTGAGGCCTTTGAACGTGTGAGTTAGTTGGCATGGTCGCACGCTGTTGCCTGTTCTCACATTCTGCGTGATGTCCAATCACTTCAGGAAGCCTACTGCGATCATTCGTACTCTTTAATCGAGATTCGTAAACTCACTCTTCGTCGCCTTGATATATTGATCCCAATCGATGCTCAGGTACTTGCCTGAGGACTCATCGAATCGGTACGCCAAACGCAACGGCCGGATGTTTTGAGACACTACTTTAGGGCGGAAAACTGCCAGATAATCGACCGGCCGATCGTGACCTGCTGGGATCTTGCGTGTGCCATCTGCCATCGCGAAACCACATTGAACTGCCTTGGCAAACTCTAACTCAACCGGAATGGAAGGATCTAATCCCTCCGCCGGTGGGTCCAATACCGCGACTTTGTTCGATAACAAGTTGATTGACAGATATGGAATTTGGGAGGTGCTGCGAGCGTCGCGACCATGGGTCGGAAATAGCGTCTTTGAACTGGAATCGAAATAATTCGCAGCGGCCGACAGTCCTTGCCAAGCCCGAAGTCCTGCACCGCCCATGTATGAAGGCCCCTGAAGTCCCGTGATGACTTCCGCTGGCAAAAAATCTTCGATCCGCTGCGCAACATAAGATTTTTGTTTTAGGTCGTAGACTACGAGGTCTCGCGGTGAGTTGCCACACCTTCCGGCTTCGTCGAGCGTGACAAAGTAGCATCCGTCGGGGGAAAGGAATTGGCCGGTTGGTCTTATAGGGTTTGCGAGCTTGAATCGGTGTTTGATTTCCAGAGATTTTCGGTCTTCAGAAAACGCCCAGATCGAAACAGCCGCTGGATTGCTCTGGTTCTCACCCGTCCGCGTTACCCAGAGATATTTCCCGTTCGCCGACAGTTGGCAATAGGCATCGTGAAACTTAAACAACTGCGTGGCCAAGTCGCCGCGTGTGCCCCGGTTGTCTTCGGGTTCAACAAAGCTTTCAGGTCGGACGGTTTTAAAAGTTTCGAAATCTGGAAACGAATCCTTATCTTGCCCTCGACTTTGTGCACCAAACGAAATCGCAAAACAAACCAATGTGACAGCCAGTATAGTGTTTGAATGCAATGGATTCATGGCAATCCTCGCTTGAAATGAAATGACGCTAACGTTCGTCTAGTTTAAATCTGGATTGGTCGGATACCCGTCCTCGGGATTGCTACGTCCATCGCCATCAACATCATCCACGACCGGGTCGTTGCCGAGGAAGACTCCTTCAATCAAGAGTTTGACAAACAATTCAGATTTTGGAGTTTGCGGTGGGACATGAACGAAAATACCAGTGTCAATCTCGCCTGTAGTGTCTAGCACGTGCAATTTGTATGTCGTTGAGTCGCAAATATATCCGCCAGCATCATTCGAGCATTCAGTTGCAGGTCCTTTGCCAGCATTGATGCCGTCTGCGAGTCCATTTGCATCGTAACATCGTAATCATGGCCGACGGTCGCGTCACCGTTCGGGTCGTTCTGGGGTGGGGTTCCTGGCGTCACTCCAGGAATTCCGCCAACGTTGTCGGCTATAGGCATCCGATCATTGCGGCCTACGGTTTCAAATGTATACTTCTTGCCGTTTGGGTTGACTCCAATCGAGATAACGACAATACGATGATCGGGTTCGCGTTTCTTAACATCCTTAATAGCATCGTCGATAGCTGTTTCTGGATCACCCCAATTTACGTCGATGATTCTCACTTCGGAATCGATTCCTAATTTATCCAACTGACGATCAACTTCTCTGGCCACTTCCGATGAAGGGTTTACTGGTACGCCCTTAAATGGGCCAAATCCAGTAACAATAACAGTAACTTCGGACGGTTCGTAATTGTCTGAGCTATCGTTAACTTGCCGCTTCTTCACCATCACGATCCCGGCATAGGCACCCACTTGCTCGAGTAGACCTAAAAAGTAAGAAGCTGGATCTTGTGACATTACCGCTAATTCGTCTGACGTATGCAGCCCGAGATCCTGTCTTGAGACGGGTCGAAGTGCGAATAAGCTTTCTTCAGTAGTTGCACTTAAACTGTAGAAATCGTAATTATTTAGTGACTCATCAATTCTGCTATCTGAGCTTTGAGCGAAACCATTGGCTGCTCCGAAGAATTGTGTCGTGAATGCGACCAGAATGAGACAACATGGTTGGGTGAGCCTTAGTTTCATATTTCCAAACCAAGATAATCGGAGATTGGGAAGAGTTAACATTCCTGCAATTGGTGGGTGGCACGTACT
>CAZROJ010000288.1:2542-4266 GCA_964601665.1 uncultured Pirellulaceae bacterium
ACTGTATCGTTGTTGGCGCGGGTCGTTTCACTAGTTGGAAGCCCAGTCGACACACAGGTTGTCTTTAACGGCGGCGAAATCATGCCGGATGGAACGACTGAATACAAAGCGTTGGCCTTCACGTATCAACCAGATTCAGGCACGATGATTTCGGCCAACCCCGAAACGCAACAAGTAGTCACGAGCGACCCGATTGTTAACTTCTTTGTTTCGCCGGTCATGCCTGTTTGCATTTTAAGAAATCAGGATGAAGAGAATCCATCTGATGAAGATTTGGAAGAAACACAAAAGTGTATTGACGCCAAGAAAGACGCCAAGTGTCTCTGCATCAACATCAACTTGACGCCTAAAGGGGTTGAACCTCTAGTTGAGCCCACTAAAGAGCAAAAAGATGAGATGGCATGCTACAAGTATTTTAGTGAGGCATTCGCCAAAAAGCATAAGTGCTTGGTGCTAATGAAAATCACTGAGGAAGAGAAAGCATGCCGCAAAGTTTGGCGAGATTTCATGACCTCAAAACGCACTGAGCTTGGAATCAAAGACGGTGAAGTTGCAGGGCATTTACCGGATACAATTGCGGGCGGTCCACCATGTCCCGGCGGTTGCTATCTCGTTCAGTCAAATAAAATAAATGGAAAAATTGGCCGTAGTGCAGGTGGCCAATCTCGAGGGGGTAAAAAAATTAAGTGGAACAAAATCTGCTACTGTATTGATGGAGTTCCATATGTGCCGAAAAAGTTAACCGAGACGCAAATCACGAAAAAGAAAAAAGAGAAAGCCGCTCGAAAGAAAAAATGGGAAGACTTGTTAGCTACTTGCCCTCAAGCGGACCAAGACGCGATGAATGCCTGCTGTTCTGACGCTAAACAGAAGGAACTGCGAGACAAACGTTTGGAATGTTTCAAGAAGGCCGCTGATGATGTCAAATCGGATACGACGCCAAAACCAGAATCTACTCCAATAGATTGAATGGAGTCCGTTCAGGAAAATTTGATATTTAGACTAGGAAACGACAATGCCTGACGAAAATCTTGTGAGTGAGTTCGATTCGGTTTGGGAAAAATACTGTCGGACGGCGACTGAGTGCTGCCCACGGTTCCCCGAATCACTTAGAAGCGGAGCTTCAGATGACCAACTAGATGTTTTGGAAGAATTTCTTGGCTTTGAGATTCATCCAGAGCATCGCCTCTTGCTTTCAAAAACCAATGGTACGATTGCGGGAACGAACGGTGTAAGAGTAAACGCGTTCTATTTACTTTCTTGTGAAGAGATAATTCGTGTTCATCAATTTTGGCTCGAAACTCTGGAGGACTCAACTTTTGATGGGCCCATAGAGGTTGCTCCAAGAGTGAAGCTCGACCGTTGCTGGCAACGAAAATGGGTGTTCTGTTACGGAAGTAATGGAATCGATGGAATTGTGGTAGACCTTGACCCGCCGGAGTCTGGCGTACTCGGTCAGATGTTTGAAGTGGACCACGAATTTTGTCATTCGGAAGTCTTCGTCGACTCTCCAATGAAGCTGATTGAACTGCTTACGGAAGAATTGCCCAAGCAGTCTTCCAGCCGCGAGGACAAAAGCTCTTTGCCATCAATTAACATCTGAATCGAATCTTGAAAAATTTCTAGTTCTCCAACAAAGGCTTCACCAATAGTACGGTGAAGCCTTTGTTTTTTTGGGCAAAAATAAGGGGTCGGGCTACTTATTGACAGGAGCAATTGGTTTC
>CAZROJ010000289.1:0-2418 GCA_964601665.1 uncultured Pirellulaceae bacterium
CTGGCGATAACGTTAAGATCAAGGTTGAGCTGCAGAAGCCAATCGCGATGGATGATGGTGTTCGCTTTGCGATTCGCGAAGGTGGCCGGACTGTGGGTTCGGGCGTTGTGACTAAGATTGTCGACTAGAAGTTGCTCCGAGCCGGTGGCTTGCTGCTGGCCGAGTAAAGAAATACTGAAAAAGCGTCGTGGTCGATTCCGCGACGCTTTCCAGTAATTTATGGCGGAGCGTTTTTGCTGGCGATGATTCAGCGTGGGTGTTTCGTTATTTTTTGAGTTTGGGCTTGGCGATTTGGCAATTTTGCTTATCGTGTCGGCTCGAAGCAGTGCACGGCGGTCGGTGGAGAGTTGATTGCTGGGGCGCGGATGTCAAACGGAGGGGTGTAGCTCAATCGGTAGAGCACTGGTTTCCAAAACCAGCGGTTGCGGGTTCAAGTCCCTCCGCCCCTGCCATTTGAGTCAAGAGTTTGAGATTTGAAAGTTGAGATGAGGTTGCCGGCTGAGTCGGTCGCCGTTTTCCGCCGCGAGGTGGACGGTCAAGGGATTGATCACAAATATTCCAAAGGGTTGTTATGAGTTCGGTAGCCAATCAAAAGAAATCAGGTTCGCCAAAAGCCAGCTTTTGGCCTGAGCTTTTTCGATTCGATCTGTACAAACCCAACCAAGGCCGGATTGTTCGCCAGGTTACTTTTGCGACGATTGCTTTGCTGGGTTGCTTGGTGGCGTGGGAAATTCAGCGGACGTTTTTGTTGGACATGGGTTTGTCCGGCTGGGGCATTACCGCTGGGATCGCCGCGGCGATTACTTGGGTAGGGTTTCGGTTGGTGAGCTATTCGAGCTTTGCGGACTTTTTGATCGCAGTGGAAGCTGAGATGAACAAGGTATCGTGGCCCAACGGGACTCAGCTTTGGCGAGCGTCGTTGGTTGTGATGTTTGTGATTTTTGCCTTGGCGGCATTTTTGTTTTTGTTTGACGCGGTTTGGACGGCGATTTTCGAGTTGATCGGGATTCGTTATTCAGGCGGCGGCATGGTCGACACGTTCCTTCGGACGATTGGTTGGCGGTAACGCCCAGAGTTATGTCAGTAGACGAAATCAATCCTGAACTCCCTGAAGACTCCTCGCCTAGTCCAGACGCTGAAGATACGTCGCCGTCGATGCAGGCCGAGCCAGCGGAAACTGCCGAGGCGGTTGATGAGTTTGGCTTTACAGCCGACGAACTGGTCGACGATGAAGATGAGGACGATGACGACGATGACGTGTCGCCGATCGAGGAATTTGTTGACGACAAGTCGGTGCCGGTCGAGGGCGAAGAGATTCACATGAATTGGTATATCTTGAAGGTTCAGGTGAACCGCGAGAAAACCATTTGTGATCAATTGAAGCGTCGTGTTTCGGTGGCGGGTTTTGAGCGTTACTTTGGCGATATTTTGGTGCCGACCGAGGACGTTCGCGAGTTCAACAAGGCTGGCAAGCAGAAGATTGTCAAGCGGAAGTTGTATCCGGGTTATGTTGTCGTCAAGATGGCGATCAACGACGATTCTTGGTTTTTGGTTCGCGAGACATCGGGGATCGGCGACTTCACCGGATCCTCTGGCAAGCCGGCTCCACTGTCCGAAGACGAAATCGCCAGGATCTTGGCGACGACCTTGCCTCCTGAAGAAGAAGATGGCGAAGAGAAAATCAAAACTGCGATTCCGTTTACCCTTGGTCAGCGAGTTCGCGTTAAAGAAGGCTATTTCCAGAACCACGAAGGGGAAGTTTCGACGATTGACGAGCGAAACGGACGCATCGAGGTAATGATCAACATCTTTGGTCGGCCCAATCCAGTTGAACTCGATCACTGGCACGTAGAAAAAGTGTAAACCAGCTGTCGGCCGGCATCGAGAGTGATTGCTTGGCAGGCGGTGTAACAATATTTAGTTGAAGCCATGGCGAAACAAGTAACAGGTGAAGCGAAGTTCCAAGTGCCCGGTGGTCAAGCCACTCCGGCGCCTCCGGTTGGTACGTCGCTGGGTAAGTTCGGCATTAACTTGGGGCAATTTGTCCAGCAATTTAATGACCGAACGAAAGAGTACAACGGAACGCCGATTCCGGTTATCGTTACGGTTTACAACGACCGATCGTTTGACTTTGTCACCAAGAGCCCGCCGGCGGCTTCGATGTTGAAGCAGGCGGCAGGCATTGCCAAGGGCTCGGGCGTTCCCAACCTTGACAAAGTTGGCAAAGTGACGATGGCTCAGATTGAAGACATTTGCACCAAGAAAATGGAAGACTTGAATGCTCGTGACATGGAACATGCCACACGCATGATCATGGGCACTGCTCGCAGCATGGGCATTGAAGTCGAAGGCTAGGCAGTGGCCTGTTGGGTTTGTTGTTCTGGTTTTAAACTTCGTTTGAAACGAGCTGGACTGGCC
>CAZROJ010000289.1:2518-4246 GCA_964601665.1 uncultured Pirellulaceae bacterium
CTGTTGGGTTTGTTGTTCTGGTTTTAAACTTCGTTTGAAACGAGCTGGACTGGCCGGCCGAACTGGACTGGCCAACCGAACTGGACTGGCCAACCGAACTGGACTGGCCGGCCGAACCGATAAAGTGCTGAATTTACAATTCGAGGGAGCGACCTTCCGTGGTTGTGTTTGACCTCAACACCCGAGTTTGAATATGAAAAAATCTAAACGTTTCAAAGCGCTGCTGGAGAAAGTTCCAGAGAACCCGGTCGACCTGAACGAAGCCGTTTCTATCTTGAAGGGTTTCGAGGGAACAAAGTTCGACCAGACCGTTGAAATCCACATGCATTTGGGCATCGACCCCAAGCAAGCCGACCAGATCGTTCGCGGTTCGGTTGTGCTGCCAAATGGCATCGGTAAAACTCAACGCGTAGTCGTGTTTGCTAAGGACGCCGCTGCTCAGGCCGCCAAAGATGCCGGTGCTGACGAAGTTGGCCAGGAAGAATTGGCCAAAAAAATCAGCGACGGCTGGCTGGAGTTCGATGTTTGCATTGCATCGCCGGACATGATGGGCGTGGTTGGCCCGCTAGGCCGAGTGCTTGGTCCTCGCAGCTTGATGCCTTCGCCCCGGGCGGGCACGGTCACGCCGGATGTTGCCAAGGCGGTATCCGAGTACAAGGCTGGTAAAGTTGAATTCCGAAACGACACCGGCGGCAACGTCCACGCGGTGTTGGGCAAGTTGAGCTTCTCAACGGATCAGCTTAAAGAAAATATCGAAGCGTTTTTGCAGTACATCGATTCGCTGAAGCCGAACTCGATCAAGGGAACCTACATCAAAGGCATTTCGTTGACGGCAACGATGAGCCCCGGTATTCCGCTGGCTGCGTAATCTCCGCTTGCCGCCTTCGATCGGTTTCGGATGGTGGCAGAGCAAATCTTCCCAGACAATTAACTTGATGGCCGGTGCGATTTTTACTGGCTATTGGATTTTAAAGTGAAACGTCATGAGTAAATACGTAAAAGATCTTTTAACCAAAGACCTGAGCAGTCGCTTGGACGGCGCTGAAGACTGTGTCTTGGCGGATGTCATTGGGATGGATGCCAATACAACGTCCAGCCTTCGCAAGCGATTGCGAGACAAAGGCATTGGCATGATGGTCGTAAAAAACAGTTTGGCTCGTCGCGCCACCGAGGGTTCTCCCTTGGCGGCCGCCTTTGAAGATATCAGCGGTACACACGCTGTGCTTTGGGGAGCCGAGGATTTTGTCTCGTTGGTCAAGGAAGTCACCGATTTAGACAAAGACGAAGAGGCTTTTGATGGTTTTGAGACTCGTGGTGGTGCAATGGACGGCGTCCAATTGACTCCGGCACGAGTTCGTGAGATCAGCAAGTGGCCAAGTCGTACGGAACAGCTCAGCATGTTGGTTGGTCAAATCATGGGCCCTGGTGCTCAATTGGCTGCTCAGCTGAATGGACCCGGCGGTGCATTGGTCTCGCAGATCAAGCAAAAGGCCGAAGAGTAAGAACCAGCGTGGGTGTGCTTGTTACGGCATGCTCGACTGCTGTTTTTGATATTTCACCCGGAGCCTAGTGCTTTTACGTGGTTTTGGGTTCGCCTCACAAGGGCATGTTCGGTTGCCAATCGCGGAGTCGGCAATTTGAATCAAGCTTTCTGAAAACTGTTTTCAGGAGCTACGTTTTTTCAAACAATTTTGAATGATGATTTGGGAATCGGGTTCCGCAACTCGA
>CAZROJ010000290.1:0-4229 GCA_964601665.1 uncultured Pirellulaceae bacterium
GCAAATGCCGATTGGTCACCGCAAAGCTCCGCGAGATTGGCTAGTACAGCCACCGGCAGTCTGGGTCGTTCTATTTTTAATCGCGAAATTAGCGTCGCCAGAAAAAGGCAAAAATCCGCGCAACAATTGCCATCGCTATCATGTTTCGCAGCGATGTATGTCCAGCGTGACGAACTCCAACAATTCCTTGTCAGACAACTCTGTCAGCAACAGTTCGCCCTCGTTTTTTTGACCGAGAATTTCGTCCGTCATTTCTTGCTTCGAGCGGAGCATTTCGTCGATCCTTTCTTCAAGCGTGCCTCGGCAGACAAATTTGTGAACAAGCACATTCCGTTTTTGTCCAATTCGAAACGCACGATCGGTCGCTTGGTTCTCAACTGCCGGATTCCACCAACGATCAAAGTGAATCACGTGCGACGCAGCAGTCAAGTTCAAGCCGGTACCTCCCGCTTTTAGCGAAATCACGAAAAACGGAATCGACTCATCTTCCTGGAATGACTTAACCAACTGCTTGCGCCGCTTGACGGGAGTTTTTCCGTGCAAAGTCAAACCAGAGTTGCCAAATACCGTGGCTAAGAAATCCGCCAGTGGTTCGCACATTGACTGAAACTGGGTGAACACCAAAACCTTTTCTTGGCGCTGGGTAATTGGTTCGCAAATGCGGATCAATTGTTGAAACTTACCGCTGTCCTTGCTGGCAAATTCATTGTTGTCCATTACCAGCGAAGGATGGTTGCAGACTTGCTTTAGCCGCATCATCGTCGACAGCACGATACCCCGTCGCTGAATTCCGCTTTTCTTTTCAGACGAGATTTTGTTCTGTTTAAGCTGCGATTGCAACTCCGATTCTAACTCCTTAACGGCTTGCTTGTACAATGCCGCCTGTCGGCGAGACAAACCGCAGTCGACTCGCATCTCAGTTTTCGCAGGCAAGTCCGGTGCGATTGTGGGATCTGTTTTCATTCGCCGCAAAATGTAGGGCTGCACGAGTCGGCGAAGCGCTGCGTAGGGGGCATTGGGGCCATTGGAACCGGAAGGCTCCGTTGCCTTCGTGTCGAAGTGTTTCAGAAATTGCTTGAACTCTTTCGAAGTCCCCAACAACCCCGGACAGCAAAAGTCAAAGAGCGACCAGAGATCGCCAAGCTGGTTCTCCACCGGTGTTCCCGTGAGTGCAATGCGGCAACTGGAACGGAGTTTTTTAATCGCCCGCGATTGGGCCGAGGTCGAATTTTTGATCGCCTGAGCTTCATCCAAAATCACCAAATCCCAATCCAACTCGGCCATCCACTCCGACTTCCTAGCCAGTGAATACGAAGTCACCACTGCGTTCACGTCTTTGAGTTTTTCGATTGGGTCTGCAGCCATTGCCTCTAAGTCTTTGGCAGCGGATTCGCTTCGGTGGGCGATCGCCACTTTCAGCTGCGGTGCGAAACGGGCCAACTCCTGTTTCCAGTTCCCAATCAACGAGGCGGGAACGATCAACAGGCTGGGCCGACGTTTGACTTTTCTTTTCGAGCCATCTTTGTTCAAAACATGCCGCTTATTCGCGGCCGTGGCGACTCGGTCAATCTGCAACAGCAAATCAATCACCTGAATCGTTTTGCCCAGCCCCATGTCGTCGGCTAGGCAGGCCCCGAGCTTTAACTGAGTCATCAACCACAACCAGCGCACTCCAGTTTCCTGATACGGCCGCAGCGTGGCGTTAAGCCCCGTTCCAGGCTGACAACTGATTTCGTCCGTCGGGTTACGCAGCGATTGCAACGTCTTTTCCATCCAGCCTCCGGCGACGACTTGAGTCCATCCATTGCCCGAATCGACGTCATCGGAAGCAAGTGTGGCTCCAGCGAGCATCCGCATCCCGCGCAAAAAGTCGATGCCGCCGGTGTTTTCTTGTTCCAGTTGTTGCCAGTGTTGGAGAGCTTCGGTCAGACGTTCCCGATCGACCTCAATCCACTTGCCTCGCAACAACATTAAACCTTCGTCTTGGGCAAGCAATTGTTGTTGCTCTTCTTCGGTCAGGCGGTCACCATCAAGTGCTAGTTCAACAGAGAAATCGAGCAAGGAGTCAGTGCCCACGCCGCGTGGTTTATCGTTGCCAAGTCGGATTCGGACTTCCGCTCGTGTTGAGCTGCGGGCTCGCCACCAGTTTGGGACTCGAACGATCAAGCCCGCCCGTTCCATGGCTGGCACGTCGCTAAGAAATTGATGGGCTTGTGAGATCGACAATGCCTGGGGACGAAACAGGGCACGCGAATCGAGCCACGATCGAATCAGTTCACTTGATTGGGAAGCTTGGCTGACCGGCTTGAGTAGCTCAGCCAATTTCGACTGCTGTTTTTCGCTGGCGAATTGCTGCAGCGCTTCAGCAAGAGGCAAGTGCTTTACCGTCGCTTTGCCGGACACGCGGTTCGTGTAGGTTGCCAAAAAGGCAAACGGTTTGGCTTCATCCTTTTTGTTCTCGGCAAGATGAAAGGTGACTCGGCCAAGTGGCTGCCAGTCGGGGTTGAGAATCTGGAGACAATCATCCAATCCCTGTCGAGCTTCCAAAATGTGCTGATGTACTGAATTCAACAGATCTAGCCAAAGACTGGTCAGCACTTCAGACGCCAGATACTCCAGTCCGTGCATGGGTGGTGCTTTTGAAATGATGACAGACAGTTCCAACGCGTCAGGTGGTGGAACAAGCTGCAGCAGCTTTTCGCGCGTCAACCGTTTACCAAAACGCTCTCGATCCGCTTCGTCGAGGCAGCAAAGCGACTCTCCAAGACGCCGGCAAAATTCTTTCCACCAAGCAAATCCCGCGGGCCAATCAGGAGACAGTTCTGTTTGAGCCAAAGTAAGCAAGCCACGACCGGAAGCGATTTCAAACTCTCGCGCCAGTGCTAAAAGTAGTTTTGGAGGCCATGACACTTTGCTAGTGGTCGCGACGGCAGCACCATCAGATACTCCGGAAATGTAAAGCCTGCCCTGTGGAGAAAGGCAAATCTGTGGCCCATTTAGTAATGAAGAACCGGGCAAATTGGATCCACGGCGATGGGGCGCGGTTGCAGGCATGTAGAAAACCGAGATTGGCGAAATCGGCTTATTCTATAAAATGAAAGTCGATTGAAACAGCATTGGGAAATTCAATAGAACGTAACAGGGAAAAGCAATGTACGGTTACGACTGGAAACCTTACGTTTCCGTTAGTCAGAAAAAGGCCAATGGACGTAAGTACGCAGCCAAAGTTGCGAAGAAGCAAAAGCGAGCGTGTCAGCCAATTCAAATCGAAGGCCGCACGATTGCCAAGTCGTTTTGGGGTAAAGCTTGGAACGACCATGTGGAGTCGTTAAGCGACTATGCGAACCGATTGCCCCGAGGCCGAACGTACGTTCGCAATGGTTCGGTTGTCGATTTAGTTATCACTCCCGGCAAAGTGGAAGCCATCGTTGCCGGTTCCGACCCATACGAGATTTCGATTTCGATCAAGAAGTTGAATAAAAAAACGTGGGAGAGCATCAAGAAAGATTGCTCAAAGTCGATCGACTCGTTGCTGGATCTGCTTGGCGGCCGTTTATCAGACGGAGTGATGCAAAGGCTGACCGACAAGAAGTCTGGTTGTTTTCCTTCGGCTCGTCAAATCAAGATGGAATGCGATTGCCCCGATTGGTCGGTTTGCTGCAAACATCTGGCGGCGGTGATGTACGGAGTCGGCAGCCGGCTGGATTCCGAGCCAGAGCTTCTATTTTTGTTGCGGGGGGTGAATCAGGAAGAGCTGATCAGCCAAGCGGTCTCCAAAGAAAATCTTGCGCAGGAATTGGAAGTCGAGTCAGGTGACTTGGCAGGGGAAGACCTTGGCGCAATGTTCGGCATCGAACTCGACTCGAATCCGAAGCTCAGGTTGCCGGCAGGCAAGACCTCTACCGCAAAACGGAAAAAAAGCAGCAAGTCCAGTACGAAGCGCAAGTCGGTTCCCCGCGCCAAACAAACGCGTGCCAAACAAACGCGTGCCAAAAAAGCTGCGGTGAAGAAAAACCCTGTGAAGAAATCAGCGAAAAAAGCGTCGCCTAAAGCCGCCAATGTAAAGAAGAAATCAGCGAAGAAAGCGGCTACCAAAAAGAAGGCTACAAAGGAGAGAACGGTGGCAAAGAAAAAGAGTAGGGTCAAGAAGAAAGCGGCCAAGAAAACGACGGCGGTAAAGAAACAAGCAACAGCAAAGCCGAAGGTCACGGCCAAGAAAGACGTCGCGG
>CAZROJ010000291.1:0-4126 GCA_964601665.1 uncultured Pirellulaceae bacterium
ATGAGCCTATATAGCGTTCGAGACCTTACAAAATTGACTGGAATTCCAGCACGGCGATTCCGTTATGTCGTGGACCACCGGCTAATTCCAGATCGGAATTGGTTTGTCGGCCAAGGCGAGGCGGGAAACCCGCGTTACTTTGATCTGACTACCGCATGGTATGTCGTTTGCGCTGCTGCGATGATGGAAGCAGGAGTCCGCCGAGAGAACGTGCAGCGTTTTATGGAGATATCAGATCGAGTAACTCCGGTCGCTAAAAAGCGTGGACTAACGCTTAATGTCATAGATGAAGCACTTCTTTCCTGGCAACCGGCGAGAATCATCGTCGGCGATGACACCTACATCAAGGGGGTTGTCGGTACCGGCACCGATACTGGATGGCTTGACTTGGAAACCGGGCTTTCCGGAGTAAAAGACTTTACGCCATACATCGCGGTTGTAGTCGACATCGGGAGAATCCGCGATTCTTTGAAGAATTTCGCAGATCAGGCTTGACATTAAACCACGGTGGGCAGATACTGTGTACAGATCCGCCGAAAGGCGAAATCATTCTTCGCAGGGCTGCGACAAACAATCTCCGTTAAGTCATAAAACGGACGCGTCATACACAACGCACTACCAGATTCCACAAGCCCTTCTGAACGCAGTAGCGTTCAATTTCCGAGAAACCGATGAGCACGAAAACGAAAAAGCTATCAGCTTCAGAAATTGAACTGGCGTTCGGCAATGGGGCAGAACCCGCGGTTCACCAATTGTTGACAACGAAAGAAGCGGCAGAACTTTTGCGAGTTGCGCCAAAAACGTTGAACGTTTGGAAAAACGCAGGGCTACTTGAAGGCACTTATCGGCAACGCCGCGGGCAGGATCGCTACTGGCGAGACAGGCTCGTGGCTTGCTTCTTCAATGGGCTCGATTGGAATGAAACAACGAAACAAGAACGACAAGAGAATTAAAGTTGGTGAACGGGTAACACTCGTTCGCAGAGGAAAACGTGGTATTTGGCAAATGGAATTCCATTTCAAGGGGCATCGTTTTCGGACAACGCGAACTGCAAATGAGAGAATTGCAAAACGAAGAGCCATTCAACTTGAGGCTCAATTGATTGACGGAACTTTCGTTCTGGCTATCAAGAGCGATTCAGCAAAATACGTTTCGATTCAACTTGCTATTGAATCCTACATATCACACCAGAAAGCCGAAGGGGCACGACGAAAAACCTACGTACGCTACCAAGGAATGTTGAATCTGTTCTCCGAGCGATTGGTCGAAAAGGGAATCTCAATGCTTGAAGATGTTGAGATTAGCCACATCGACAAATATCGCGAGGCGAGGCAGACCGAAATCGGTGCTCTCTCGATGTACAAGGAAGGAAACACATTTAAGCGGTTCCTAACCTGGTGCGAAGAGCGAAAGCTGATTTCGTCGAACCCTCTGGGAGAGCGTATATTCAAACGACCTAAAAACACCAAAAAGAAGAACGTCCTTACTTTGGGGCAAGTCAACTCGATTTTGAAGAAGGCGACACCAAACCGAAGATTTATTTTCGCAATGCTGGCGTTCACCGGCATGC
This sequence comes from uncultured Pirellulaceae bacterium, assembly GCA_964601665.1. Classification (GTDB taxonomy): domain Bacteria; phylum Planctomycetota; class Planctomycetia; order Pirellulales; family Pirellulaceae; genus Mariniblastus. Next base: position 1,571 of record CAZROJ010000291.1, read on the forward strand.
GAATTAGTGAACTGCGGAATCTACTTATTGAAGATGTTGATCTGGATGGAAACTGGATCTACATCCGCTCGCGTGACGGCCTAAAGAACAAACCGGACTCCGATTGGGACGTGCCGATTCATGAACGCCTTAAAGCGATTATCGAATCGATGGACCAGAACGAGTCTGGGTTCTTTTTCACGGCCCTACCGAGCAAGCAGTACCCAAGCGGAGACCACTTCATCAGTCCAAAACGAATCAACGAGGACTTCAAGAAAATCTTGAAGCAGCTTGGGATTCCTGCCGGACGACAAGGTGGTTTCACAATTCACTCTTTACGTCACTTCTTCAAGACTCATTGCATTACGAGCGGAATTGCAAAGCCAGTTGTAGACGAGTGGCAAGGCCACGAGCTGAAACGAAAAGCATCAGATCAGTACTTTCACCTCACACCCGAAGTGAGCCAGCGACTCATGAAGCAGGTCCCCTTCGATACCAGTATCTAAAACTCAACCCCGTGCCTGGTCGCCAAACTGGCGGCCAGGCTTTTCTTTTTTTTAGCCACTTTAAGGAGTGCAACATGATTACGATTTCGCAACTACTAGTATTGATGCTGGCGACAATCACGCCGTCAAAAGCAGAAGTCACAAACGGGGACAAAACAGGGACACGCCCTTGGGTCCTAAACGTGAAAAGCTCGCAAACCCAACAAAAAATGGGGCCTACGAGCCTTGGCTCAAATCTGAGCGGAGGACACGGGGGTCGAACCCGCAACCCTTGCGGGCAACTGATTTCGAATCAGCCTGCTAGCCATTCGCTTATCCTCCAGTTGATTGCCAACGTATAATGGTCGGCCTTTCAATGCAAAGTTTAACATTTCGGTGATCTAAGTGCCACCCAAAAGTGACACATTGTGACTAACATTGTCCAGACCTCAGATTTGTTTTTTTCGCTCGATCGCTTCGATTGCAACGGAGTCATTCCAACCCCACCCTTTTACCGGCGGCAAAATGTTTTCCTGGCTATCGGTCCGACTTCATGTCGGCGGCGTCGATGAATTCTGCGGACCGAAGCGACTTATACGTTGCGATTGAATTGTTGGCCACCGCGATCCACTTGTCAGCGTCGTTCATGTAACTCAATTTCTCCATCACACTCCCCGTCGAAGAAAGTATCAGAACGGTGGGGTATCCGCGAATTTGATATCGGTCTTTGAGTCGCTTGTTTTGTTGCTTGAGCCACGGGGGCTGCTCGGTCGAACGAGGGAAATCGAGCTCCAGCAAGACCACTTTTTCGCTGGCCCAATTTTTAAACTGAGGCGTCGAAAAGACTTCTTGCTTCAGTTTGACACAGAAACCGCACCAATCGCTGCCGGTGAAGTTGGCGAGAATTGGTTTTCCGGTTCGTTTGGATTCGTTGACCGCGTCTTCGAAGGATTCAATCCATCGAGCGTTCGCCCCTTCATCGGGTTCGCCTTCGTAACTGGCATAGTCGACGTTGTTCTTTTGGGAATCGTCGACCGCGGTTTTTGCTTGAGTGCCGCGTTCGTTGCGATCGAGTAAATCAGCCCCTTCATTGCTGAACAGCTGCTCCTTGGGCAGGAATGATCGCAAGCCGTTTTTAAACTGCGACGCACATCCTGCGGCCACCACCAAAAAAGCGATTGCGATGGCTCCCAACGTTTGAAAATGTTTAGTCTTGGACATGTTTCGCCTCGTAAAGTTCAACCGGCTTGAGTCAGTTTGAGTCGGTTTGCTCAAATTCACTTCTGGGTGATTGACAACTGGGAGAATCTACAAAGACGTCCAGCCAACCAAACATTGGAATGACGCAGTGAAGATTTCCTGCTCAGTCTGGGACACTATCTAGATTTCTTAACTGCGACCAGACCAATCGATCGACTCAAAACTGTCTAAAACCAATAAATCAAATTCATTCCCTCAAATATCGTTTTTTTTTGTCGCCGTTCGTCACGTCGGCAAGCTGGCATCAACGGGATGGCCGGGTTAAGATATTCAATCAATGCGATTAATGTTATCCAACCAACGTTGGTTCAAATTGCGATGCCTACTTCCCCCTGTTTCAAAACGAAATTTGCTGCCTCGATCTTTGGATACCACCGTGCCTGAACAACTCGAATCCGATACTGAAATAAAATCTCAAGCCAACGACCAAGACATTCAGGCGAACGCAGTCGGACCTGCCGTTGACGAGTCATCGGCGGCAGCGTCCACCGGGCGGCGGAGCGAGAGGAAAAAGCGACACGTCCGACTGTTTTGTTTTTCATGCAATCGTTACGAAGGCCATTCTATCGCGTCGCGGCATCGCTTTTTCTATTCGTTCTTAATCGGCCTGACGTTCGGTCTGTACTTTTACTTGGGCCGCTATACTTGCCATTGTTGTGGCAGCATTCGCTTGGGCCGTTACGATTGGATCAACCCAAGATATTGGTCGCGAGCGTTGCGACCTGGTGGTAGCTCCGGCAAACAAAAGCGTAAGGTTGGCAGGAAAAGCAAAAGATCTTAGGTAAAGTTGGTTGGCTGAAGGTTGGCCTGAAGAGTGCTGCCGCCACTGCCC
>CAZROJ010000292.1:0-3965 GCA_964601665.1 uncultured Pirellulaceae bacterium
AGGAACAACCGCCGCCACGGAGTGATCGGCTGCACTATCGCCGCCAACCACCCAACCAATGAGCCGTGATCGCGTAAGCGGCCGGGCAACCGTCACGTCGCCCGAAGAGGAACAACCGCCGCCACGGAGTGATCGGCTGCACTATCGCCGCCAACCACCCAAACAATGAGCCGTGATCGCGTAAGCGGCCGGGCAACCGTCACGTCGCCCGAAGAGGAACAACCGCCGCCACGGAGTGATCGGCTGCACTATCGCCGCCAACCACCCAAACAATGAGCCGTGATCGCGTAAGCGGCCGGGCGTTTTCCACAGGCCTTTCGCCTTAGGTCCCGTCAAATGTTTCGGGATAGATCACCAGTTCGATTCGTCGGTTGGGACTGAGCCCTTGGGAGGGTCGCTGGTCGTACCGAGGCCGATTGCTGCCCATGGCCATCGTAAACAGCTGCGTTCGGGGCACGCCCATCGCAACCAAACGATCGAACACCGACAGGGCTTGGGTGGCGGTGAGTTGGTGATGGGTTGTCGTGGCAGGGTTCAGCGGCGTGCCGTCCCAATGTGCTTCGATACCCACAATTTGCTTGGGGAAGCTTTGGCGAATGGTGCCCACGATGCCCTGCAGGGCAGGGAGCTGAGCCGGCTGAATTTGGTAGCTGCCCGGGGCAAACATTTTGTCCGATGGGAATTCGATACGGACGACATCCCCATCCATCCGGGCTCGACCGCCGGGGATATTGATCGCGTTCATTTTTTGCAGCAAGCTATTGTTCGCGCGGAGGGTTGCCGAGGTAGGCAGCTGGGCCGGGGAATTGCCATTGAACCCTGCCGATGCGAAACGGTCGCGGCCGGCGTTCGAACGCGCGTTCTGAGCCGCGAGTTCGACTTGTCCTTCGAGCTGGCGGATGCGTTGCTGAGCGGCAGCGAGTTGCTGGCTGGCGGATTGGTTTTGGCCGCCGAATTGTTGGATTTGCCGAGCACTATCAGCGAGCTGCTGTTTGAGGGTTTGGCTGTAGTCGTTGGCGAGTTGAAGTCTTTGCTTGAGCGACGCCAGCTCGGTGTTGAGCAGTTGGTTATCCGAATCGAGTGCCATGATTCGCTGGTTCAGGCCGTTGGCCTGGATTTGAGCCTGGGCCTGAGCTTGGGCCGCCAACTGGCCACCTTGCGGGGACTGACCACCTGGTCCACCTTGGCCGAATTGGCCTTGGAAACCGGGGACTTGCAGCCGAGGGTTCTGTTGTGCGACTTGTTGAGGTGGTCGGAAGCCTGGATTGGTGCGGCCGCCCAAACCGTCTTGCGCCCCAAAAACGCTCTGCCCAAACCCACCGGCGAACCCCGGCGCGATTTGATTGTTTTGATTTCCGGCGAATGCGTTACCTCGACGAAAAAGGCCGAAGCCTTGCGATTTATTCGACACTGGCCCGCAGCCGGAAAAGACGAGCGTCAGCAAGACGCACAGCCCGCCGCAGGTTATTGGCCGCAAGACTTTATGGGTGACAATAAAATTAACTTTGAAACGAGACTTCATAGCGACGCCAGAATTGAGCCAGCAGAAAAACGGGGATTCCGTCGGACTTTAGAGATTTTGGCTCAAGTGGTAAACATCAATGAAACTTTGTCTGGATCGGCAGCGGCGATCGGGAGGCGCTGGGTCATGCAGCGACGCGAGCCAAGGGTTTGCCGGGCTCATTGGACTTATTACCAATTGAAAGGAATCGATGGCCAGGGCAATCCTGCGCGAAGCTTTGTCGAGCGGTTGGTTTGTGGGGAGCACTAAACTTCGCTAATTGACGCTTATATTGTCCAGCAACGAATATTGTCCGGTAACGAATTGGCATGGAACGGAATTGGCATGGAACGTAATTGGCAAAGAACGGAATTGGCATGGAACGTAATTGGCATCGGCAGGAGCATCAACGGGATTACAGCGAAGCTAACCTTGGGAGTTGAACGGGATTGAAAATTCCTTTGATAAATGGATGGAAACGGTGGCTTTTAGCAAACTTGGCGACCCCAACTGACGAAAAACTGAATTCGCGAACCCGCAGTAAGAAAATCTCTCTGATTTCGTATTGCGGGTCAAAAGTATTTAGATATATTTACGCGACTTCAAATGATGCCGGTGTAGCTCAGCTGGTTAGAGCAGCTGTTTTGTAAACAGCAGGTCGTGGGTTCGAATCCCTCCACCGGCTTTGCTTTGGCGATTGTTTAACAATCATCAAAGCGAGGCGACGCGTAGAAATTGTTTGGGGGGGTACCGAAGCGGTCAAACGGGGCAGACTGTAAATCTGCTGGCTCTGCCTTCGCAGGTTCGAATCCTGCTCCCCCCACTCTTTTTTTTGGCACTCCGATTTATTTTGGGGCGACATTTGAATACATCCGACAATTGAGGATTGAAGGCAGAAAACGGTTGTTTTTGAGCCTTTGGAAATTGCCAGAAACCGGAAATGCTCCGGTTTTTTGTATTTTTTGCTTGGTTGTCATTGGTGGATTAGTTGATTTTGGTATCCTTACGCACTTGCCGGTGGGACCAAGATCGGCGACACGGATTTAGAGCAGCGGGTGTAGCTCAATGGCAGAGCTCCAGCCTTCCAAGCTGGTGGTGAGGGTTCGATTCCCTCTACCCGCTCATTTGATGAGATACACACTGACCGGATTTTGAACTTGCTGCTGTAGCTCAGTGGTAGAGCACTTCCTTGGTAAGGAAGAGGTCATGGGTTCAAGTCCCATCAGCAGCTCTGTTATGGTTCGGCTTTGGCTTGAGTGTGTTTTTACGACACAGGATTGTCTGGTCGGTTTTAGCTTGGTTATGAATTTAGAATATTAAGACAGGTAATAAGAAGGTATGGCCAAGGAAGAATTTAAGCGGACAAAACCGCACGTAAACGTCGGAACCATTGGGCACATTGACCATGGTAAAACTACAACTACCGCTGCGATCTTGGCAGTCCAGGCCGCAAAGGGCTTGGCGGAAGCCAAGAATTACTCGGATATCGCCAAGGGCGGTACCGTGCGTGACGAAACAAAGACGGTAACGATCGCGGTTGCTCATGTTGAGTACGAGACGGCGAATCGTCACTACGCTCACATTGATTGCCCGGGCCACGCTGACTTTGTTAAGAACATGATTACCGGTGCTGCCCAGATGGACGGCGCGATTTTGGTCGTTTCGGCGGCTGACGGCCCAATGCCTCAGACCAAAGAGCACGTTCTGCTTGCTCGACAGGTTGACGTTCCCGCCTTGGTTGTTTTCTTGAACAAGTGCGACTTGGTCGACGACGAAGAATTGCTGGAATTGGTCGAAATGGAAGTCCGTGAATTGCTCGGCAAGTACGACTTCGACGAAGACGCTCCCATCGTTCGCGGTTCGGCCTTGCCGGCTCTGCAAAACCCAAGCGACGAAGCTTCGGCGGCTTGCATTGGCGAATTGATGGACGCGATTGACGCTCATGTTCCCGAGCCAAAGCGTGAAGAAGACAAGCCGTTCCTGATGGCGATTGAAGACGTGTTCTCGATCGAAGGTCGTGGTACGGTTGCAACCGGTCGTATCGAGCGTGGTGTGATCAAGACGGGCGAAGAAGTTGCGATCATTGGTTTGGAAGCCGAGCCTCGCAAGACGACTTGTACTGGCGTTGAGATGTTCCGCAAGATTTTGGATCAGGGTCAAGCCGGTGACAACGTTGGTATTTTGTTGCGTGGTGTTAAGCGTGAAGATATCCAGCGTGGTCAAGTTTTGGCCAAGCCAGACTCGATCACTCCGCATGCCAAGTTCGAAGCAGAGATTTACTGCTTGAGCAAAGATGAGGGTGGTCGTCACACGCCATTCTTCAGCGGCTACCGTCCTCAGTTTTACTTCCGCACAACGGACGTGACTGGAACGGCTAACCTGGTTGACGCCGAGATGTGCATGCCTGGCGATAACGTCAAGCTGACCGTTGAACTGCAGAAGCCAATCGCGATGGATGATGGCG
>CAZROJ010000293.1:0-3920 GCA_964601665.1 uncultured Pirellulaceae bacterium
GAGAAATCATGCTGGCATCTTAAATTCGTACACAATTCCGGTTTCCGGCACTAGGCAACCGCATTCTGCGCGACGGTGTTGGCCGGTTGGGGCGTTGCTGGCAATTCCATGGGGATGCTGGGTTGAGCCGTATTGTTTTTGGCTTGGACCCACATCACGATCCCTTCGTTTTCAAACCAGTGCCCGACCTTATGGCAGTCGCCGCATCGACACGAATGGGAATCAATCCAAGTGACGTCGGTGTGCCGGCAGCGATGGAAAATAATCGTCATGGGAAGCTCCTGTAGAAAACGTTAGTGAACACCAGTCTACTGGTGGTCGCTGACACGTCTGGTCGTGGGCAAGCCCGTTTCACAATACAAGTCAGCCGCAGATGGGCGGTGAATGGCTGTCAGGCGAGCGTTTTTGCTGCGAATGCGTCAGGAAAAACGAAATGCATGCGAGTTCGTTCGGTGTTGGTAACCTGCTGATTTTCAGTGACTTGCGTTCATTGGCGAGAGTTTGGCACGCGGATTGCATTGGTACAGATGATTATTCAACGAATGGATGACAATTCGTCACCGACGTTTAAAGACAAAGTGTTTTTAGGCGGAAAGCAAAATCGAGCGGCCAGGCATTTGGGTTGCTAACGATATTTGCAAGATTTACATCTCACATTTTTGGGAGGAAAACGATGAATATCAATCAATGCAACAACCGAGTTTCAACACCTTTTGGTGATTTTCAAATTGACGTCGATAACTTGTTCGATCAAGTCTTCGGCGACCGGACTAAGTCGCCGCGACCGACAACCGATTGGACGCCGCGCGTTTCTGTTTCTGAATCTGATTCCGCCTACGGGTTCATCATGGAACTTCCAGGCGTGGATCCGAGTTCGGTTTCGATCGAGATGAAGGATAGCCAACTGGAGGTCTCGGGTGAAAAGGGGCTGGCCGAACTTGGCGAAGCCGTAAAATCGTTGCGCGAGGAAAGGTACCGCGGTAAATTTTTGCGGCGTTTCGAGTTTGCTCAGCAAGTGAACTCGGAAGCGATTTCAGCCGAGTTCAAAAACGGGCTGTTGACGATCGAATTGCCCAAGGCGGAATCCGTGTTGCCGCGTAAAATCGAGATCAAGGTTGCTGAGTAAAAAACGATTAATTGAGATGATCTTTAACGCCGAGGGGTAAAAACTTCGGCGTTTTTTTGCGCCGTATTCTGTTGCAGAAGCGTTTACAATGCCGTGAAAATCGCCTTGAAAAACTATGCCGAAAAACTGCTGTGAGCTCCACTACTAAATTTCAATATCCCGTCAGCGTTGCTCCGATGATGGATTGCACGGATCGACACTATCGATTCATGATGCGGTTTTTGACGCGTGAAACTCTGTTGTACACCGAAATGGTCACGACAGGAGCGATCTTGTTTGGCGACAAGCCGCGACATTTGGATTTCAGTTCGGCGGAATTGCCGTTGGCGTTACAGCTGGGTGGAGATGATCCTGAAGCACTCGCCCGGTGCGCTGTTTTGGCTCAGCAGTGGGGTTATACCGAGGTCAACATCAACGTGGGTTGTCCAAGTGACCGAGTCAAAAACGGCCAGTTCGGCGCTTGTTTGATGGCTCGGCCTGAGCGAGTTGCCGAATGTGTTGCGGCGATGCAGGCCGAGGTCGATATTCCGGTAACGGTTAAGCATCGAATTGGGATCGATGATCTGGACCGCTACGAGGACATGCAAAACTTTGTTGCGGTCGTTGCCGCTGCCGGTTGCCAACGATTTAGCGTGCACGCGCGAAAGGCTTGGCTGCAAGGGCTCAGCCCAAAACAGAACCGCAACGTTCCGCCACTGCGCTATGAGGACGTCTATCGTTTGAAGGAAGAATTTCCGGAGTTGGTGATTGAGATCAACGGTGGGGTGAAGACGTTGGATGATTTCGACCGCCACCTTGAGCGTGTGGATGCAGTGATGATCGGGAGAGCTGCTTACGACAACCCGACGATGTTCGCGAAAGTGGACCAGCGTTACTACGGGGCGAGTGTTCGGGATGCGTCGTTGGTTAACACGCGACGTGAATTGATCGAGTCGATGTTTACGTACGTGGAGGCGGTGTTAGAAACTGACGCTTGGCTATCACGCGTGACGCGGCACATGCACGGTTTATTTAACGGCATGAAGGGAACTCGAGCTTGGAAGCGTTTTATGGCGGAAAACTCGTACGGCCCCGATGCGAACGTGGACACTCTCAAGCGAGCAATGGAAGTGGTGCCGGTTGAGACGCTGGATGCCACCATTAGTTGAAAATGACTTTCGCGGGGTTGGCTTTGGTTTGAAACGAAATAAGACGATCGCTTGCTAAAGAGGGGGTTGGTGCCTTGAGGGGCGTTGTTGAGTTGACAGTTTGAGCACAAAAAAAGCGAGGCACCCAGAGGGGCGCCTCGCTTGTGTGTTTCACAACAACAGTTCGGATTAATCGAGAACGATGTCGATCTCTGGTTCGTCAGCCGAGACCGTAATGGTCAACGGCGTTGTTTGGAGTTTCGAATATTTAGCATTGATCGGTCGATGTCGTCTGCCAGCCATTTCTTTGTTGCTGGCTCCTGCATCGCCTCTCATGTAAGCCTCCCTTGCATCCCCAGAAACGGGGCCGTCTGCAACGAGCACTTTGTGAGCACCAGCGGGCAGGCCTGACTCAGTTTTTCCTGGCATCATCAGTTCACAGGTTCCCTTGTCATCGGTTACACCTTTGGCGATGAAATTTCCGTCAAGGGAATCCGATTGAGGAACGAAGCGGACTTGCACTTGGTTAATCGGTTGTCCCTTGGCAGTTTTCACTGTTACCTTCAAAGGAACAATTTCAGGAGCGGAATCTCCGCCGCAGCCCAAAACGGACGCCATACAAAGCATCGCAAAAACGTAGCTTGAAACTCGTAACATAAACCCGTGTCCTATTTTGCATCTGCAATACCAGCGACGTTGCCGTCGTTGATGATTGCCAAGAATTCAAGAATTGCGAGGCTGGCGGCGCCTTGCTGTGACATAAAGTGAGTTGAGCCATCAGCCGCCGCAAAGTTCGCTCCACCCGTATGGCCACTGCTGAAAGAGTTGAACTTAAGGTCCGTTAGGTCAAAGCCTGGGTTGGGGCCTGAACCGACTGGGAAGTTGTAATTGATTGGGGCGAGAACTCCCGAAAGGCAGTTACGAGCAGCCAAGGCATTTGACCACGCCCAACCACGGTAGGTGTGGAAGTCTGGCCATTCTGGATCCATTGAAAGGCGTTCGCCGATTAGCAACGTGTTCGAAGATCCGTCAGTGATCTGTCCGAACTTAACCGAACTATTGTAGGTCAGCATGCCGTCGCCGGATGCTCCACCTGCGATGAACCAAACACTACGTCCGCCGACGCCAAGATAGCTGTTGGGGGCAAAGAAACCATTGCTGCCAACTTGAATAACTTCTGGTGCGATATCGGATGGGCACAAGAACGCATCGACAAGCTGGGCCCCCGGGCTATCTATTGCGACTGAATTGAAGGCTCTTTCGCGAACCGTCAAGTCAAGCATTGAGTAAAGATTGTTTTGTTCGATAAACGGCATGATCCAGACCATCCAGCTTCCAAAACGTCCCTGATGAGGGGGCTCTGGGAAAGGTCGACCGTTGGTGAATGTGCTGCTTGAGAAAAAACTACCGCTACCGCCGCCGATGGGGCAGTTGAGTCCAGGTGGAAAGTGCATGTGAGCACTTTCGTAGTTCAAACAAGCCAATGCCAGTTGACGTTGGTTGTTGGCACACTGAGTCCGACGGGCAGCTTCGCGAACCGACTGAACGGCAGGCAGCAGCATGCCGATCAGAATGCCGATGATCGCGATCACGACTAAAAGCTCAACAAGCGTAAAGCCGCGACGGGCATTTACGTAGGAAATAGGGGATTTCATTGCGAATCCTCG
>CAZROJ010000294.1:0-3896 GCA_964601665.1 uncultured Pirellulaceae bacterium
GGAATTGCGGGGAGAGGGGAGTTTGAAATTGCTGGGGATTTCTTGGTTGCTTGGTAAAGGTGCTGGCACGAAGAACCACACGAAATTGAGATTCACAGCACTAGTGCCGTGACCCATCCATTTCAAATCACGGCAATCGTTATTGATTGGCGAAAAGGCGAATAGGCGAAAAGGAAAAATGACGAATCGTTATCGATGCCTTTGACGTTCCGCTGGACTTTGTGGATCGACGATTTGATGTTTGGCTGTTAACGTGTCGAGCTTGAATTATTTAGTGCTTATCCCAAAACTCAAAATGCTCGCGGCTAGGGCCGTCGGCTCACTAGTTTTGGGATAAGCCCGTCGTGTCACGCTCGGTCTTGCAATGCAAATTGTTATCAATAGTTTGGTGCCTATTTTTGCCGTCATCGGTTTGGGGATCTTGCTGCGCAAACGCGAATTTCTGAATTCGGATTCAACCCAAGGCTTCAATCGGTTTGCTTACTTTTTTGGGTTGCCGCTGTTTTTGTTTTATAAGCTGGGGAATGCGACCAGCGGTGATGGGCTGGCGAATCGATTTTCAGCGACCTTGATTTTGGCGACTGCCGTTGCGATGGTCTGCGGTTGGGGGGTGGCGACGCTGCGGAAGACTCAGTTTGCCAGTCGCGGAGCGTTGATCCAAGCAAGTCTGCGAGGAAACTTGGCGTTTATGGGCGTGCCGTTGGTGTTGTTCGTGTTGGCGGATCTGCCGGCCGAAGCTTGGTTGGCTCAGAGCAAGACCGAGATTGAAACAGCGATGCTATTGTCGTTGGCTCCGGTGATTATCTTTTTTAACTTCGCGTCCGTTTTGTTTTTGGCGATTTATAACGACGACTCGGAATCGAAATTCTCGTGGCTTTCGGTGTTGGGCAATGTCGCAACCAACCCGATCTTGCTCGCCTGCGTCGCTGGAATGTTTGTTCAAAAACTGGAGTGGGCGATTCCGGTATCGCTCAACCGAAGCTGCGAAGTTGTCGGTGCGGCAGCGTTTCCAATGGCTTTGGTTGGAATTGGAAGCCAGCTGGCGACGGTACGTTTGTCGGAGCGTTGGGTTGAGCCGGCTATTTCGAGCTTTATCAAATGCGTCGTTTGCCCAGCGGCGGGATGGGCGATCGCAAGCCAGTTTGGGCTCGGTGGCGCCGAGCGACTGGTGGTCGTGATTTTGGCTGCGACGCCGACTGCGGTGTCCAGCTATGTATTGGCCGAGCAAATGAATGCGGATGCTGAGTTGGCCGCAAGTTCGGTCGTGTTTGCGACGTCTTTTTCGGTCGTGACGTTGTCGATATTGATGGTGGCGGTTTAGAGCGAGACTACTGGCCGCCTGGGAAGCCGTTATTGGGGGCGTTGTTCGGATCGGTCAGTTTGTTTTTGAGCCACTCGCCTGCTTTGGGCAGCAGCTTGTTGGGGTCGACTTCGATGTTGAACGATGGCAAACCGGTGCTGCCTTGGCTGGTTTGGGTCCGCCCATTTTCACCGGTGCTGGTGAAGCCTGATTGTTCGGTCTGTGAGTTCGTCCAGTTGCCTTGGAACGACTGTTGTGAGCCAGGTGTGAAGGTAAACGAGCCCGAATTTTGGCCATTGGAGTCGCCTCCGAAGTTAACTCCAAAGGGACCAAGGCCGCTCTGTCCGTTGGCCGTGTTGTAGTCCGGGTAGTTGTTGAGCGTCCCGTCGGGAGGGTGGCCGATATTGTTTTTGAAATCTTCCAAGTGCGGATCGACATGCGGTTTTAGTTCGTCGGGCAAAATTGAAGAGACTTGCCAGATTCCGCGAACCATGTAGGGGCCGATTTTAGACTGGTGGATCGAATCGTGGGCTCGTTCGCCCAAGAGCGAAACCGAAAACATGGTGATCACCATGCACAACAGAATTCCGGTCACGCCACCGATAAGGGCGCCCATTTGCCGATTGAAGCCGTCGAGTTCGGCTTTTTCCAGCGACTTGCTGACCCATGCGTAGGCCACCCAGATCAACAACGAGCACGCGACGAAAATGATCAGCATCGCACCAATTCGATTGAACGGAGGTTCGGCTTGAATGTAGCTGGCGACTTGATCGCGAAACTTCACGGCAACGAAATAGCTGACCACGACAGCAGCCACCGAAGCGATTTGCCAGGCGAGGCCTTTCCAGTAGCCAAACAAAACGGCAGCCAGCAGCACAACCAGCATCACAATATCGTAAAAACTCATTCAATTCTCCTGGTCGCGATTGGGCGACCGGTGCAAAGCAGGCGGGGAAGATTAGCCTTTGAAAATGAAACCAGTTTGGACGGCTTTCAGAGACGGGTGCTATTAAAGAGCATTCTTGCGGTGGGCTCAATTGCGGTCTCAGGTCGGGCGTGGAATGTGCTAGCGTCGCGCGGCTGGGCAAACCTGTGTTGGTGACTCCCGAGGGTCGTTGGTAGCCTGTTTGCTGAGTTCACCAAGACAGCAATTCGGGGATGGATCCCAAGGCAACCAGCATGGCTGATTTTAAGACACACATTACAGTCAGTTCAGTCTTGGGCTGCGGCTATGCGGCGGTTGGCTATGGGGTTTTCAATGTCCCGCCAGCTCACGCACTCGTGGCGGGTTGCTTGTGCGGCGTGGCCGGGATGTTGCCCGACTTGGATAGCAATTCCGGCATTCCACAGCGAGAAATGCTTTCGTTCGTGTCGGTGATCATTCCGATGTTGATGCTGCCTCGATTCGAGCAGCTGCAGCTGAACACCGAACAAATGGTGTTTGTGGCCGGCGTGATGTACGCTGTGATTCGGTTTGGCGTCGGCGGTATATTCAAACGATTCACCAAGCACCGAGGCATGTGGCACAGTATTCCAGCGGCCTTGGTTGCGGGGATGGCAACGTTTTTGGTTTGTCTGTCGTCGGACGTGGAGATTCGCATCTTCAAAGCGTGGGCCGTTGTGCTGGGTTTTATTTCACACTTGGTGATGGACGAGATTTACGCGGTGAACTGGGAGGGCAAGTTGCCGACGACCAAGCGTAGTTTTGGCACGGCGCTAAAGTTCTTTGGCAAAGACCATTTGCCCAACGCACTGGCCTACACCAACCTGTTCGTTTTGGCCGCGATGATTCTAAGTGACGATTACGTGATGGATTGCATGTGCGACCAAGGCGGTGTGAATCACGATCCGCATTCGGCGGCAGGGTTGATTGACGGTTGGTTCGAACACGACCACACCATGCATCGTTGAAGTCGGTGAGTTTTGGGCTGGCCTGAGCCGAGACATTTTTGTTCGTGCATCAACAGGTCGGCTGGAGTCAAAATAGCTAGTGCTTTGTCAAAGGTAAAGATTGGGGATTCCACGTTTCCAATCCAGCATTTGAACTGGCGAAAATCAACTCGAAACGCCATTCATGATTTACCCCCAATCCTAAAACTAAGCTTTGACAAAGCACTAGTCAAAATAGCTTCTTGCTGTCCAGTAGAACGGTGACCGGACCGTCGTTGACCAGCGTGACTTGCATGTCGGCTTGGAACGTACCCGTCTGCGTATCAAAACCGTTGTCCTTGGCCATCTGGACGAATTGCAGGTACAGCGAATTCGCATCCTCGGGTGCTGCCGCCGCACCAAAACCAGGCCGCATGCCGCGGCGGACGTCGCCGTAGAGCGTGAATTGGCTGACGACCAACAGCTGCCCGCCCACATCGCGCAGGCTCAAATTCATTTTGCCATCGGCGTCTTCAAATACTCGTAGGCCGACTGTTTTCCGGAAAATATAGTCCAGATCCGTTTGGCCATCGCCCTGCCCTACCCCGAGCAGAACCAGTAAACCTTGGTCAATCTGGCCCGTTACTGACTGGTCGACGTTAACGCTGGCCGAGGAAACACGTTGAATGACCGCTCGCATATTTACTCTCGAATACTTTGCTCTCGA
>CAZROJ010000295.1:0-3872 GCA_964601665.1 uncultured Pirellulaceae bacterium
GGGGAAACGTTTGGGGAAACGTTTGGGGAAACGTTTGGGGAAACGTTTGGGGAAAACGCTCAAAAGTGACCCTGCAACGACTTCCTGCTTCGGGCTCGGCACGTGGGGCAATGCGAAGCGTTCAGCAACAATGTCGCTCGATTCTCCGAATCGTTAGCGAGCCGAGGTTTCCAGGTAAAACTGGGAGGTTGCATTTGAGCGGCGCCCTAAGGCGATCGGCAGTTGAATTTCTACCGCTGATGTTTGCAACGAGTGCTAATCTTGGGCATATTGCCCGGTAGTTTCTCAATCGCCTTGCGCCCTAAGCGGCTGCCGCCACGGTCTGGAGGTTCTGTGACGTAATTTCGCCCACGAAATTTATCTCGGCCGATTCCGCTTCCAAAGTCCCCAGCACGAATACGCTGGTGCGGTTTTTGGCACAAAGCTGAGCCACCACCGGGCGCAGGTTTTGGTCGACCATCATGATCGGCCGAAGCCCCGTCACGATCATTTGTTCTGCCATTTCATTGATCGAATCGGCTAAGCTCTGACGGATCGTCGGCGGCAGGCCAACTTGGATTTCTTGCTGGTTGCTATCCCAAGCACAGGCCAGCCGATGTTGTAGCTCGCTGCTCAACGAAAAAATAGATATCGGTGCACACTCGGGGCCGGACAAGCCCGCTGCGATATGATGGGCCAGCCGACTGCGAACCGATTCAGTCAACTGCCAACTAAACTTGGAAGCCTTGGCGTTGTCTCCCAAAGCCTCCAAAATTAAATTCAAAGGCCGAATCGAGATGCCTTCTCGTACGAGCGATTTCAAAACTTGTTGTATCTCAGAAATCGTCAACAGGTTCGGCACCACTTCATTGACAACCGCTGGCGAACTGGCTTGAAGACTATCAATCAAAAGTTTGGTCGAATCGCGAGTCAGCAGCTGGTCGGCGTTTTCGATCGCCGCAAACTCAAGCTGTTCCACCAACACATCGGTCGAAGTCTTCACTTGGTATCCGTATTGCTGGGCAGCGGAAATTGATTCGGGCAAAATCCAATAACTTGGCCCGTCCGCCAAATGACTGTCGGCCACGTCTCGAACCGCGATCTGACCTAGCGGCTCGGTGGCCTGCCCCGTATCGACGGCCAAACAAAAATCGGGTTGAATGGTTCCTTGTTCGACAACGCGTCCCTGAATCAAAATCTGGAATTGGTTCGGCGCGATTTGCAGGCTGTCTTTCATATTGACACGCGGCAAGACGATTCCGATTTGATTGGCGATCGATTGACGCGATGTTCCGATCCGTTCCATCAAAAAGCCGCCCGCACTCGGGTCTGCCAAACGAATCAAACCGACTCCAAGACGCATCTCGACCACGCTGCTGCCAAGCAATTTTTCAACCGATTGTTCGGGAGTCGGCGGTGCGACCGGGGGCGCTGCGTCGGCCGCTGGCTCAGCACTGGGCAACGCCTCGAAGCGTTTTTGTAAGACATAGGCTCCGACCAAACAGGCCAAGCCGATGACCAGAAGGGGGATTTTCGGAAGCTCGGTCAATGCCAGCAGTCCAAGAAATATGGCTGTCATTACCAAAACGACCGGTCGAGCGAAAATTTGATTGACGGATTCTCGCGACAGGTCCGTTTGGCTTGCGCTTCGCGTCACCAACAAACCAGCGGCCAGAGAAATTAGCAGCGCGGGAAGTTGGCTCACCAGACCATCGCCGATCGTTAGCCGAGTGAACGTCGTCGCGGCCTCGGTTAAGCTCATACTGCTAGAGAGGCCGATCGCCAGGCCCGCGGCAATGTTGATCAACGTAATCGCCACGCCAGCAATCGCATCGCCGCGTACAAATTTACTCGCACCATCCATGGCACCGTAGAAATCTGATTGGGCCATCGTTTCGCGGCGACGTTGTTGGGCGGTTTGTTCATCGATTGCGCCGACACTTAAATCGGAGTCGATCGCCATTTGTCGGCCGGGCAAACCATCCAATGTGAATCGAGCTGCGACTTCGCTGATGCGCGTCGCGCCTTTGGTAATCACCACGAACTGGATCACGACGATGATCGAAAAAATCACCAAGCCAACGGCCAAGTTGTCACCGGTTACGAACTGCGAGAATCCTTGGATGACTCCGCCCGCAGCCATTTCGCCGTCGATGGCTCCACGTGTGAGAATCAGTCGGGTCGTACCGACGTTCAGGGCAAGTCGAGCCAAGGTCGTCACTAGTAGCAACGACGGAAAAACGCTCAGCTCCAACGGAGCCTTAACGTAAACCGTGGCCAGCAAAATGACCACCGCCAGAGTGATATTCGCGGCCAGCAAGATGTCCATGATTGCTGGCGGCAACGGTACAAAGATAACCATCAAGCAAGCGATGATTCCCAGCGGGAGCAAATAGTCTGGCCAGCTTTTTGAAAGATTCATAGGGACGTCGGTCGGGGCGGTCGGCGATTTAGAGAGCGAACATTAGTGAATTTTCAATTTGCGATCCATATCGAAGGTTTTTTTGCCAGCATTTGAAACCGATCTTGCTGCAGCCGTGAATCCGTCTAAACTCCGCCGCCGATTTTGGCTCGGATTCTTGATCGGTGGTTCATTTAGCCATCGTTTCTGTTATCCGCCGCGGCCGTTTTTCTTTCGATGTCTACTTGTGATTGATGATTAAAATGTTGCGAAAATTCAGTTTGTTGATCAGTTCCGGCGTAGTTCTGTTGGCCACGCCAGCCGTTGCCGCCGCCGAAGACGTGGGCAAGTTGGGCAGCGAATTGACCGGCCAGCAAGCGACCAGCTTTATCAAAACGGTTGCCAATGCGTTTAAGGATGGCGAAGTCGCACAGCAGGCTCGTGGACAGCTGATCGAAATGGCCGGCGACGCGACTTTGATGGTGGCGATTCTATTTATTGCTTACGTTATCGCATCGTATGTCGGTCGAATGATCGGCGGCGTCGTGACGCAGCGCGTTGACAAAACGTTGGGAAAGTTTCTGACCAAAGCCGTCCGCAATGTCATCATGTTGGTTGTCGCGATGGTTTTTTTGCAAGCCAAAACGGGCACGGACATTACCGCGTTTGCCACGATCTTGGCGGCCGCTGGTTTCGCGATCGGGATGGCGTTGCAAGGCACGCTGGGCAACTTCGCCGCCGGAGTGATGCTGTTGATCTTTCGACCCTTCAAAGTGGATGACTACATTGTGGTTGCCGACACCGAAGGAACGGTCGAAGAAATCGATTTGTTTACCACTCGTTTGAACACGCTTGACAATCGCCATGTCATTATTCCCAACGGCGAACTGTTCGGATCAAAACTTGAAAATTACACGCGGAACCCCGTTCGCCGCGTCGACGTCAATGTCGGCGCAGCCTATTCGGCGGATCTGGATCTGACTCGACAAGCGTTAAACAGAGCCGTTGCTCAAGTGGTCGCCAGCTTCGAGCAAAACGGTGCTCCGATGCCGGAAGTTTATTTGCAAGAACTCGGCGCGTCCTCGGTCGACTGGCAGCTCCGAGTTTGGGCTCACCCTGCCCTGTACTGGGGCGTTCGAGAAAAGCTGACCGCAGCCGCGAAAGAGCAATTGGACGCCGCCAATATTGGCATTCCATATCCACAAATGGACATTCACGTCGCCGGAAAATTATTAGCCAAAGCCGCATGACGGATCCGGCTGAATAGTCGTTGGAAAACAAATGCCAAAAACGTTTTCGTCGTTAAGTGCCAAGTTTTCGTCGATTGACGAAAGCGAGGGGCTTCGCTCGACTTCTGGGGGAAAACTCAGCGCGACGATCAACAGTTTTGACGATCAACAGTTTCGATGATCAACCGATTTGATGAATTGGCCGATTTGATGAATGAAGGGCATGCTCGTAGAGCACCACATTGGACATCCCGTTAGGGATG
>CAZROJ010000296.1:0-3837 GCA_964601665.1 uncultured Pirellulaceae bacterium
CAACGTTATCCGGAGCCACTTCATTCGGCCCAACTTCATGTTGACCAACTTCATTCGGCTCAACATCACCCGGAGCCACTACGTTGATTGAGCCGCCTTGTGCTTCGATGATTTTTCGAGCGACGAGCATTTCAAGCATGCCGTGCTCGGCGTTTTCAGCCTTTAACTCACGGTTCAATAGCTTGCCAAGATCGATGGTTGCGTCGAGTCCCAGCAAATTAAATCGCAAACTGAGACCCTTTTCGTTTTCGCCAGCCTCGAGTTCCACTCGGCTTTGTTCGCTCGGTTCCCTTCCTTCATTGCCAATCAAACCGACCGATACAATATTTTCAATGGCCATCCCGGTGTGATACGAATCTAGCTCAACCAAACAGCCGTCACTAAAACGGTTTCGAATCTTGAAATTCTGCGAGTTAAAAGCATCCGAAATGTTGTCTTCGACCTGCTCCATGATCTGGTCCAGCGAGCTGGGGCTGCGGTAGGGCTGAAAAGGTTGGCTGAAGAAAAGCAGATTGGCCATCATCATCGTGATGCGAGCTTGGGCCTTTTTGACCATGAGCCAACCGCGAGAAACTTTGTCGAGATCAACGGTTTGAATCCCCGATTCAACCAAGATCTCTCCGCCTCCAATCCGGTGCAGCAGATTGTTGATGCGATGGCTGGTCGACGCCGTGAGCTGACCGACGAGTGCAAAGTCCGTGGATTCTGGTTCGCGACCTGACGCTGGCTCGGATGAATCGTAAGGTATCATTGAAGAAGGATTCTGAGAAAAGTCTGCGGCAAATCGGTGAGATTGGGCGTCAGGTGTCAGTGAAACAAGACGACGCGCAACCAATCCTTTGGTACGTAAAAGTGAAGGTTTGGGTTTAGAAAACGGGTCAAACTAAACCCGCGCGGCAGACGCCTCAGTCGTTGAAAAGGTCTGATCTCGATTTCGTTTGCTCATCCAGCGTACGTCTGAGTTGACTGGCGAATTCAAGCTGACGGTTTCGGATTCTACTCGCCGGCATCGGTGTCAATTTCCATGGAAGTCACTCCACTGCCGGAGTCCGTCGAAGGCGCGGGTTCTGAAGAACAGCCAATCGCGATGACCGATAGAGTGACAAAGATGATGTAGATGTATTTTTTCAAAACATAACCCCAGTTGAAGCTGGTAAATTTGCAGTTAGTTGGCAGTAATAATCGTAGCAAGAACGAGTCAACAAAAACGGAGCTTTCCCCAAAAAACTCTTCTTGCTTTGGTAGGTTATCACAAGTTGATCCGGTTTTGCAAACCAGAGTAAACTTTGGACCTAAGATTTTTTGGACCGTTGAAAACAATTCGACTTGAACCACCCTAATTATGAAAATACTGATCACCAACGACGACGGAATTCACGCTCAAGGCCTGATTCAGCTGGCCGGCGTGCTGCATGACAAAGGTAACTCGGTATTCGTCATCGCTCCGGCTACCGAACAAAGCGGCGTTAGTTCGGCGATCACCTTCCTGCGACCGCTGTTTCCCAAAAAGACGTCGGTCGTTGCAAATGGGCAAGAAATTCAAGGAGCGGTGGTCGACGGAACGCCTGTCGACTGCGTCCGGTTGGGTATTTTTGAGCTGTGCCCTTGGAAGCCTGACGTGGTGGTCAGCGGCATTAACGAGGGCCTGAACGCGGGTACGAATGTGAATTTCTCGGGAACCGTCGCCGGAGCGATGACGGCGGCGGCGTTGGGGTTTAAATCGATCTCGATCAGCTTGGAATCGTCCGCCAAACAAAAGTTCGCCGTCGCGGCCGAATCGGCTTGGCCAATTATTGAACAACTGGTGCAGATGGAAATGGCGACGGGCGAGTTTTTGAATTTGAATTTTCCAACCAAGGCGGTCGAATCGGGGCCTTGTTTCGATTTTGAAATCGTGCCGGCGGAAACCAATCCGATGGGCTATCAATACCATCAAGGCGGCGACCCCAAAGACCGGCCTTATTTTTGGGCGACGAACGATCCGCCGCCCGAGCCATCGCCGTTTGCCACGGATACGCAAGTATTGTTGCAAGGCAAGGTGACGCTGTCGGCGCTTTCAAGCAATTTGAATTTGCACAACGGCGTGCAGCAGCTTGAGGGCTACTTTCCAAAGAAGGCGAGCGAAAATTGAATATGAATTCGAAGGCAGCATTGAAAGCCGATTCGATCGCGCGAATCGGCGTGTTGACGGTCTCTGATCGGGCGAGTCGCGGCCAGTATGAAGACCGAGGCGGTCCGGCGGCGATCGAGTACCTCAAAGCCGTTTTGACGTCCAAATTCGAGAGCGTTTATCGTTTGGTGCCCGACGAGCAGGCCGAGATTGAGAAGGTGTTGGTTGACTTGGCGGACGGCGAGCGATGTTGTTTGGTGTTGATCACGGGCGGGACGGGTCCGGCGCTTCGCGACGTGACGCCTGAGGCGATGGAGAGCGTTTGTGACAAGATGATGCCGGGATTCGGTGAAGCGATGAGAGCCGAGTCGCTCAAGTTCGTGCCGACGGCGATTTTGTCCCGACAATCGGCGGGTATTCGCTCGAGTGAATCCGGTGGGTCGTTGATGATTACCCTGCCCGGCAGCCCTAAGGCGATTAGTGAATGTTTGAACGCCGTTTTTGCGGCGGTGCCTTATTGTGTCGACTTGATCGGCGGGCCGAAGCTGGAGACGGATGAGGAGCGTATTTTGGCATTTAGGCCAAAGGCAAATAAAAAAACGAAGTAGGCGATTGAGAGCCCACTTCGTTTTCTATCCGAATTAGTTTAAGCGGCAAATTCTTGCTGCGCTAACAAATTACTTCTTGCGACGTCGTGCAGCGACAGCTGTACCGACGAATGCAAGTAAAGCCAAACTTGATGGCTCAGGAACTGCGACGATGCTGAAGCCATTGAAGTAGGCAAAAGAACCGCCGCTCTGGAGGTTATTTTGAGTTGACGAAAACGTGTACTCTGTTCCTGCGTCCAATGTGATTCCTGATGCATCGAAATCGTAAGCAATTGCTGCCCCGGCAGGAAAGCCGTCGTAGGTCCCACTTGGTGGATTGACTGGATCGTCACCGTTGTCGAGGATCGTTGTGCCGCTAAAAACCGATGCCCCGCCTGTTGAGATGTCAACATTTAGGTCTGAAAGGAATCCTTGAAATCCTCCGTTGCCGTTGAAGTGACCGGCGATGACTGAAACTTGGGCAAGCTCGGTTGCAACTGTCGGCGTGAAAGTTAGAGAAAATCCACGTTCCTCGGCAATTAAGGTAGCCGTATTCAGGTTGCCGCTAATTGTAACTACGTCTTGATTGACGTTTGCAAAGGTCGGGCTAAAAACGAAACCATTTGTGCCGGGGGCGATTGCGGTAAGCGTCGAGGACGCGGAAGCGGCAGCGCTGCCTGTGTACGTGATGCCACTCACCGTTGCGGCTCCGGGCCCATTGGCGAATGTGTTCGCCGCACCGGTGTTACCATCAAAATTCGACTCAAGCACGACATCCGCTTGAGCTTGCTGCGTAAAAAACGCCGTGGCCAAAAAAAGTAAAAGGCCGATTCTAATTTTTGTCATAGTTTTCCTTTGAACTGTGCATTTGTAAACCAAGCTAGAATCATCTGAAGATCAATACGTTAGAAGTGATTACTGAGTTGATGATGTTAAACAAGCCTGACGATGATTAGGTAGTTACCTAGTAGACCTAACTACATTTTTCAGCAAAAACGACTCTTTATTCTTAATATATCGAGTTTTTCGTAAAAAAAAGTAGTTTGTGCTACCTACCGCATTTATCAAACTCAACCGATCACGTGGCAGAATCGAAAATTGATCAATTGCGAAGCGTTAAATCCGCATAAATAAAATGAT
>CAZROJ010000297.1:0-3807 GCA_964601665.1 uncultured Pirellulaceae bacterium
GATCGAATTCAACGTTTGGATCGAATTCAACGTTTGGATCGGTGGCGAAAAGTTCCGGCGGCAGACCACGCCAACGATTTAATTCGACAAACGTTTCGAAATTCAGTCGTCACGGCTGCCGCTACTTTTCTAGCAATAACCTCAATCACCCTGTTATTACCCGCATAATCGTTAGGCTTAATTGGTTTTAGCGGACAAAACCGGGGCGATTGGCGTTCAGGCGTTCGCCGTGTCCTACGATCACAGTAGTACGCAGAGGCACCGTTGACTCCCCCTTCTTGATTGGCCCCTTATGATCAGTTCGACTTCAAACTTGACCGCTCACGCAGCGCAAGCAATTCAATTCCATCCACACCTGAAGCAGTCTTCGGTGAATGTTCACAACGAAAACGGAACTTTCGTGCTCAGCGGAACCGTTGATTCGTTTTTCGAAAAACAAATGGCGCAGGAATCTTTGAGAGCATTACCGGGCGTCCAAACGATCGACAATTCGATCCGAGTCGCTTGGAATTAGGTTTCGTCGAAGTTGAATCGCCTGCATCCACGTTCTTTTTAGAACATTCAGGTCGTTTAGGCGAAAGGCGATTGAGAAACTACCGGGCAAGATGCCCAAGATTTGCAATCGTTGCAAACATCAGCGGTAGAAATTCAACTGCCGATCGCCTTAAGCCACGAAACGCTTTCCGTCATCAAAAATGACTTGAAACCAATTCTAGATTAGCCACTCTGGCAATTCTTTGATGGCAGGCAACCGAATCAAATCCGCGGAAACAATCGAATCGTTTTCTGTGATCTGCTTTAGCACGCTAATCGGAGCCGTTGTGTCGAGGTTCAATACGCCGATCGCTCGGCCGCCTCCTTCATCACCATTCCGCCCGACTGCCATTTGAGCGATGTTAACCCCCTCGCGTCCCAAAACGTTTCCAACGTACCCAATAATTCCTGGCACGTCTTCATGATCAAAGATCATCATGTTGCCATCTAAGAACGATTCCGTTTGGTAGTCCCCCAGCTTGACCAGGCGAGGCATGTTTTTGCCGAACAGTGTCCCCGCTGCCGATCGCTGGACGCCATCGCCGCTGACCTTGGCCGAAATAACGCTATTGAACACGGCACGATCCGGAGTCGCCGTGCGTACGATTTCGATTCCACGCTCGCGACAGAGCATTTCGGCGTTGATGATGTTCGCTTCATCGGTGTAGTGACCAATCAGGCCGGCACAAAATGCCGACACGAGCGGCCGCGAATCGATTTCAGCTAACTCGCCTTTCAACTCAAGCTCACAGTGGTCAATTGCTCCGCCGTGCCATTGGGCCAGCAGCAACCCCATTCGGTGAGCCACGTCCAAGTGGTGACGCAACGCATTGAGCGTCTTTGGGTCGAGCGAAATTGTGTTGACGGCCGACCGAATCTCGCCCGTGGTCAAGTAGTTGACCAACAGATCGACGGCCTCGACGGCAACTTCCACTTGAGCCTCGTCCGTACTGGCTCCCAAGTGCGGCGTGCACAGTACATTTTCCATTTGAAACAGAGCGTTGTCCGTGCAAGGCTCGTCTGGATAAACATCCAAGGCAACGCCGCCCAACTGGCCGGACTTTAAACCTTCAACCAACGCTTCATTGTCATAGATTCCGCCACGGGCGCAATTGATTAGTCTCGCTCCAGGTTTGATTTGCTGGATCTGTTCGTGGCTAATTAAGTTTTCGGTTTCAGGGGTCAGCGGTGTGTGGACGGTCAAGTAGTCGACACGCGGAAGCAAGTCTGCGACTTCGGCAACCTTTTCAACGCCCATTTCTTCTGCTCTTTCATTGGTCAAAAATGGATCGTAACCGATCACATTCATCCCAAACGCCTTCGCGCGAAACGAGATCTCCTGACCAATTCGCCCCAACCCAATCACGCCCAAAGTTTTGCCAGACACCTGCGAGCCTTGGAATTTCTTTCGATCCCAACGCCCAGCTTGCAGACTCGAAAATGCCGGCCCGATATTTCGCGACAGCCCCAACAACAGCGCCATCGCGTGTTCGGCGGTACTGACCGTGTTACCTGCAGGCGTATTCATCACCACAATCCCCAAACGAGTCGCCGCAGGCTTATCGATGTTGTCCGTGCCCACGCCCGCCCGAACAATCGCCTTGAGCGACGTATTACCCTGCAGCGATTCACTGGTAATCTTCACGCCACTTCGGCAAACCGCACCGTCATAGCCGTTCAAAGCATCACGCAACGCTTCTCCCTTCAGGCCGGTCTTGATATCAAAATCAATCCCCTCTGCAGCTCTTAGTTTGGCAAGACCTTCTTCAGCGATATTGTCCAGCACGATTATGCGTGATGTTTTTTTAACTTGATTCATCGATTCGTTTCTTTGTTCCGTCGTGTTTTCAATTGAATGTTGATTCGCTTTTGGCACCACTTGAGGCGAGCAAATCTGGAGACAACCCGGCAACCACCGAGCGTCCGCGGATTAGGCAACTAACATGGCAAAAGCGATTAGCCATTTTTGGCTGCGAAGTCTTTCATAAACTGAGCCAACGCATCGACGCCTTCCATCGGCATCGCGTTGTAAATTGACGCGCGAATTCCACCGAGGCTACGATGGCCCTTCAAAGTCGTCATACCACTTTCAGCTGCTTCGGCCAGAAACTGGGCTTCCTGCGATTCGCCAGCGGCCAGCGTGAAGACGACGTTCATCGTCGACCGGCAATTCTTCTGGGCGTGCCCCGTATAAAACCCGCCGCTACCGTCAATCACATCGTAGAGCATCGCGGCCTTGCGTTGATTGAATTCGGCGACCTTCTCAAGCCCCCCAAACTCATCCTCCAGCCATTTGCAAACCAGCCCGGTGACATAAATTGCAAACGATGGTGGCGTGTTGAATCGAGAACCGCCAGCCGAATGCTTGGCGAAATTCAAATAGCTTGGCAACCGATCATCGCAACGATCGAGCAATTTCTTTTCTAAAACGACAACGGTCACTCCCGCGATCCCTGCATTCTTTTGTGCACACGCGTAAATCATTCCGTAGTCGGCTACGTTCGTGGGGGCCGACAGAAAATCCGACGATTGATCGACAACAATGGGCACGCCGTTCGTGTCCGGCAGATGCTTAAACTGGACACCCTGAATCGTTTCATTGGATGTCAAATGACAGTAAGCTGCGTTTTCGGTCAGCGAAAGTTCGGCCTGCGTTGGCACTTGAGAATATCCCGCTTCGGCTCCGTCCCAAGCCACGTTCAAATTCCCAAACCGATGCACTTCAGCAGCACTCTTTTTTCCCCAAGCCCCCGTCACGATGTAGTCGGCGGTCTGCGATTTATCGGTCAGAAAGTTACTCGCGATCATCACGTTTTGCAGCGCCGATCCGCCTTGCAAAAACAGAATTTCATGCGTGTCTGGCAAATTCAATAACTTGCCCAATCTCGACGTCGCATCTTCAAGAATGACATCAAAGTCTTGGCTTCGATGGCTGATCTCCAACACACTTGCCCCCACGCCAGGCAACGAAAACATTTCGTCTTGGATTTGTTGCAGAACAGGCAGGGGCAGGGTGGCTGGGCCAGCTGAAAAATTGAATACGCGGGTTGCCGTAGACGAGGACATTTTAATCGTTTCTGTTGGCGTCTTAGGAAATGACCATGACCGGCCAGTGATTCAACTACGCCGATTTCGAATGAAAATTTTAGATTCGAGCGACGACAATGAATAGAGCGGGTCAAACTTCTTCTTCAGCACCTCAGCCAACGGCAAGTCTCAACTTTGCCGCCGAAACATCGCCGTCTTCCGGATCCCGTGTTAAACCGGTAAAAA
>CAZROJ010000298.1:0-1262 GCA_964601665.1 uncultured Pirellulaceae bacterium
ATCTCATATCTCATATCTCATATCTCATATCTCATATCTCATATCTCATATCTCAAATTATCAAATTAGAAAATCATCGAACTCCGAGCCGCGTCTCAGGGTTCCAACCTCACCTCACCTCACCTCACCGCTCAGGCTGCCTTGGAACGATACCGAAACACCTCGGGATGCTCCGCCTCAAACTTACTTTTCTCCAAAAACATGTTCTCCAGCATCGCCTGCCGACCACGACGGACAAACTGAACCTTCATCCGTCGTTGGAATGCTTCCAATCGATCCAAAATCGGATTCCAACTCGCCCGACTCGCTTCCGCTTCGGTAACCGGTTTCAGACATTGATCGATGAACAAATCTTTTTCCTGCATGAAGCCGTGCAACAAAACCTTGTCTTGATCCTGCACATCACGTCGAACTCGTTTGTTGGTCGAAAACGAAATTTGTCGAGTGAACCGGGCGCGTCCAGCCTGTTCGGCGAACTTAAACACGGCCATGTCAAAAACCCCTTCACGAGCCTCCGGCGGCATATGCGAAGCAAAATCCATCGCATAGCAAGCTCCACCATTGATGTGCGGATGCAAAATCAACTTTGGCTTTTTCCAAATCCGATACTTGTAAACTTCTGGAACAAAAGCCCCCATCATGACCGGCGTTTGCTCGCCAGCATACCACTCGTCGGACAGCCGATCGATCCAGTCCTCTTTAACCGGAGCCATATCGGATTCCAGCCACAGACTAAATCCGTCTGATCCTTGATGGTTGGCCTGTAAAAACTCCATGCAGTCCCAAAACATCGCCCCTGGCCCTTCAGGATATCCAAAAATCTGAGTCGGGCAGGCAAACGGGATCGTGGTTCCCAATTGCGAAAACGCATCGACCAATTCTTGATCGGTTTCGGTTTTGGGACTCGAAGCCAACAAATACGTAACGTCGCATTGAGGGGCCGGGAATTGCTGCAGTCGCCGAGCGATTTTCAAATACCGATCGACTTCTTCACGACAAAAATAGGGAAGAATAACCGTGTGTTGTTTTTGCTGAGACATGCAAATTCCGTTTTGCGAAGGCGTCTTTAACTGGGAACAGCGAAAAGATAGGGCATTTCCAAAATCAAGGTCAAGATGAATCGCGCCACGAAGCTGTCGATTTCCCTATCGACGCACAACCCCGCCATCCAAATCCGCCATCCATCTGGCACCCCGCAAGCCGACCGCAGTCGTCAGCCACCACACCCGCGGCCTAGCTCTGACAACATTCGTCTTGGGCCC
>CAZROJ010000298.1:1362-3801 GCA_964601665.1 uncultured Pirellulaceae bacterium
CAGTCGTCAGCCACCACACCCGCGGCCTAGCTCTGACAACATTCGTCTTGGGCCCGTAAGTAAATTCGCCTACTATTCCCGCTCGAGCAACTGCGAAGACGGTCGACGGAAAAAAACCGGCCAACGCAAGCTTAAAACGATCGAAAATCTGGCCAAGGCCTTCAATGAATCCTCAACTGCCTTTCGCCAGCCAAACCATGCGTCCGTTCAACGTTTTTAATTAAATCCGTGGCAAACCTTTACATCATCGATCAATCGCTCAAAGGCACTGGTGGCCACCACTTGGACTACGCCCGATGTGTCGCCTTGGCCGCTCAACAACAAGGGCTAAAAACAACCATCGGCACGAATCGAAAATTCGACGCCCAGCATTGGTTCGACCACCCGACTGCTGCAAGCAACGACGATGCCACGCGAATTATTCCCGCTTTTAAAAACACCGTTTATCAAACCGACAGCTACTTGGCCGGCCTGCAGCAAATGACTCGCAGCCGTTCGCCGCAAACGCTTCCCCCCACACCCAACCAAAATTTATTCAGCCGATGTTTCGCCGCAGCTGGCGGTTTAATTCACAGACGCCGTCGTCATTGGATCGCGAGACAGTTTGCCGACGACTGCGCTCGCATGTTCAAGGACATCGTTTTCGAAACCGGCGATCAAGTCTTCTTAACGACCGTTTCAGAATTGGAATTGACGGGCTTACCAAAATTTCTTGCCAGCAACCCCGCGAGCCGTCGAGCGACATGGCATTTGCAATTTCACTTCAATCTGTTCGACGGCCGCACCGACGAATACGCCGAACAAAAGGACACCGCCGCACTGGTAGCCGACAACATTGAGTCCGCACTGAAAAATCTGAGTGGACATTCGATTCATTTCCACACAACATCTCAGACTCTCGCCAACCAATACAATCTACTTGGCGTCGCCCAATTTCATTCGCTCCCTTATCCAATCGCAGACGAATTTCGATGCGGTCGTGCTTTGCCGCCAAAAAGCATCGACCGCCCCCTTCAGCTTTCAAAACTCGAAACGCCCTCCGACCGGGCCCTAGCAAAAACTGAATCCAAAAACACCGACACCAAAGCAAATACTCCCCGATCAAGCGACGTACTGCCGTTGAGCACTTCGTCTTCCCCCCGAACGCTGCGGGTGGTTTGTCCTGGTGGAATCCGTCGTGAAAAAGGACAGCAAGAATATCTCCAGTCGCTGGTGGGAAGCATCTGGGAGAGCCATTTGGCCAGCGAGCAGGTTCAACTGATCGTCCAACGACCCAAGCCCAAATGGCCATCCAAACAAGAAAAAATTTCGCTGCAGGTTCCTCAACACTCAAACGAAAAACCTCCGATTCAATATGCCGAACACCCGCTTCCTGCCGCGGAGTACGTCAAACTTATTCGCTCCGCCGACATTGGCTTGTTGTTTTACGATGGCCGTAAGTACTTCAGTCGTCGAGCCGGAATTCTTGGCGAGTTACTGGCCTGCGGCAAACCGGTGATCGTATCGGCCGGCAGTTGGCTCTCGGATCAAATCGAAGAAGCTAATTTTGCTTATGCCGATCGAACTGCAAAACGACTGGATCCCGTTCGAAAGCTATCAATTGAAAATCTTCAGTGGAGCCACCGAAACGTACCGCTGCCCGGTGGCGTTGTTTCTTTCGACCAAGGCAAACACTCGTTCGAATTCGAAGTGTCCCCCGCGAACACGGAAAAGGTCATGTCGTTGGCTTTTGCTTGGCATTGGCCACAGGAATCGGGAGTCTATTGCCGTATCGAAGTCCAGCAGTATTCCCAAAACGGACAACGGATTCAATCGAGCCTTCGCGTGGCTGGCGTTCGGCGTCGCAACCAGCGTTCAAACGTGCTTTTCAATGTCGCCCCTCAGGCAACACGAGTACGCTTCACGCTTAAAAATGCGTTTGGCAAATCGACCGCCACAATTCATCAACTCAGCGTCGCGACCTATTCAAAAACGTCAACCGGTCCCATCCCAACCGGCACCGTTGGGCTCGCCGCCACCGATCAAGGCGACCTTGTCAACTGCATTGCCGAAATGGTGAAACACTACGACCATTACAAAAAATCGGCCGCTGACTTTTCAACCGGCTGGAATGCCAACCACGACCCGGCATTAACGGTTGATTACTTGGTCGATCACGATCAAAGTTTTCAACGTGTGGCTTAAAACGTTTGCCAACGAACTATTCTCAGCGACTATGCTAGTGCTTTGTTCCATTTGAAAATTCGAGTTGGAACGCTGCACTGGTAGCCGCAAGGAATATTTTTACCCCCAAATTGATCGCGAGCGAAAGTGCGACCAAGTGATTTCGGCGACCGACGCGCATTTCGAACTGCCCCTCGATCGCTCTTCACGCCCGCATCTCGCATCTCACATCTCACATCTCACATCTCACATCTCACATCTCACATCTCACATCTC
>CAZROJ010000299.1:0-3780 GCA_964601665.1 uncultured Pirellulaceae bacterium
GTTTTGCCGACAGCGACGCAACGGTTACAGAGCTGATCTAGAGCAGCAACGATTCAGCAAAACTTTAATCGTATTATTCTCGAAGTTGGTAACGCTACTCCGAACCTTTGTCTCGTATGAGTTCAAGGACATTGTCTAACAGTGCGAAAACTATAATTGCCCCCATAACCTCGATACCTAGTGACTCAAATGTTGACGACACAAATGTCACGGAAAACATCAACGGTAACACACAGCAAGCAATTCCAATTGCCACAACGCAATAGAGCAGCGTGTTTGTTTTCGGCGCTTGCTTACGGCTGTTACTCAAATGTACGAAAAAGAATAGCATTGCGGCACTTGCGAAAAGTTCGATTCCTAGGCCACAAAAAAGGTCCTGAACTTGACCGAGGCCCTCCAATGCTTTGACCGCGGCAGCTCCTGTTTCGCTGGAACTATTTTGAGGCTCGCCGAGGGCTCGCTCGACTGCGGCGACATACCAACAGAGTGCAGATGATGCCAAGATTAAGAGTGTTCCAATTGAGCCGACAACTATCATTATAGTCGCGACAACGGGATGCTGCCTTACGTCATTCAGTTCATTTTTTGTATCTGAATCTGCGGTGTCATCCGGTGTCTCAGGAACAGACATCCGGTCGAGTTGCTCTTTCCACCACGGTGGCTTTTCCGGATCAGGCATTTTCCCCGATCATTTTTTTAAAGCACTCTTTGATCAGCTTGTCTGGAATAGCTAACCCGGGCCTCTTCTTAGGAATTTTAAACCATGGTTCATTTGGTGAGTGCGTGAGATTTGAAAGCTGAGTCGCCGTGAAGTGCCCTAGCTTTTGCCAGATACGATCTATCAACTGTTTGGTTCGTTCGTCCTCAGGATCGATGCGGTCTGGGACTTCTCGCAAGTTTTCAAAATCGAGTTCGCATGCCAATCGCCTAATGGGTTGATTTCTGAACTCGCGAAATTCTGAGTAAAGAGCGGGGACAACAGGGCCATATTCCCACGCTTCGATTCGGTCACTAATTAGTGGTTCGTCAAACAATGCAAGAGACCAAGCGTGCGCGTAATAGACTAGCTTTTGAATCTTCATCGGAGTAATGTCCTCACCGAGACGATCGTTCAAAAATTCGTTTGCGATTGCATCTGCTTTATACGGTCCAGCCATGGCTTCTTCTTATGATGGGGCAGAGGATATTTCGATGTAACTCAACATCGGCCATTCCTTCTCCATAATTCCCTTCGGTGTATATATTATTGACACGCGAATCAACGCCAGCAAGAAGCTAGTGCTGTCAAAATATGAATTCAGTACTTAGACCAAGCTCGATAGATATAAACGCCAATCCGCTCGCTGAGCGTCGAAATTTCGTTTCAGTGCCACCGAAGAGAGAAAGCGACCATTGGAGATGCCCATTAAATAGAACTCGTCTCGGGCGATCCAAAGCACGACCATGACCGCAAGATTTATGCAAGAAAATGAAAATACTTTTTAACAGTGATGACTTATGGTTAAGTTAGATTCACTAACCAGTCCGACGAGCAAGTTAGGGCCAGCCAATCTGCCGTTTATTCTACGACTCCGTTTCACGCGCCGATTGGAGTGCAGAAGATACTATTCCGGCTGGCACTGAAACGATCCCCAACCCAACCAAGAGCATTAAAAAAGTAAAAATTCGACCGCCAACAGTGACCGGATAGACGTCACCATATCCAACTGTCGTCAACGTTACAACTGCCCACCAAAGGCTATGAAACACTGACTGGAACTTCTCCGGCTGAGCGTCCGATTCGCAATAATAAATTCCGACTGCGGACAAATAAACCAACATCAGTGTGACAATGAAGTACAGCACTAGTTCTTCACGAGCAATCAGCAAAGCTCGGTGAAATCGCTGGATCGCTTTGCTGTAGCGAACCAGCTTTAATACGCGGAACAAACGCAGTAATCTGAATGCTCGTATCGAACGAAGATCAATGCCTGCAGAAATGTAAAACGGCAGGATTGAAATCAAGTCGATAATCCCGAAAAACGAGAACACAAATTCTCGTTTCTTTTCGGCCAGAGAAACGCGAAGAACGTACTCAATCGTAAATACAGTGACCGTAAATGTTTCAGCGACTCGAAGCCAGTATCGCGAGACCGACGACAGATTGGGCAAAGTTTCAACCGAGAACGTAATCAACGAAACGACGATAAGTACTTGGATCGAAAAGTCGAAAACTCGCCCAGCTTTGGAACCCTGGTCTTCTACAATTGATTTTAGTCGATGGATTTTTACTTCCCTTTCCCGAGTGTCAGTTCAGCAGGCATCGAAACGGATGCAACACTATATCCGATCTGACTTTTTATTATTACACCGCCGGCAAAGCAATTGGATGTTTGCCACTGCGTTGCTCCCACCTTTTGCCACCGGGATGATATGGTCAAACTCAAGATAATCGTCTGCCTCACAATCGGCACATCGGCCACCGTACTGACGCCATACTGTCTGCCTAACATCACGACTGATATGGCGACTTCGTTTACCATCTGAGCTCGCAGTTTTAGTCTGGTTTGCTATAGCCAATGCGCTGCAAAAAATTGGATAAACGGTCCGGTCCGGTTCTTCCAGCTCCAGCAAAATCTCCGGCTTGTTCTGAGCACGAAATTTAATGAGAGACTCGTTTCCAGCATGCACCAAAATCGAGCGGTAGCTAAGTCGCAGCGACTTTGACGCCGAAACAAAAACAATCTTTCGATCCGTAAGAAACAAGATGCCCTCGTGGATCGTAACTTTTGGCCCGCTCTTTAGATTTCGCGTTTGGTGGAAATAACATATTTCAGCCGCGTGGACTAGCTCACCGCCAACTGTTTCCAGTCCTTCAGGTGCCTCAATAGATGGCAGTTTTCCGGCTGCAATCTGCTCGAGCGACTTGATTGAATTTATCTCCTCGACAACATAGCGACAGAACGGCTTAGGCAGCTTCAAATTATCGAGTAACCAAAGCAGGTACGATTCTTCATCTGGGCTAATACACTCGTCTGATTTGGCGTCGGCAAGCACGTGTTCGACAAATGCCTTGGCTTGCTTTGCTATCTTGGAAAAAAATTCGTCTTTCGAAACGCCAAGAGCCTCCATCGCCGAAACCAGATTCCCCCATTCCTCTTGAGTTATCGCCCCATCGTTCACAGCATTGAGAAAAACGCCTCTCAGGAAATCTTCGCACTCAGACTTAAAGTAAGTGTTTACGAAGTCACCCAGAGAAATACCGGCTTGTCCTGTGATATGTGAAAGATGCTTTTTTTCTTTCGCATCAATGACTCCATCGTCGATTGACTTCGCTAGAACAATCTCAAAAGCTCGTTTAACGCAAGCCAATTGCATTGCCTGAACCTTATCCTTGGGGATCTGCAAAGCCCTGATCAGAAACGACAACTGCTTACTTTCAGCAACTGTAATTACTTGGTCGGCCCACGCCCGCTCTAGCTGTTTCGAAAACAACCTTTCGGAAGCATCCCTCAGATCTTCGGGGGAAAAATCCGGAGGTAGTTGAACTTGACCAATTGAAAAATTCTGACCACCGGACTTCAACATTTTTATTAGGTGCGCCTCGAGGTTGTCAATTCGTTGTTGTCGGCCGGGATCGACTGTCGATTGAGCGATCTTTCCGAGCCATTTGATAACGGACATTGTCGTTTACTCCACAATGATAAGATTAGTTCTAACTTCTTGATTCGCGCACTTTCGTCAGCGCAAATCCCAACAAGTTACGGCCTCGCCACGTCTCAGGGCTCTGAGCTTTCGGAT
>CAZROJ010000300.1:0-3746 GCA_964601665.1 uncultured Pirellulaceae bacterium
GGACAACAAAATATCTTTCAATTCAACTTCCGGAACTAAACTCATCAGGACCTCGCCAAGTAAATAAAGCGGCAACGTTCTCAGTGGATGAAAAACGCGCCGCCAGCAGAATGTTTTTTTGGTTTTCGTTTAAGCCTAAAAGTATGATCTTTTCGGCCATTTTTTGCAATGGCTTGGTAAAAGACGGGGAATTAGGACGATTTTTGGCTTCAAAGCCACTTGAAGGTGGAAATTTCCGCAAAACGAGATGTTTTCGGGAACGTTCTTTTTGGTTCTCGTTCTTTTTGGTTCTCGCTATTTCTGCTTTTGGTTCAGCCACAAAGCCGTTTTTAGATTTTAGATTTTCGGGCCAGCCGCGATCACGCCTGGAGAGGCTTTGTCCGCGTACTGCTTGAAATTATCGTGGAACTGGTGCGCCAGAATCGCAGCCATCTTTTGGAACTCGGCCGGGTCGGCCCAGGTGCCTCGCGGTTGCAGCATACGTCCGGGCACGCCGGGGCAACCTTTGGGGCTGTGGAGTCCAAAAATCGGATCCGACACGTAGTCCATCGCCGACAGTTGACCGTTGTGAATCGCATCGATGATCGCTCGCGTGTAGCTGAGGCTGATTCGCGAACCCACGCCAAATGCGCCACCGCTCCACCCGGTGTTGACCAGCCATGCCGACGATCCGTGCGTTTTCATTTTTTCGGCCAGCAGTTGGGCGTACTTGGTTGGATGCCAGACGAGGAACGCGGCGCCGAAGCAGGCCGAAAAAGTTGCCTCGGGTTCTTTGACTCCCATTTCAGTGCCTGCGACTTTGGCCGTGTAGCCGCTGATGAAATGGTACATCGCTTGTTCGGCGGTTAGCTTGGCCACGGGCGGCAAAACGCCGAACGCATCACAGGTCAGGAAGATAATGTTCCGAGCCGATTCGGCCACGCAAGGAATCTTGGCGTTTTCGATGTATTCGATTGGGTAGCTGCAACGCGTGTTTTGTGTGATCGAAACGTTGTGGTAGTCGGTTTCGTGAGTCATCGGATCTTGGACGGTGTTTTCCAAAACCGAGCCATAACGAATTGCGTTGAAAATTTCCGGCTCCTTATCGGCCGAAAGATCAATGCACTTGGCGTAGCAACCGCCTTCGATATTGAAGACGCCATTGTTGTTCCAGCAATGTTCGTCGTCGCCAACGAGTTCGCGTTCGCCATCGGCCGACAGGGTCGTTTTGCCGGTTCCCGAGAGCCCAAAGAACAGCGACACGTCGTGCTCTTCACCGACGTTGCACGAGCAGTGCATCGACAGGACGTCTTTTTTAGGCATCAGGTAGTTCATGATCGTGAACACGCCTTTTTTCATTTCGCCGGCGTATTCGGTGCCGAGAATTACCATTTCGCCCGCATCAAAATTGAGAGCAACCGACGTGGATGAATCAACGCCGTCAATCGATTCGTCAGCTGGTTGGCTGCCGGCGTTGTAGATCACGTAGTCGGGTTCGCCGAAGTTTTCCAGTTGCTGAGCGGTCGGCCGGATCAGCATGTTGTGCATGAACAAAGCGTGGTAGGCTCGGGAACAGATCACGCGAATTTTCAACTGCGACTTGGGGTCCCAACCGGCGAACGCATCCAAGACGTAAAAGTGTTCGCAGGAGTCCAGGAAGTCGACGGCTTGCTGTTTGGTTTTTGAAAACGAAACTTCGGAAAACGGCATGTTGACTTCGCCCCACCAGACGTCATCCTTGATGCTGTCCTGCATCACGATTCGTTTGTCTTTGGGGCTGCGTCCGGTTTTCTCTCCCGAACAAGAAGCCAAGCCGCCTGATTGGGTAATTTCACCGTTGTCAAATTTGATTGCCTCCTCGTAGAGTTTTGCCGGGTCGGCGTTGCGAAGGAGGCCGTCGAAATTGCCTTGGGCGATGGCTGCGATGCGAGATGTTTTCACTGAGCTCATGATTTGTTTGAGAGTTCGTGTTTCTTGTGTGTTGATAATTAGAATCGTGGAACACTTCGAGTTCTGCGTCCAGACGGTTCCTGCCAGAATTAGCCGCACGATGCAAACCTGGGAGTCGTTAATGGCGTCTGCGGAGCCGTTCAAACACTGTACTGTTATTATTTTGGCAGCTAAACCGCAAACCGGTTATCCTGACGACAAAAATCGATATTAAAATTATCGCCGATGGCCTGCTGCAGGAGTCGGTTTGGTAACACGCCAACCGCACTGGCGTTTTTTTACTCGGCCAACAAGCGATTACAGCGACCCCCGGCGGGCCGAGTTCGCGAGGCCGTTGCCTTATTTTTTTCGGCTGAGCAATTAATGGAAGTTTCAATGCAAAAATTATTTCCCAAGTTTGTTTTCGTGATCGCGATTATTTTAATTGCGATTTTGTGGGTTCAAGCTTCGCTGGCGGGTCAGTCGATTGATGTTGGCGAAGTCGAGCAAATGTTGGCCGATATTTGCCGGCGCAAAAAGATTCCTTCGCTGACCGTGGCCGTCGTGAATTCCGAGTCGACGTTGGTGTCGGCATGCAGTGGCGTTCGCAAGGTCGGCGGGCGATCGGATGTTGAACTTTCGGACCGCCATCCGATTGGGTCCAACACAAAATCAATGACCGCAACCTTGGCGGCGGTGCTGGTCGAGCAAGGAAAGATTGGTTGGTCGACAACGATTGGCGAAGTTTGGGGTGGGGACAGTTCGGTGTCCGTTCATTCGGATTTGTTGGGCGTGACGCTGGACGATTTGTTGTCGCATCAAGGTGGGGTTCGAGCTGATTTGAATACGGTAGGAGCAGCGTGGGCGTCTTTTTTTAAAGAAGAAAACTCGCCGCGCGAGGAACGAAAACGGCTGGTCAATCGCGTGCTCAAAAAGAAGCCGAAATTTAAACGAGGCGAGTATCACTATTCGAATATTGGTTTCGTGGTTGCGGCGGCGATGATGGAAGCCAGGACCAATCAAGCCTATGAAGTCTTGATGCAGAAGGAAGTGTTCGGGCCTTTAGGAATGCAGAGTGCTCGTTTTCGAACATTGGCGTCAGCGTCCAAGCTAAAAGAACCTCTGCTGTGGGGGCATCAGGCAAACGGAGATCCTATCGACCCACGCATTGCGGGAGCCGAAAATCCGTCGGTGTACGCGTCTTGCGGAACAGTCAATCTTTCGATTGGTGACTACGCCAAATACGCTCGATGGCATCTGCGGAAAAAACCAGAACCGCTGTTGAAAAAACAAGCGACGTTTGAACATTTGCATCGGGGGCAGGTGTCAGCGCCCAGCGTCGGAGGCAAGTACGGTTGTGGCTGGATCAGGGTCGACACGCCAATGGGGCCGGCGCTTTCGCATGCAGGATCCAACACGCACTGCTTTGCCGTTATCTGGATTTTTTTGGATAAGGACTTCGCTGCGATGGCGTGCACGAACACGGGCCAGCAGGCGGGCTACGCAGCCTGCGATTTAGCGGTGCAAAAAATGATCAGTCGATTTACTAATTGAATCGCAGAGGCCAAGGTCTTTGTGCAGCGGCAGGTGATTCAATCAGCGGTCCCTTCCGGCTAACACTTTGACGCACGCCAAAGAGCTTCTGAGTCGTCGAAGTGCGACTCAAAATGAGAATGTTGACTCATGATGAGAAAAGTGAGTTTGGCACGCGTTTTTGTGGTTATTGGCTATCGACTTTGCTTCCAAAGCTGGAAAGGATGGAGGCTCTTACCGCGAGGCATTTTCATTAAGCTGCGCTTAGGCGAAAGGCGATTGAGAAACTACCGGGCAATAGGCCC
>CAZROJ010000301.1:0-3732 GCA_964601665.1 uncultured Pirellulaceae bacterium
TCGCTATTCTCCTGACCCCGTCTTCGAAATCTCATGAACAAAATCATCACAAACCAGACCTTCGAGACTTGGCTGTTGAAGTGAACAAAGCGGTTGCCGATGAGACCGACGAGAGTTCAAAAAACGAAGTAGGTCATGGGTTCTTCGAAGCTTCGACAGACGACCCTAAGAAAGCTGCGGAACGCAAACTCCAAGCAATTCGAACCTGCGAGCGCAGGAAACGAGACTCGGCTTAAAAATGTTCGCGCGAACATCGAGCGCGAACTGAGTTTTAAAAAGAACTGCACTCCCGGATTTGGTGGCTTGCTGCGGACGTGAACGCTTTCAACGCGGCTGGAACGAGCGGTTGCAAACTGCTCAAAGGTTTTGAAAAGCTGTTTGCCGGTTGCGATGTTGTTTTGGTACCCGATCTCGATCGACCTGCGTTCCGTGATTATCCCAGCACTGAATCAATCAAGGCAGCGTTTTCGAACCAACTGCCCGGCGAACGCGGGCGATGCTCAAAAAGTATTCAGGTCGGCTTTGATCGGATCACCAACCGCTGACTGCTACCTGAGCAGACGTTGCGATCACTGCGGTAAGGAATTCCCTTGCTTACCGTTGCCTGACTCTGAAACTAGTCAATTGGATATGCCAGCATTTGGAATGTCAAAAATGCCCGTGTTTTAAGAACATTTCTCCCTAATGTTTGATTTTTATCGCTGGCGTTGTATTATTTATACAACACGGGTATCGTTTGGGCCGAACCAAGGAAGGTCGCTTCGCGAATGGCTTGAAAGGCAATTCCAATGAAAACATTTGGCAAACTATTAAAACAACACCGGCAACGGCTTGAATTAAGCCTACGAGAATTTTGTAATCAACATGGGTTTGACCATGGAAATTACAGCAAGCTTGAACGCGGGATTTTCCAACCTCCTCAAAATTCAGACAAGCTTGAGGCCTACGCGCTGGCGTTAGACATCAAACGCGGTTCGGCTGAGTGGTTTGACTTTTTTGATTTGGCTGCAACAGGGCGCGGACATATCCCGGCGGACATTATGAGCGATGAAAGCGTGGTGGAAAAACTGCCTGTGCTCTTCAGAACGATTCGCTCGCAGAAAATTACATCGGAACAATTAGACGAGCTGATCGACAAAATCAAGGAAACTTAGAATTGAATGTTCCCTATTTGAGCGAAGATAGCTTTCGCCAACAAGCTGCCAAGTTTCAAAGCGAATACAACCTGCCCAAGAATCTGCCAGTGCCAATTGATCGTATCGCTGAATTTGGATTCGGCATCGACATAATTCCATTGCGGGATTGCAACGGACATACGACATCGTTGGTTTCATCAGTAAAGATCTGACTGAAATTCGTGTTGATGAAGCCGTTTATCAGACTCAAGAAGCAC
Organism: uncultured Pirellulaceae bacterium; assembly: GCA_964601665.1. Classification (GTDB taxonomy): domain Bacteria; phylum Planctomycetota; class Planctomycetia; order Pirellulales; family Pirellulaceae; genus Mariniblastus. The sequence goes on from CAZROJ010000301.1 coordinate 1,394, forward strand.
GCTACCTGTTCACGATTGCCCACGAATTGAGTCACGCGATCTTGCACGCTGAAATTTTGAAGAAAGCCGACTTCGAAAATCTTGAACAATGGAAGGCGTTTGTGGCCAATGGAATAGGCGATGCAGACTACGCCCGACTCGAATATCAAGCGAACTTTTTAGCTGGTCTAATATTGGTTCCCGAGAAGCCGCTCAAAATCGAATTTGGTAAGGCGATTAAGTTAGCTGAAGACAACGGGCTTGATCCATTCCGTGAAATTGAAGCCACAAAGCAATATGTCGCCAACTATTTGAAACAGGAACAGCGGTTCAACGTCGGATTTTTGACGATGAAAATTAGGATTGAAAAAGATAGTCTATTCGACCTCTATTGAGCGGAAGCATGACGATGCAGACGTTGTTTAAGAAAACGTTTCTCAAGCCCGTACCGCATTCGACGACCCTAAGAAAGCTGCGTGGCAAACAGATTGCCGTTTGGGTCGGCAAGGGCGGCAAAGAACGAACCGCGCTGGTGTTAGTCAAAAGTGACGGCACAAAGGCGGTTTTTTCCAGACCGAACATTTGCTTTTCAATGTTCCTGCTGGGTTGGTGAGAATCCTGAACCGTGATTTGGCAGCGGCTGGAATCGACAAGACCGACGAGCGGGGCCGAACGATCGATGTTCACGCTCTGCGGCATACATTTGGAACGCTGCTATCTGCGTCCGGAGTTGCCCCGCGTACTGCCCAAGCGGCAATGCGACATTCGAAAATCGATTTAACGATGAACGTCTACACCGATCCAAAACTATTGGACATTCACGGAGCGTTGAACGCGTTGCCATCATTGAACGCACCAACGGAAACGAAAGGCAACCAAGCGACCGGAACAGTTGGAGTTTCTGCCGACGTTTTCAACGTGGTTAGTATGGTTAGTCAGGTTAGTGACTTTCCGCCAGCCTTAAGAACTTTTGAGGCTCAAAAACAGCAATCGATTATGGCCCCCAACATGGCCCCCAAAAGCTGCCCAAGTGAGACAATTCAGGATGATTGCAGTGGTTTGGGCGTCTTACCCGGCGAAGACCGGAAACGAAGAAAGCCCCGCGAAACGCTTGGTTTCACGGGGCTTTTAGCAGTGGACCCGATCGGGATCGAACCGACGACCTCCACACTGCCAGTGTGGCGCTCTCCCAGCTGAGCTACGGGCCCTTGGATTCGATGGCGCCAGGCTGCCGCCACCAAAGGAAGCAAAAAGATAGACCTAACGTTTCATGGTGTCAAGGTCGTGATTTCTCAAATATTCAAACCGCCGAAGCCTTTTGCGTCGGCTCCGCAAACCCAGCTGAAACAATCCTCTACCGTGTCCAGCGAAAACAGTGCCCCGATGGCAAACGTTGCCCCGATCTTGCATCCAAGAATAGGGATAGCGACTCTGAGTGGCCCGCTGGCAAAGCGAGATGTCGTTCAACGGTGCGCCGCCACGCTTGGTCTTCGAATCCGGGCGTGTGGCTGCTGAAAATTAGCATCGTCGGTCGATCGCTCAGAAGTTCGGCAAGCCCCAGCATCAGGTTGTCGATGTCGCGTTCAAGTTTCCACGTTTCTCCTTTGGGGCCTCGACCAAAGGAAGGTGGATCGGCGATAAGGATGTCGTAGCGATTGCCTCGCTTGATTTCTCGCTGCACAAATCGAACTGCGTCTTCGGCGATCCAGCGGATGGGATGATCGCGTAGTCCTGAGAGTTCCGCATTACCGCGCGCCCACTTGACGACGCTGGACGCGGCGTCAACGTGCGTGACTTTGACGCCCCGATCGGCCAAAGCCATGGTCGTGCCGCCGGTGTAGGCGAAGAGGTTTAAGGCGGTGCAGCCGTCGAGGTCGAGGTGTGAATTCTGGATCCAATCCCAGTTGGTCGCTTGTTCGGGAAAGACGCCAACTTGTCCCGAAGGTGTTTGACGTAGTTCGAATCGGAGTCGAGTGTTGCCAAATTGAATTGCCCACGGGTTGGGGGCCGCTCCTGACCAACGCTGGTTTTGTTTTTGATCGTCGTCGTAAATTGAATCCGCTTCGTGCCATGCCGCAGGAAGTTGCTTACGGCCGGGGGCCGAGGGGGTGGTCCGGCTAACGACAGCGCCGCCAAACTGTTCCAGTTTTTGGTGCTGGCCAAAGTCGAGCAGTTGATATTGGTCGGGTGTAAACATGGTGGTTCGTGAGCACGAGTGGAGTCGCTAGATTCTCGTGTGGACTTCAGCAGCGATCGACGGCATGGGGATTGTTGGCCGGAGGCTAGCGCCGGAAACCGGAATTGTGTACGAATTTAAGATGCCAGCATGATTTCTCTAGATCGATGATCAACGAGCGTTC
>CAZROJ010000302.1:0-3727 GCA_964601665.1 uncultured Pirellulaceae bacterium
GCTTGGTAAAGGTGCTGGCACGAAGAACCACACGAAATTGAGATTCACAGCACTAATGACCGTCGACGTCGAGATTTCGCTGGCGGAGATTTACGCAAAAGTCAAGTTTCGGGACGACATGCGCGAGGGCCCATTCACGGTCGTCGAAGATCAAGCTAACTACGAATTGCCGACCTAATCACTTTTCTTGTTCCACGTGAAACTGGCGAGGTTGCAGGTGACTCTGCGGGGGTTTCGCGTGAAACATAAGGGTGAGTTTTATTGATGAATTGGCGAAGGACTCGATAGATTACCGATCAGATTCGGCGTCACGGAGTGCCGCCGGCACTTGCAGAATGTGTCCCTGCAGTGCTGCTGATCGCAGAGCAAGGTAACTTTCGCCCTCACCGACTTCGCATAAAAAAACGCGACTCGTTTGAGCCGCGTTTTGCTTCTTTTCACTTGGTCTCGAAAACCGACTCTACACTTAAACGCCTCGACGTTAAGTGCCAGCAATCGATTTGTCCGCTGATTAATAACGGTAGTGCTCAGGCTTGTAAGGGCCTTCGACTGGCACGTTGATGTAAGCAGCTTGATCGGGTGTTAGCTCGGTCAGCTTGACGCCCAGTTGGTCTAGGTGCAGTCGAGCGACCTTTTCGTCCAAGATCTTTGGCAAGACGTAAACTTGGCCACGCTCGTACTTGGTTCCCGAAATTGTCTCGGTGCCGTTGGCGTTCAAAGCCAAATCAATCTGAGCGATTGTTTGGTTGGTGAACGAAGCTGACATCACGAAACTTGGGTGGCCAGTGGCACAGCCGAGGTTCAACAGGCGACCTTCTGCCAGCACCAAAATGCTGTTGCCGCTGTCAAACGTGTACATGTCAAACTGAGGCTTGATGTTGGTACGCTTCGTGGCGTTCTCCAAAGCAACCATGTCGATCTCGTTGTCGAAGTGACCGATGTTACCGACGATCGCTTTGTCCTTCATCTTCTCCATGTGCTCAAGACGGATGATGTTGTAGTTACCCGTCGTGGTAATGAAGATGTCCGCGTAGTCCAAAGTCTCTTCCAACGTCTTGACTTCGAAACCTTCCATTGCGGCTTGAAGCGCACAAATTGGATCGACTTCCGTCACGATCACGCGACATCCTTGGCCTTTGAGCGATTGAACGCTGCCTTTGCCGACGTCGCCGTAACCGCAAACAACGGCCACTTTACCCGACAACATGACGTCAGCGGCGCGGTTCAGACCGTCAGTCAAACTGTGGCGGCAGCCATACAAGTTGTCGAACTTCGACTTCGTGCAGCTGTCGTTGACGTTGATCGCTGGAAACAAAAGCGTGCCTTCAGCAGCCATTTCGACCAAGCGGTGAACGCCGGTTGTTGTCTCTTCCGATACACCATTGCACTCGGCAGCAACCTTCGTCCAGCGGTTCGGGTTTTGCTCAAGGCACCATGCTAGCGTTTTCAGGACTTCTTTGAACTCAACGTTGTCCGTTGTTTCAGGACCAGGAACTTTCCCAGCCTTTTCGAATTCGACACCCTTATGGATCAGCATGGTCGCGTCGCCACCATCGTCCACGATCAACGTTGGGCCTTGACCATTGCCAAAGTCCAAAGCTTTCTCAGTGCAGGCCCAGTACTCTTCCAACGTCTCGCCCTTCCAAGCGAAAACAGGAATCCCGGTCGGTGCATCGACAGTGCCTTTTGGCCCAACAACCGTTGCGGCGGCAGCGTGATCTTGCGTGCTGAAAATGTTGCAGGAAACCCAGCGAACTTCAGCGCCCAGCTCGACCAACGTTTCGGCCAACACGGCTGTCTGAACGGTCATGTGCAAGCTGCCCATGATACGCTGTCCCGCCAGTGGCTTTTGGCCGGCGTATTCGCGGCGGAGTGCCATCAGGCCTGGCATTTCTTGTTCGGCCAGAGCCAACTCTTTGCGGCCCCAATCGGCCAACGATAGATCGGCAACTTTGTAGTCGATGCCGTTCTTTGTATCGGGAGTAAATACGAACTGTTCTGATACGGTAGTACTCATTCTTTGCTCTCTTAAAAACTTTTTGCCGCGAAAATGGGCAGCGATCGTATGCTGCGGTGCGGCGGAAAGTGCCATTTCATGTGGACAAATGGACACTATTATCAAAGATGTCGGGGACTCCCGATGGTGCTCAACATTCGAGCCCAATGCAATAATATAGGTGTACCGCTGCTTTGAGCAACCGAACACAACTTTATTGAGCCTGTTTTACAGGAAAAAACCATTTTGTGACCGTTTGGGCGAAAAACTTCAAAAAGCAACCAAAAAGCAACCCATCCTACTTCGTCTGCCAATCTTCACTTAGGCCAAAGGCGTTTGCCAAAGGCGTTTGAGAAACTACCGGGCAATATGCCTAAGATTCGCAATCGTTGCAAACATCAGCGGTAGAAATTCAACTGCCGATCGCCTTAACTCGATCGCTGACACTCAATTTGGCAGTCCGACTGCGAGCTATTCAGCGAACACCGCGTGCGAGGTGCTGTTCTGACCGGGGGGACTCAATTACGATCCTTACGCTCCGACGACGAACTTGTTCTATAATTTTGACCTTCAAACACACTTCAAGAGGAATTTCATGCAAACCGCACTTCGTCAGACCTTCGGCACCCTGTTGCTGATCAGCTTCGCCGCGGCAGTCGGCTGCCAAGAGCCATCCAAATCCGTCGACAATGGCAACGCGATCGTCCAAACTGAAAATGGCGAGCCAAGCCAAATCACGGTGCAGCATTGCCTGATCGCTTTCAAAGGAACGCTGCCCGGAAAACCGATTCAGCGAACTCAAGAAGAAGCCAGTAAACTGGCCAACGAAATTCTGGCGAAGGCGAAATCCGGCGAGGACTTTGCGGCGTTGATCGAGCAACACACGAACGACTCACCGCCGGGCATTTACAAAATGGTGAACTCGGGACTCCCCGCTGACATGAGCCGTCAGGTTTTTTCGCGAGACGGCATGGTGCCCGCCTTTGGCGATGTTGGCTTCAAGCTGGAAGTCGGAGAGTTCGGAATCTCCCAATACGATCGAGCGAGCAGCCCTTTCGGTTTTCACATTATCAAACGAATTAAGTAATCGATTTAAAAAATCAGATTCAGCGGTCGCTGTTTTCGCCGGCAACCGCTGCCGCGCCGCTAAGGCGATCGGCAATTGAATTTCTAACGCTGATGTTTGCAACGATTGCGAATCTTGCGCATATTGCCCGGTAGTTTCTCAATCGCCTTTCGCCTAAAGCGTTAAATTTTTAGCATCGCCGCTTAGCGTTTGCCGAATGCTTCCATCGCACGCTCGGAAAACTCTTGAACCTGTCCAACATCTTTTTGGCCAGGTTCACTTTCAACTCCGCTGGCGACATCGACGATTCGAACGCCAGCGATCGCGATGGCTTGAGCGACATTGGACGCGTTCAATCCGCCGGCTAAAACGATCGGTTGTTTGACGGCCGCTTGGAAATTGGGGACTTGCGACCAATCGATCGTTTTCCCCGTGCCGCCAAATTCGCCCGTAGCCGCCGCGTCCAACAACAGCAAATCGACGCCCGCGGTTGACCATTTTACAAGTTCGCCCGCAACGCGTTTGGCTTCGGAGTCGGGGTCGCAGTCAACCCCTGAATCGCAGGCGCCGGTTCCAGCAGGCTGAGTGCGAATGGCGCGGACGAAAAAGGGCCGGCTGAGGTCCGCTGGAAAATCCTGCCCGGCCGATCCCTGCTCAACCGCTTG
>CAZROJ010000303.1:0-3709 GCA_964601665.1 uncultured Pirellulaceae bacterium
TCATTAAGCTGCGCTTAGGCGAAAGGCGATTGAGAAACTACCGGGCAATAGGCCCCAGATTCGCAATCGTTGCAAACATCAGCGGTAGAAATTCAACTGCCGATCGCCTTGGATGTCTCGGTCGATCATCTTTTTATCTTTCTTGAAGGGTCCTGTCTCGTGGATGCAACAAAAAAATACATCGCAGAATTTATTGGTACGTTTTGGCTCGTCTTTGGCGGTTGCGGTTCGGCGCTGTTGGCAGCTGGATTCATGACTGACAACGATGTCCACCTCGGCATCGGGTTCGTTGGCGTATCGTTGGCTTTTGGTTTGACAGTCGTCACGATGGCTTACGGTATCGGCCATATTTCTGGTGCTCATTTAAATCCCGCCGTGACGCTTGGTTTGTTTCTGGGCGGCCGAGTCCATGTGAAGGACGTGGTGCCGTACATGATCGTGCAATGTGCCGGTGGAATCGCGGCAGCGTTTTTGTTGTTCCAGATTTGTAGCGGAGTGCCAGAGTACGCGGTCGAATCTTATGCCGGGGTTTGCAATGGTTTTGGAGACCATTCGCCGGGGAAGTACAACATGGTTGCCGCGTTCATCACCGAAGCGGTTTTGACGTTCATGTTTTTGATCGTGATCTTGGGAGCAACTGATTGGCGAGCACCCGCTGGATTCGCTGGACTGGCGATTGGTCTGTGTCTGGTTCTGATCCACTTGTTCGCGATCCCGGTCACCAACTGCAGTGTCAATCCGGCCAGAAGTTTGGGGCCGGCGCTGGTGGCCATGGTGAACGGTCAAGGTTGGCCCATGCAGCAATTGTGGTTGTTCATTGCCGCGCCAGCGGCAGGAGCCGCTCTGGCTGGGATTGTCTATCGATCTGTTTTCCATGCCGTTGAACCAACGGCAAAGTAGTTGTCAAACGCGGAGCTGGACTTGGTTCGGTTTCGCGGTTTTTCGAACGGGGTCAGCAGCCGAGGTTCGGGCGGTTGGGATAGCTGCGGTGCGTGGCGTTGGTTAGTAGCGACGGCTAGTTGCGTTTCAATTTGTCGATGACTTCGGGCAAGGGGAATTCCAGAATGGAAACTTCTCCTAAAGCCTTGAGTTCTTTCAGGCGATGCCAACCGCGGGTGACTAAAGTTTCTCGTTCGGCCACGTAGTCTTGGTCAAGGTTTTGTTTGCCAAAATCATCTTTCACGACGACCGCTTCAAAGTCGTCGGAAACGATGAATTGCGCCAGCGTTGGGTTGCAGCGAATATGTTTTTCGGGCTGGGCGTGCAGTAGTTCCGGGTCCAGCAAACCGATCACGTAGCGCAGGTAGAGATCGCTGTCGGTTATGTTTTCAACGTCGCCACTGCAAACGGCGCACAGGTATCCTTCGTCGCACTTGGCCATCAGAGACCCAGCACGTCAAACATATTATACATGCCGGGTTTTTGGCCGGCGACGAACAGGGCGGCGGCCAAGGCTCCTGCGGCGTAGCAATCGCGATTGGAGGCGCCGACTTTGACTTCGATTGTTTCGCCCAGCATGCCAAAGACGATCGTGTGTTCGCCGGGGTTATCGCCCGTGCGAACCGCGTGGTAGCCGATCTCGTTGGTCGGTCGCTGACCGATCATCCCTTCGCGGCCGTGCTGATGATGGGTTTGCCCCATTGCACCGGCAACGATTTCGCCAAATTTTAGCGCCGTGCCGCTGGGCGAATCCGCTTTGTAGCGATGGTGGCGTTCGATGATTTCGACATCCACTCCCGAAGAATGATCTTTCAATGCCGTGCCGGCCATTTCGACCATCTTCATCGTCAAGTTGACCGCCAGGCTCATGCTGGGCGCGAACACGATCGGAATTTCGGCTGCGGCGGCTTGGAGGTTTTCGCAAGTGGATTCTTCCAAGCCCGTCGTGGCCATTACCAAAGGGGTTTTGGACGAACGGCAATAGTCGATTGCTCGATCGGCACCGGCGGGCACCGAAAAGTCGATCACCGCATCGGCGTGCCCTGAAAATTGGGCTGAAAGCGGCACGCCGATTTCGCCAATGCCAGCGAGCATTCCGCAGTCCTCCCCTAATTCGGGGTGTTTTTCGGCGTCAACGGCGTCAGCAATTTGGAATTCTGGCGATCTCCAAGCCAAATGGACTAGGCGAGCACCCATTCGGCCGGCGGCCCCGCTAATGGCGATTTTCAGCATGGATTTCCTTTGAAAACAAGGTTTCTGTTGGTTTTGTTTGTGATGTTTGGTTTCGCGAGCGAATACGATTTTGGCAAGTTATTCAAAAATCGTATTATTTTGAAACACTTTGGGCGGCATGGCGTAGTTAAAAGGTCGAGGCGGAAAATTGGTTTTTCACGCGGTGGCTCTAGGTAGCGCTTGGTAGCGCTAGGAAGCTCTATTTTGGCACGAGTTGGAGATTCGAAAAAGCCCGGAGGAGAGCGATGACGAAAGTTGGCCAGATGCAAGTTGGCGAAATGCGTAAGCGAATTGTCGATTTTCGGGAAAGTGTCTCCAAACGGAATAGGGCTCCTAAACCGCTATGTTTTAGTGACTTGGACAATAATTTGCTGGTAATGCCTGTGAATTTTATTGCTTTGGGGGCCAGTCGATCTTACGATTGCGACCCGAAGGCGGAATTTTTGAACACCTGATGAAGCGGGGAAAATCGCAATGCGAGTTCATTCCCCGAGGAGTATATCGATGGCGAAAATGAAAAAGGCGGATGTTAAGCCCTTCAAGGAGCTGCTGTTAGCACTGCGAGCTCGGCTGCGTGGCAACGTTTCCACGATGGCCGATGGAGCGTTGTCTGGCGATGGAGCGGCGGGGGGCTCGGGCGTTTCCAACCACATGGCTGACATGGGAACGGACACCTTCGAAAAAGACAACACGCTGTTGTTGATGAAGAACGAGGGCGAAACGCTGGCTCAGATTGAAGGTGCTCTTGAGCGTATCCAAGCGGGTGATTATGGTTCCTGCGCCGAGTGTTCTGGGAAGATTCCCAAAACGCGTTTGAAGGTGATGCCCTACACACCGTTTTGCGTTAAGTGCCAGAGTGAAAAAGAAGCCAGCCAAAACTGATTTGGATCCAGCTGAGTCGATGGCGGTTGCCGAGGATGCTTCGGCGGCTTGGGAATTGCAAAATCAGAGAACCTCAAAAGGCGAGCGACCGGATGTGGGTCGTGTCGCCTTGTTTTTTTTGCCCGCGGTCATTGGGCTGGCTGCGGATCTGTGGACCAAGTCTTATATGTTCGCCAATCACTTTTCGGCTGCCGACGCCGCCGCCGGTTACCCTCAGCGACCGCATTGGTGGGCGGAAGGGATTTTTGGCATTCAAACGTCAACCAACCCGGGCGCGCTGTTTGGGATTGGCAGCGGGTACAGTTGGCTGTTCGCCGGATTTTCAGTCGTGGCGTTGCTTGGGATTATCGTGTGGGTTTTTCGGTTTGGCGGGTTCACCGATCGCTGGTTGACGTTTGCGTTGGGGTTGGTTTCGGGCGGCATTGTGGGAAATTTTTATGACCGAGTTGGTCTGGGATTTACCGAGGGGTTTCCTGAAGACATTCGCTACAACGTTCGCGATTGGGTTTTGTTTCGGTTGGAGGGCGTGACGTTTTTTGACCCTTGGCCAAATTTCAATATCGCGGATTCGGTGTTGGTGGCTGGGGCGATCATGTTGTTCGTTCACGCGTTTATGTTTCAGCCGGATGAGGCTCAGGCGGGAAACGAAACGCCA
>CAZROJ010000304.1:0-3709 GCA_964601665.1 uncultured Pirellulaceae bacterium
AACGCGTAAGCGGTCGGGCATCCCCCAATGAGCCGCAACGCGTAAGCGGTCGGGCTTCACCCCAATGAGCCGCAACGCGTAAGCGGTCGGGCATCCCCCAATGAGCCGCAACGCGTAAGCGGTCGGGCGTCACCCAATGAGCCGCAACGCGTAAGCGGTCGGGCGTCACCCAACCCGCCCCAATCCTCAAACGCGCAAAAACAAAACACCCCAAACCTACCCCCAAACAGACCTACCGAAAACACCTCGCTAACCCAGTTTCGATTTCATCTTGGCCAACGACTCTCGCACAATCGCAATTTGTTCCTGGGCCTGAATCAAGCTTGTACGAATTTCTTCAGCCAAATCAGGTTTAGCAGAGACGAATTTTTCATTGCCCAACTGACGCTCCTTACTCGCGATGCTTTTTTCCAAACTCGCCTCTTCTTTTTCCAAGCGTTTAACTTCCGCCACCGGATCAATCAAACCGTCCAGATCAATCAAGATTTCAAAATCACCTTTGGCTAAAACCGCATTGGTTTCGGGCGGTTCAACATCGGGACCAAGATCCGTCAAATTCGCTTTGGCCATGGCTCCGAAAAAGCGTCCCAGCGGTTCGAGCGAACCAGCGATCTGGTTGCTACAGCGAATGACAAAATCAACCTCGCGTTTCTTGCCAATATTTTGGCTGGCTCGAATTTCGCGAATGGCCCCCAACGCTGATTGAAATAGCGAAAACTGTTGTTCAATCGACTCGTCAAACCAGCTTTCGTCCAGTTCGGGCCAAGCCGCAATCGAAACTGACTCGGCGGCCGCTTCAATTTTTTCAAAACCACGCTCCGGACATAGCTTGGCCAAATTCTGCCAAATTTCTTCGGTGACAAACGGCATCACCGGATGCAGCAATCGCAGCAGGCAATCGAGCGTGTAGGCCATCATGCGTTGAGCGTGCGGTCGAGCATCCGCGTCGGCAAAACGATCCTTGAGCATTTCGACATAGAAACTGCAGAATTCATCCCAAGCGAAATCGTACATCTCTCGAGTCGCTTCGGCATACAGATAGCGGTCAAGCAAGTCGGTGACCTTGGCCGTAACGGTCCGCAGCCGGCTGAGCATCCAGCGATCTTCGACGGTTAAATCGGCATCGTTGATTGGCGCGGCTGAGTAACTCGACAGGTTCAGCATGGCAAATCGAGACGCGTTCCAAAGCTTGTTGGTAAAGTTCCGCGAAACTTCGAATCGTTCCCCCGTGACGGCGCCGCGAGTGACCGCTTTGTCCGCTTCGGTTTCCGCCCATTGCGTCGAGAAATCTTTTTTGCAGGAAGGGCAGGGCAGTGTTGGCAAGATGCGATTCTTTTTCGTCTGTGCGAACTTGTGCTCGCAATGCGGACATTCGAACTTCAAAGGCAGACGCACATCTTGAGTTTCAGTGCACAGTCGAGCCATTGCAAATCGCAATGCATCGGCCCCAAATTTTTGGATGACGTCCAACGGATCAATCCCGTTGCCTTTGGACTTCGACATTGTCTCGCCGAATGCGTCTTGGATTTTGGGGTGAATGTAAACTTGATCAAAAGGGACTTCACCGCAATTGTTCAAACCCATCAAAACCATTCGAGCCACCCACAGCGTGATAATGTCTCGACTGGTGATCAGTGTGCTGGTCGGGTAGAAATGTTTTAGCTCGGCCGTTTGTTCGGGCCAGCCGAGAGTCGAATGGGTCCACAGCGCGCTGCTGAACCACGTATCCAAAACGTCTTCTTCGCGAACCAGTCCGGCGGCGACCAAACCGCTCTCCAAGGCCTGATGGTTGGCCTCGACACAAACGTGAATCGTAGCGAATGGCAGTTCCAGTCGTTTTCGCTTTGCGTCGTCGGACTCTTCGCATTCTTCAATTTGAATCGAAGCCAGTTTTTCATCAAAACCGGCGATCGCCTTGATCGTCGCCACCGCTGCTTCAACGTCGGCCGCGTTTTCGCAAGTCAGCGACCAAACGGGAATTTGATGTCCCCACCACAGTTGACGAGAAACCGGCCAGTCCCGCTTTTCGCTCAACCAATCCAAATACATCCGGCCGTAACGCTCCGGTTTGATTTTGACTCGACCGTCCGACACCGCGTCCATGGCCGACTGAGAAAGCTGGTCCATCGAAACGAACCACTGATCCGCTAGGTACGGTTCGATCGGTGTCTTGCTGCGATCGGAAATTGGCAATTCAATTTCGCGATCTTCGACGCAGTCCAGCAGGCCTAACGCTTCCAAGTCTTCGACAACTTTTTTGCGCCCCGCTTTCATTGTCAAGCCAGCGTACTTGCCCGTTTCGACGTTCAGCGTTCCGTCGCGGTTCATTATATTGATCATCGGCAAATCACAACGCTTGCCGACTTCATAGTCATTGGGATCGTGTGCTGGCGTGATCTTAACACAGCCGGAGCCCAGTTCTGGTTTGGCCCATTCGTCGGCGACCAAGGGGATCGCGCGATCCATCAAGGGCAACATCAGCATCCGACCGTCCGCCGCCATTTGGCTCAGCAACTCCAACGCCGGCAACATTTCTTCGCGTCGTTTTGCCAACGCATCAATTTGTTCTTGAATCGCAGGCTCTTCAGCCTCCGAAGCTTTGGCCAATTTTTCTTTCAGCTCCGATGCGACTTTTGAAAACGCATTGGCAGGTTCTGGATGCACCGCAACGGCCGTATCGCCCAGCATCGTTTCCGGTCGAGTGGTCGCGATCATCACATGCGAGGGTTCACCGGCTTTGGGTTCGATCACCGGGTACATGAAATGCCAAAAATTACCCTGAGTCGTTTTGGATTCGACTTCGTCATCGCTGACGGCCGTGTTCAAGTGCGTGTCCCAGTTGACCAAGCGTTTGCCGCGGTAAACAAGTTACTTTTTGAACAGGTCAAAGAAAGTGGTGCGAACGGCCGTCGCGCAGGTTTCATCCAACGTAAATCGGGTGCGTTCGAAATCGCAACTGCAGCCCATTTGTTTTAGCTGGCCAAGAATTCGGGCTTCGTATTGATCTTTCCAGTTCCAGATTCGTTGGACCAACGCCTCGCGGCCAAGATCGTGCCGAGTTTTATTTTCATCTTCCTTCAGACGACGCTCGACGACCGCTTGGGTTGCAATTCCGGCGTGGTCCGTTCCCGGCATCCACAATGCGTTGAAGCCTTGCATCCGCTTCATTCGAATGACAATATCTTGCAAGGTGTTGTTCAGCGCGTGGCCCAGATGCAATGCTCCGGTGACATTTGGCGGAGGGATGACGATCGTGTAAGGCTGCTTGGTTGGATCGACCTGAGCATGGAAAAAACGCCCAGCGTCCCACATTTTCCCAATACGATTTTGGGCATCCACAAAGTCAAAACGGCTGGGGATCGATTGCGGATCAAATTCGTTGCTGGTGGTCGAAGCGGAGTCAGTTTTGTTTTCGGCGGTCATCCGAAATCCTGCGGCGGAGTTGAAGTGATTGAGAACGCATATTTATAGGAAAAAACGAAAAATTGGACAGTGCCAGTTGCCGTCGCTGAGAGACCGATTTTGGAATTTGTTTTGAATCGGTTCGGTGAGGTTAGTTCGAGTGATTCCGAACTGGCTGGGCGGTCAAGGGAGGGGCCCGGACGCTTACGCGATCACGGCTCATTGGGTGGGTGCCGTGGCCCGGACGCTTACGCGATCGCGGCTCATTGGGTGGGTGCCGTGGCCCGGACGCTTATGCGATCGCGGC
>CAZROJ010000305.1:0-3651 GCA_964601665.1 uncultured Pirellulaceae bacterium
AGCTTTTCGGATTCGGCCATCGTCGATCGGTCTGCAACCGTGAACACAAATGAAGTCACTCTCGGCAACGTAGCGTTTGAGTGCTTACTCTGGCTGATCCCAGCGGCCAAACAAAAAGACCTTGCCTTTGATCTTTTTGACCCATTGGCCATTAAGTAAAGCAGTGAGCGGCCAATCAGGTCGTGGCTTTCCCGGCTTGCGTTTGAAAGACTTCGCGACAGTCATTGGTTTTCCCTCAAAGAAGAACCAATGGCGCTTGGCTGGCATCCCCACGATGCTGGCGTCGTTTATACGCATATTACCCCAACGGTTATCCATCGGTTACCCGATGTCAACTAGGGCCAGTGAACGAAAAAACCCAAGCAGCACTTTGACTAAGCATTGCTTGGGTTAATTGAAGTGAGGGCGCAGGGGCTTGAACCCTGGACCTACGGATTAAAAGCTCGATATTGTTTGGCGAAACGCTCGATAAACACGGAAAAAAACGAGCCCTCCAATTTTTTTCTTGTACTCATTTCCCCTGTTGGACACTGCATTTAGTGCATGAATAGTGCACATCACGACGAAACTCATCGTGACTGTACAGCAGTGACGGTTTATCGTAGTTCTATTGATCAAGTAGCCGGAGTTTCGTTTTTAATGGTGCAGGGCAGTTGTCGCGGTTAACATTCGGATTGTCTTTGTAAAACAACTCAAACTCGTCGACTTTCTTCAATAGCAAATCGCGAGCGGTTTGCCCGTCATCGTTTTGCACGCCGAGCGGCACGCCCGAGTCTACTAAAAATTGAAAACACCTTGTCTCGCCCCCTGTTCGAAAGCACGAAGCTTCCGCCAGCAGATGAAGAACTGTGTTGTTGGCACTATCAGTCAACGCGAAATCAGCATCGTTTTTTTTTGCCAACTTCAGCCCATCAAGAAAATTACGACTGTAGAAAAATGCTGGCATTCCATCGATATCTCGCCGGTTTACATTTGCACCTTTTTCGCAAAGCAATTGGCCCAAATGCTTTCTACACCCTCTAAAAGCACACATTAGCAAAGACTGGCCCGCCGGGCTTAATGCATCCACATCGCTGTCCGAAACAACTGCCATAATTTCTTCGTACTTGCCTTGTCTCACAAGGCTCCATGGCGATGGAACCTCGCCGGTCGGCTCAATGGCCTCGTGTTCTGGCGCACTCTCATCCGACACAAGCCCCGCAAGAACTTCTTGTAACGTTCCCCGCAATGGCATTAACTCATCATGAGCGAAGTAAAACAAAACCAATTCTCCATGGTGCTTCTCACCAAGGCACATGAATAGGTTTGACGTGGCCGTAGAGCCTATATGAAGCAGGGGCAACAATTCCGGAGATAAAGAGGTTTCGTCGGCAGGGAAACTTGCAAGCTTGACAATGCCGTCTAAAAATTCGCTAGAGGTTGGAACAGAGTACAAACGATATAACGTATCATCCCCACCAATACTTGCTCTGGACGGATGTATCCATCCTCCATTTTGGGACAGCAGAAACCGCACGTAGTAATCTGGAATCCGTATTCCCAACTTTTGAAAATAGGAATTGATTTCGGCCTCGCTCAACAACGGTCCTGAATCATAAATATGATCGATATCCATCAATTGATCTCCCTTAAGAAAAGGAAGAGAGCGAGCAAAAGCTTGCTCTCTTCGCCAGCTAAATAGATAGCAAAAAAACGGTAGTTCAAATCAATCTTTATTTGCCTGGATCTTCGCTACCGCGGAAAAGCTTGCGACAACGTAACACCCGCCTTTTTCTTTGCCTCCTCTTCGGCCTTTTTCTTTGCTTCCTCGACTTCCTTCTCGTGCTCTAAACGGTCGGCGTGGCCGCCGGTGTGTACTAGAGGATTGTGGATATCGCTCGGCACAAACCCTCCCGTTCCTTTTTCTGTATTTTTATCATATTGGTCATGGTGGAACCTCCAGGCGTCCTTATTGGCGATGACAGTCGCATGGACTGATGGATGGTGGGTCTTAAGCCAATCGAAGGCTGCGGTTTTATCCGGTCCACGTTTTCCCGTAAATGGAATTTCAATTACGATCGGCTTCCATTAGCGTCTGTTGGGTAGTGCGGGGTCAGGTCGGGCCTAACACTCGTCGGCTTAGGCTTGCCTGGCACGTATTCAATCGGTGGTCCACCACCAGCTGGATGCCACCAACCGCCACCTGCCCGAGGAGGGGTCGCCGTAGGATCTGGGAAAACGTCATCACGGTTAATTGGATTTCCGTCTTTGTCTTTCCATGTACCGCCAGTTTTAGGAATCCGGTCTTTTTTGTCGCCCCCGGAAACCAACATCATGCTGAAAAGATTGCCATTGTACGGATCGGAACTTAGTTCCAGTGAGTAATGATCAGTTAACGGAATACTGCCTTGCAGCAGATTTTGAGCACTACACGGAAAAGAAATCAGCAATAGCAGAAAGGCGCTCAGAACGAATTGAGTCGTACGCATAGAATATCCTTGAAAAGATGTGGAGAAATCATGATGCCAACCGACGCTGGCCGAGACATTTTATCAGTTCTGTGGACACGTTTGGTCACCGAGTTTGAAATCTCAAAAAAAAAACTAATGAGATTCGCATAATTCTTCGGCAGCGACGCTGCGGTGGCCTGTTGGGAACTTGGGCTTGTTTCCACCCGTGATAAAGCACGTTAGCACAGGTGGATTCTTTTTCCCCTGACCATGTAGACCACCATATGACCATGCCGGTCTTTTTTGTTGACTTTGCATTCGAGTCATGGCACACTCGAAGTTGAAGACAACTTGGAGGTCTGAAATGCACGTCTCAAATATCAGCGATGCGAAAACGCATTTATCGCAACTCATCAATCGAGCACTCGCCGGCGATGAAGTCATTATCTCTCGATTCGATCAGCCGCTCGTTAAGCTCACGCCGATTCAACTGGATACAACGCCGCGTGTCGGCGGACAGTGGGCTGGTAAAGTTCAGTATCATGCCTCGGTTGAGGAGATGGACAAGGAAGTAGAAGCCTTGTTTGACGCATCAACAATTTTCCCAAGTGAGGATGCGTGAGCAAGTTCTTGCTGGACTCGCACGTATTGATTTGGTGGCAGGAAGGCCAGAATCTTGTTCACCCAGAAGCTGGCGTTGCCATTGCCTCTGCTAGAAACCAGCTATATTTCAGCCATGCATCCATCTGGGAACTCAATATCAAAATAAGTCGCGGCAGGCTGACACTGCCTGAGCCTTTGGAGCAGGCTGTACAGGGCATGCGGTGCAACCTCTTGCCGATATCGATTGAACACATTGAAGAAGTAAAGCAATTGCCGCATCATCATGGTGATCCGTTTGACAGAATGCTCATCGCCCAAGCTCGCACTGAAAACCTAACCATCATTACTCGAAAGTACATTTAAAAGGACAGGCATATAAATTATGCGGACAAATTCTTGAACTCTGGTTGGTGGTTGTGAACGCGTGGTTGGGATGGCTGTCCGCTGATTACGCAGATTTCGCTGATTGTTGTGCGCGCTGAAAATCTGCGTCCTCAGCGACATCTGCGGACAAATTCTTAAAGGACATTCACAAGCTTTAAATGCCTGTCCTTTCATGGTTCGCGGAGTTCTTTTTTGAAAACTACCAAGGCACCTTGTTGGGTGACTGCTGGCATGG
>CAZROJ010000306.1:0-3631 GCA_964601665.1 uncultured Pirellulaceae bacterium
GCTCTTAGGCTCGGTGCCCAGGCGATTCTCAATCGCCATTCTTCTCAATCGCCATTCTTCTCAGTCGCATTTCGCCTAAGTTTTGTTCGGTTTGTTTTTGGCGACAACCCGTTTTTGAATGTCCGTTTCGATATTGCCGAATACTTCTTCGTGTCGTTGCACCGAAACGTGCAATGCGTGAAGCAATCGTTTCGCGGTGTAAAAGTTCAACACGATTCGTTGCGAAATGTTGACAGGCGTATCGCTGTCGCCCATCGGCTGGGAATTCATGCCAAAGTCAACAATCAACTCTTCCGGCGAACCGGTGACTCGGCAAAAATTTGCGTATGAGCTAACAGCGTCTGACTCATTGACTGAAATTGGGCGTGGAATTGGTTTGTCTGCGTCTGCCATAATTTGCTCCTAAAAATTGTTTGTCTGAAGTCCGTTCCCGAGCTTAGAGCGGAACAGATTGGGCCAAAATCGTCAAGCCGTTGAGTCGTCGATTTGAATGAGGCGAGTCACCTGTAACTGCCCTTCCTTGTCCATCTTTCCACTCGGGCAGTTCGAGCAACTTCCACATCCGGATGCAGGTGATTTGC
This sequence comes from uncultured Pirellulaceae bacterium, assembly GCA_964601665.1. Lineage (GTDB taxonomy): Bacteria > Planctomycetota > Planctomycetia > Pirellulales > Pirellulaceae > Mariniblastus. Next base: position 582 of record CAZROJ010000306.1, read on the forward strand.
CCAGCTGAAACAATTTGCGAATCAACACAACGATGGACAGGCCGACAATGAACAGCGCCAGAGGGGTTTGCCAGTCAAACATTACTCGCCCCTAAATTTCAGTGAAGATACGGCTGAAAACTTGATAGGTCAGCATCGCACCGATGTAGGCCAAGACGGTCATGTAGACGAACGAGAATATCGGCCAGCGCCATGAATTGGTCTCTCGTTTGATGACAGCCAACGTCGACACGCATTGGGCGCAAAGTGCGAAGAAGACCATGATGGACAGCGCCACTGGCAGCGTGAATAACGGGCGATCGGTATCTTCCCAAGTCGCCGCGGCCATGCGTTGGCGAAGTGAATTTGACTCCTCATCGACCTCGGCACCCAGCCCAAAAATAACGCCCATCGTTGACACGATGACTTCACGAGCGGGAAAGGATGCAATCGCCGCGCTGCCAATTCGCCAGTCCCAACCGAGTGGCTTGACGATGGGTTCGACCAACTTACCGCAGCGACCAAGGTAGCTCTGCCGCAGGTGATAGGCCGACACGTTGTTTTGAGCCGCCGCAAGTTCGCTCTGCAGGCTATCCACAAGCTCGCCATCGGCCGGCGTTTCAGCCAGCTTCGACTCGGTTCTTTCGATCGTTGCAAAATCGGCAGCCATCGCGGCGGGCGGATTGCTCATGTCCAAGCGAGGGAAATAGCTGGCCGCCCAGACAACAATTGTCGCCACCACAATCGTCGTTCCGGCGTCGCGAACAAAGGACCAGCCTCCGTCAAACATTCGCTGCCAGACATTCCGTAGGCTTGGCAGTTTGTACGACGGCAGTTCTAAAACAAACGAAGTCGGCGGCGTCTTGATCATGGTTTTTCGCAGGATCCATGCGACCAAGACGGCGACCACGATCCCAACCATGTACATCGCCAGCATGGTCAGACCGCGAACGCCGATTAAACCCAGAATGTAGGTTTCCGGAACGAAGGTCGCGATCAATAGCACATAAACGGGCAACCTCGCACTGCAGCTCATCAACGGTGCAATCAAAATCGTGATCAAGCGTTCACGGTCGTTTTTGATCACGCGGGTGGCCATGATTCCGGGAATCGCACAGGCAAACGATGACAAAAGTGGGAATAGCGTAATACCGCTGAGCCCGATTTTTGAAAGAAAGCGATCCATCAAGAACGCCGCTCGGGCCAAGTAACCCGAATCTTCCAGCATCGCCAGAATAAAAAATAGCAGCAAAATTTGCGGCAAGAAAATCAAAACGCTGCCCACGCCATTGATCAATCCGTCAACAAGCAAACTATTAAAAGTTCCCTCGGGGACGATTTGGCTGACGACCGACGCCAGCGTCCCATTAAACCAATCAATCATCGTTGACGCGGGGTCGGCAATCCAAAACACCAACTGAAAAACGGCCACCATCACGACAATCGCAAAGGCGAGTCCCCAGATCGGATGGGTCAGCCAAGCGTCCAAGTGATCGGTTTTGGCCGAATCGCGTTGCGGTCCCGATTGTTTCACAAATTGGTCAGCGTGACTTTTGATCCAAGCGTAGCGAGCATTCGATTCGCTTTCGGCTCCCGCCATTTCGTCGTGCAAGCCCGTCTTTTCAAGTTCAAGGCTCTGCAACGTTTCGTCACTGACTCCGTTGCGTAGCTGTTCCGACATAAAGCCGTCGTTATCAAACAGCATTCGCGTGATCGTGAATCGCTTCAGTTCGCAGTCGTTGGGGCAAGTCGATTCGAGCCGCTCGATTGTTTGCTTGAGGCTGGCTTCAAAAGGATCATGCCGGAACGAAGGGGCCTTGTTTTTGACTGCCGCAATGGCCGATTTTAGCTGCTCAAATCCCTCGCGTTGTTTGGCTTGGATGGGAACGACCGGAACACCCAATAATTCTTCAAGCTTTTCGCAATCAACGGCGACCCCATTTTTACGAGCGATGTCGACCATGTTGACTGCCACAACCGTCGGACGGTGCAGTTCTAAAACTTGGCTGACCAAAAACAGATTTCGTTGGAGATTGTTCGCATCGACGACACATAAAATGACATCGGGTTGAGCGGTGGCAGGTTCCTTGCCCAACAAAATTTTGACCGCCAGCATTTCTTCAGGCGAGTTAGGGCTCAGATTGTAGGTGCCCGGAAGATCAACCAGCTCGAATAACTGGTCATCAATTTCCAAGTCGCCGGTGCGTTTTTCGACAGTCACACCGGGGTAGTTTCCGACATGCTGTTTGATGCCGGTTAAACCGTTGAAAAGCGTCGATTTTCCAGCATTCGGGTTCCCCAGCACAACCACTTTGGGGGTGGCGGGTGAATTGACCAGCTCGGCCATCGATCACGCTCAAATTTCTTGAACAAAGATTTCTAGGGACGCAGACATTCGCAAGCAGAGTCGATTGCCGTTGCAGAATTGGACGATGCAAGTGATGCCGCCCCGCGTGACCGAGATGACTTCTCCCGTACGCAGCCCCATCGAGGCAATCCGAGCAACCTCGCCGGCGTCTCCTGAAACGGAAACGACTTTGCCGATGCTGCCCGAACGCATATCGTGGAGCCGAATTTGGTTTTTTTCAACGATCATGGGAAGTCTTCTAAGTCAATCGAAACTTGTCGGGCGGTATTTTAGCTAGTGCATAGTGAACTTGCCAAGACGCGTTTTTGCGAATCGAGGCCGAAACCGGTTGCGATTTTTGCCGGCCGCAGGATATCGTAAATTCCACCGACTGCGACGCTTGATTGACCTGAAAATCGAACAAATTGTCAGCGTTTACACTGCAATTACGTTGGCCTTACCGAACTCGTGTTTTTGATCAGCTTGAGCGTATTTAGGTGTTATGCCTGCCGGACGGTGAGCCGGAGGATCTGCTGGTTTTGGGATGTTTAATCAGTGTTACCGCAATTAATCACTCACCCTGGCCATCAGCGCGAGCACGTGGAAAACAATTACCCTTTTTGTAAAGCTTGCGCCCGAGTAAGAGACCAACGCCTGCAAAGAACACCGACCTAGTGCTTTGTCAAAGGTAAAGATTGGGGATTCCACGTTTCCAATCCAGCAT
>CAZROJ010000307.1:0-668 GCA_964601665.1 uncultured Pirellulaceae bacterium
TCAAAGAAATACTGCTCCGAAATGACCCCAAAAAAACATTAGCTTTCATGCACCCATTCGTTGTTGAGAATCGTTCGAGCCTCCCGATAGAAATCATTGGGCTTAGATCTTCGTGTAGTTGCCTTGTCGCCACCGCACAGGATAGTTCTAGGCGAGCTGATATGTTGCCACACAAACGATTGGTCTTTGAAGCAACGTTGGATAAAGCAAAAATTGGAAAACCTCTAACCATGTTGTGGTATACCTATGGCGAAAATGGACACGAGGATGTTTATTTCACTTTTACGACTAGAGAGGACTTGAGTTATGACTAGTTTTATTAGCAAGGTTTTTGTCAGCTTCGGCGTTGTAGTTTGCTTGATATCCACAGTAGGCATCTTGAAAGCAGACTTAATTGAGGCGGAAGTGTCGTTGGGGATTTTTTGCAAGGACGACGTATTTTGTTCCGACCAACCAATAACCGTTTGCCCCGGTCACTTGGTTCTAGGACATAGGTGTGGTTTTTGGTCAGAGCCAACGCCAAACGACCCGAACGCAAAAAAATGCAAGTGTGGGAAATAAAGGAATGTTTTTACGCAAGATTCAGAAAAATGAAACGTTTTGCGCTCTTGCTTTTTGCTTGATGTTGTTTGGTCGTGTCGAAGCAGACGATGCGACCATTCAACGTT
>CAZROJ010000307.1:678-3598 GCA_964601665.1 uncultured Pirellulaceae bacterium
TTTCAAAGACGAGGCACCTAGGGCCTGGCGAGAAGTCGCCAATTTTTATGATGGTAAATCGTTTAAGTTCGAAAAGAGAAATTCTGAGCCGAAACGTGAGTTTGTTTGCCATCAACGAAAAATTGATATAAGAATCGATACTAGCATAATTCACGATGGCAAAAGAATGAGCGGGGTCGAATTGGCGAATCAGTACTATGCCGCAAGTGCTGGCGATGCTCACGGTGACGGGAACATGATTTTGATGGGCGCCGAGCCTCGTCAGCCATCAGATCCTTGGAAGCTCTCCAATTCAATAGTTGACTTTGCTGGCGTTCGCCCAAGTCTGTCGGTTATCAATCGTTACCTGCCCGAGTCTTTTGTTGGATTCCCCGATTTCCCAAAAAGGATGGACTTGGGATATGTCGTGAGGAGTGCTGTTTCGCAAGTTGGAAAAGATGGCCATGAAGTGGTACGGTTGAAAATTGAATCGTGCCAAAAAAATGATCGAGGAAATTTTGAGACGATAGAAAACACGAACGGATATTCAAATTTCGCGGAGCTTACACTGTCGCCTAGTCGAAATTGGTGTGTCGTAAGCTATCGAGGTCCGGTTCGCGTAAATGTCCAAGATAAAACCATCGAAGGAACCGAGTCTGTGTTTGTTGAATATGGTTCAAGTGGATTTCACCCGACATTTAAGCGTGCAATTACTGAAATAGCGGGTAATAAAAAAGAGATTGAGTTTGAGTTCTCGTTGTGCACTGATGCGGAAAAGCCGGCCGATTTTTTTCGTGTAACCTCACTGGGGTTGCCGGAGCTAGACCAGTATATTCCGTCGAGTCGCCGGTACTGGTACATGGCCTTGATTGGAATTTGTGCTGCATTGGTCGGAATTGCTCTTCGAATGAGGAACAAGAATTCGTAGGTCCATTTGTTAGGCGTTTTTAATTACCGGCTGACGCCCGCACTCTTAATATAAGGCTTTTTTATTATGAAACGGATGGCATTTACCCTCGTCGAGTTACTTGCTGTAATTGCGATCATTGGAATACTGATCGCTTTAACATTGCCAGGCGTACAAATGGTCCGAGAAGCTGCTCGGAAAACGGCATGCGGTAACAATGTACGGCAATTGTCTTTGGGTTTAATGAACTTTGAATCTTCTCACGGGCAATTGCCGATGGGTCTTCGCAGTCTAGACCCTACTAAATCTAATACGTCCACTCACGACTTCTACGGCATGAGCTGGATTACCAGAATTCTGCCGTATTTGGAACAAAATCCTATGTGGGAACGGGCGAAGTCCGACTACGAAGTGATACCAGTTCCATTCGGGATTCACTTGGGGATGCAATCGGTGCTACCGGTAGTTGGGTGCCCAAGTGACCCTACGTCGGGAAAAATCCAATCAACCCATCAGGGGTACCGGGTAGCTTGTACTAACTATTTGGGAGTTAACGGCACAAACTTTCAGAAAAGAGATGGGGTATTTACTTACGATAGGGCTATACGTTTTTCAATGATTAGCGATGGTCAATCGAATACGCTGATGGTTGGCGAGCGTCCTCCTTCACCAGATTTTTGGTATGGTTGGTGGTATGCCACTGGTTCCAGCGATGCTTCGACCGGCGACGTGACGTTAGGAGTCGCTGAGCTAAATCCGACACAAGCATCCGGAATTTCATCTTATCTCGGCGACTGTCCAGCCGGACCTTACCAATATTCTGCTGGAAAAAACGATCAATGCGACACGTTACATTTCTGGAGTTTCCATCCTTCAGGCGCTAATTTCGCTTTGGCCGATGGCTCGGTTCGTTTGATTCCATATTCAATTGATGCATATACACTTGAATCACTTGCAACCCGTGCCGGTTCTGAAGTCATTCGAGAACAATGACGGATCCACCTTCACTGCGTTCGCGGGATCTTAGTACGTGTCACCCAACGCTGATAATGATTTTTAAAATCGTCTTGCTATGAAGATGCCAAATCGTCGGAAATGAGTTTGAACAGACTTACATTTCGAGGCAAGGATGGCCAAGATGTCACAGCAAGACAAAAGAGATTTTCGCACACCCCTAATGGAACTTAAAGCCCTTTGGGATTCCCTTGAGGCAATTGATGTTGGTTCTGTCGGTCGCCATGGTAATTCGACATTGAATTTAACGAAGGTGATCGCGTTGGCATTACTGACCTTTGGCTGGAATCAGCAACGAACCTTTGGCAATCGTTTTGCCGATGCACATGCTGCTATTTCTCGAAGTTTTTCTCCAACGGCTTTGGCTGGATCGTTTCAGACACTGATGGTTGTGTTGCGTTCTTGTGGGGACACGACAGGGGGCTAAAAGGACAGGCATTTAAATCTTGTGGCCGCGAGGCACGTCGTCCCACCGTAAAACGAGGGCCGTGATCGCGACCAGCCCGGTCGACGAACGGAGCGTTTTTTATGCTGGCACGGGAAGCAGTTTTTTAGTGTCGACCAATGGCGGGAAAACTTTCATGAATCAAAACAATGGCTTGCAGGTCGCTCGGATCGTCGACTTGGCCGTTTCAGAAAACGGTAAATACGTTTTTGCAGCCTGCGGGTTTCGCGGTGCCTGGGTTTTTTCGGTGCAGCAAAAACGATGGTACAAAATGGACGGTCCCGACGTGCCGGCTCGGGTCGCCTTCACGGACGTGCAGTACATCAGTTCGAAAGACACCGTGCGTTTTGCGACCTACGGCAGCGGAATTTTAGACTTTCGAATCAGTCAAATTCGCTAAAACAAACTCAGTAAACTACCCGAATGACCCGCTTTGTCGAATTTGTCGAATTTGTCGATGGGCAAAACAAGCGACGGGCAAAACAAGCGATGGGCAAAACAAGCCGCGGGCGAAACAAGCCGCAACGCAAAATCAGCATCGACCGAATTTCAAGCTATTTGCCGGACTGCAAGTG
>CAZROJ010000308.1:0-3596 GCA_964601665.1 uncultured Pirellulaceae bacterium
GGATGAATAATCGTCGAATGTTCCAGGAAACCCCAACGTTTGCTTAAAACCCCAACGTTTGCCCAAAACCCCAGCGTTTGCCAAGTCCATCTCCATCACCATCAGTCAACAACATGCGTCCTTCTAAAAAAATGTCTCAATCGATTTCCATTCGCGAGAACATCGTGTTGCCCGGAGACACCAACGCTCACGACACGTTGTTCGGCGGGATCTTGATGAAGTACATCGACGAAACAGCCGCCATTTCCGCTCGCCGTCATTCAGGCCGACCTTGCGTCACCGCATCCATCGACGGCGTCCACTTTCACCAGCCGATCCATCGCGACTACATTGTTCGATTGACCTCATTTGTTTGCTCGGTCGGTCGGTCATCGATGGAAGTCTTTGTCCAGATCACCACGCAAAACTGTGGCATCGACAACACCGACCACGTCGAACTGGCTGCCGTGTCGTTTTGTACGTTTGTGGCCATGGGCGACGACGGTAAACCATGTGCGGTTCCGATGGTCCAAGCAGAATCTGAACTTGAAAAAAATCTTTTGGCCAACGAACAAATCCGCCGCGACGCTCGATTAAAAAAACGAGCCGAGCGAGTCGACTTGATCAAAACGTTGGATCTGTAAATCAATCAAGCGATGGCCATACCCAGGCTAATTGTTGCCAAAAGCTCAGTCCGAACCAGTCAACTGCCGCCGCCGGCTTCAATCAGCTAAACCGAAACAGACTTGACGTCGCATAACTCGTTTTCTTGGGCCACCCCATTTGCTCGGCCCAATTCATCGCCGAAACAACACCACTCTCCAACAGCGGCACTCCATCGGCCGCGTAGGAGCCACAAAACCAAACTCGGTTTTCAGTTCGTCGCTGCAATTCCTGAAGCCGATCAATTGATTTTTGCGTCGTCCTACTAACCACAGGCCGCTGCATCGTCACATCGACCAAGGTTTTTCCAGCAGCAACATCACGCACGGGACGAATCGTCTGGAAGATGCGAGGCATTTCGCGTTCGGAATAAAAGCGACTCAAATCAATCGTACACATCGCATCTTGCCGATCGGAATTGCTTACGAAGTTAAAACACTTTTGGTTTTTAGTTTCCGTCGGCATGAAACTGCAGTCCGAATGCACCACCACGGGAACGTCCTCATATCGAAAACCGCTCAAACAAGTCTTTAGATCCGCACATCCCGTCGGCAGCAAATCGGCCGCCGCATTCGCTTGGGTTGCAATTACCAAATGGTCAAATTCTTCACCAGTTGCTGATCCATCAATTGTTTCAATCAACACCTGACCTTCGCCAACCCGAATTCCGTTCACGCTACACCCCAATCGAACGTCGTCAATTTTTGCCGTCAACCGCTTGACCACGTCACAAGTTCCAAAGGCAGTCCGCTGCAGTGGTGAACGATCAAATTGATTTAAAAGACTGGCCAGCACAATTTTGGCAGGGTAATTTTCGATCGCAGAGTAACTACAAGTGAAAACAGTGGCAGCCAAGCCTGCAAATAGAAACTCGTAAACGAATGCTTCATCGAAATGATGGTTTTTGACGTACTCGCCAAACGTCTGATCAATGGGCATCTGGACCAAATCGGTCGCCAAAGCCAGCTTTTGCATTCGTTTCGTTTCCGACGCAACCCGCCTCGCCTTTTGGTTGAACAACAGACTGGGCCTCAAGCTGTCCCCATAATTACTGCCTAAGCTCAACCAAGTCGCAAAGTTTTGACCGTCGCTCGAATCAACGACAGAAAACGACTTCGAAGCGTCCACCGCAAGCGTCTCGACTCCCAAGCAGCCATAAAGAGCCGTCAAACAAGGCCATTCGTCTTGGTTAAACATCCGCGGCGGCAAATCAATTCGGCTGGAGGCTTCGTAGCCCAAATCGCTCAGTTCGACAGAGTGAGCGTCCATGCCTAGCACCGGTTGTTTTTCGAAAATCGTTACCCGGCTTCCAGCACGCTCGGCCAACCAAGCCGAAGTCAATCCAGCGATTCCTGAGCCGATCACGGCGATTCTATTTGGCACAGCAAATCTCTCTGACTTGACTTCGATCGCGATCAGCGATGTTGGTGAAAATTGTCACGTTACATATTTCAATGAATCGACGGAAACTGAGTGCCTTCGTGCACCTTCCAAAGCCCGTTCCAAAGTGCTTTCTAAAACACGCCCCAAAGACTGCTCAGCCGCAGCCCATGCTTCTCACGATAGGAAACCGGACAGACGTCGAAAGTTTCACGTTCACAAGCGATGAAAATGCTCAACGTGGACGGCGAGCATATCAATACTACTCGTTTCTGCCTATAATCTTCCGCTTAATTAGGAATTTGGAACCGGTCACCTGACTCCAAAACGTTCGAGCGTGCGACTCTGCGTCGGTTCTGCTTCGAGTTTTCAACGTATTAAATCAGAATCGATAAATAGGAATCTTTCATGTCATTTCAAAAATTCAAGTTCAGCCTTTTACTTGCTGCGGGCGCATTGGCTTGCAGCCCAGACTGTCTTGCCCAAGACACAGCAACGGCTGATCCGAAGCCTGCCAACGCCCAAACGCCTCAAGTCCCAGCCCAAGTCGATCCTGCCAAAGCGGAACAAGAACTGATCGCCAAAGCGGGCGAAGTGATGGGCTACAACATGTGCCGCAATTTTAAAACAAAAAACCCGGACGCTGACTACAGCCAGATTTTGGAAGGCATCAAGGCGGCCGCCAGTGGTGTCGATCGCAGCAGCTTTGTTTTCGGCTACCAAATGATGACGCAACTAAAAAACGAGAACATTGGTATCGGTGCCCAGCAGCTGGAAGCGGGCATCAAAAAAGTCATGGCCGGTGAAGAACTTGGCGTCAGCGACCAAGAAATTCAAATGCTGATGATGGCATTTGGGCAAATGGTGGAACAGAAACGCGCAGCTGAAGCGAAAAAAGAGATGGACGACAACGTCGCCGCTGGTCTGGCCTACATCGCCCAGCAGAAAACAGCCAACCCCCAACTCAAAGAATTGAAGGACGGGATTTACTACGAAGTGATGAAGGAAGGCGCAGGACCTGCAGCTGGCGAAAACGCAATTGTCAAATTTGATTACACCGGCCGTTTTGTCGATGGCGAAGTATTTGACTCATCCGAAAAACCACTCGACGGCAGCCAAGGCGAACCGATGGAACAAAACATCAATGGCTTCATTCCTGGTTTCTCAAAAACATTGCAAGCCATGAACAAAGGTGCTCGCTGGAAAGTCATCATCCCTGGCGACCAAGCCTACGGTGCGCGTGGTAGTGGTGGAAAAATTGGCCCAATGCAAACGCTGATTTTTGAATTGGAATTATTGGACATCAAGCGAATGCCCGTCGCGCCAGCTGATCCACCCGCTCCTTCGCAGCCCAGCACTCAAGCTCAACCTTCACCTGCAACCGGCGGACAAGGCAAATAGTAGTTCAAAACGAACAGTTGATTCAGCCAGCCGTTGTGACATAGAAAAAGCCAGTGGATCGAACCACTGGCTTTTTTTTGTTCTTAAAATTTTCAATCCAAAGCAGACCGGAAACCGTCACACCGCTGCCGTGTATTTTACACGTCGCCCTGCTCTGGCCGTCCTGCATTTGC
>CAZROJ010000309.1:0-3586 GCA_964601665.1 uncultured Pirellulaceae bacterium
CCGAGTTGGTTGAAAAATTGCTCGGTCGCCGGTAGGCTTTAGCTGCTCTGCTGTTGGGTGTTTCAAGGGTTAGCGGTTATTTTGTGCACGAATAGCGAACGGGTGATTTTTGGCGATTCCGGCTGGATCGCTCGTCCCGCGAGCTTGCATTGTGTTTGCATTGTTTTACCGCGATAAACCCAATCGTAGCGAATCAATAGCGACGACAGAACAATCATTCAAACTTTAGGCGCACAACGATGCCCGATAACAATACAGATTTGGACAAACAAATTCGCGAAGCGCTTGGAACCGTGCAAGATCCGGAAACCGGACGACCGCTTCGCAAGCAAATTCGTCAGGTTCAGATTGAAGACCAAAAAGTCGACGTTTTCGTTGGGCTAACTTCGCACTGTTGGCCGCTGCGAGACGAATTTCAGGCGACGGTGAAATCGGCCGTTGAGGCGAAAATCGGCACGGACACGCCAGTCGAAGTCCACGTTGAAATCGAAGAACGACCGGCTCAGGCGGTCGGTCAAGTCGCGATTACAGCCAAGTCGATTATCGCCGTCGCGGCTGGCAAGGGCGGTGTCGGCAAAAGCACCGCGGCGACCAGTTTGGCTCAAGCTTTGAAAAAAGCCGGTTGCAAAACAGGCTTGCTGGATGCCGACGTTTACGGGCCCAGTATCCCGCATTTGACCGGAGCCCGAGGGCAAGTCGGCAAGGTCGATGATAAAATTCAGCCGATGGTGGTCGATGGAATTCCGGTGATGAGCATCGGTTTTATGGTGCCTCCGGGCGAAGCTGTCATCTGGCGCGGCCCCATGTTGCACTCGGCCATCACAACGTTTCTGCGCGATACCGCTTGGGGCGACCTGGATTACTTGATTATCGATATGCCGCCAGGAACCGGGGATGTGGCGCTGAGCTTATCGCAGATGCTGCCGCTAACGGGCGCGGTGATTGTTTGCACGCCGCAAGAAGTGGCATTGATTGACGCTATCAAAGCCGTGGGGATGTTCCGGAAAGTTAAGATTCCAGTGCTGGGCTTGATTGAAAATATGAGCAGCTTTGTCTGTCCGGACAACGGGAAGGAGTACGACATTTTTGGCAAGGGCGGAGCCGAGCAGTACGCGAAAGAAGACCAGATCGATTTCTTGGGAAGTATCCCGATTAGCATCGATCTGCGCAAACGCGGTGACGCGGGCGAAATGATGCGTAACTTTGACGATCCGAATGTTGCACCGTATTTGGAAAGCATTGCGACTAACTTGTGCCGGACGTTGGCCAAGCGAGCCGCAGAAAATCCTGTCCAGCCGCAATTGCCCGTGCTTGGCTAAGAGCTTATCCGACAAATGTTTAGCCGACGGTGCGAGCCGCGGGTATTTTGTGTTTTGGGATCTATAGTGAGTGAGGGAGGGCCCGGCCGCTTACGCGATCACGGCTCATTGGGTGGTATTTTGTGTTTTGGGGTCGATGCTGAGTGAGGTGGGCCCGGCCGCTTACGCGATCACGGCTCATTGGGGCGGCATTTTGTGTTTTGGGGTCGATGCTGGGTGAGGGAGGGCCCGGCCGCGTATGCGATCACGGTTCATTGGGTGGCATTTTGACTAGACCACTTCGCTGATCATGACGCATTCTTCGATGCCGTTCAGAACTTCGGTATCGGTGACAATGATGAAACGATCACCGGTCTTCAGATTGGTGTTTTCACTGATCCAGCGATCGACGAACGTTCGCAGTTTCGTTTCTTCGATCCGAGATTGGCTCATCACGGGCGTCACACCCCAAAACAACGTCATCCGGCGGTAGACTTCGGGGCAGTCGGTCATGCAGATGGTCGGAATAAAATCGTGCTGCTTGGATTTGTACAACGCCGCCTTTGATTCTCGGCTGGCCAGTACGACCATTTTTGCGTTGATGCGTTTGGCGATGTGCGACGTGCCAAATAGAACCGCACTGGCGACGCTCCAGTCGTTGGCTTCAGTCGAATAGGCCGTGACGCTGGGCGGCTTGTCGATGAAGGACTTTTCGGTCTCCGTCATGATTCGATTCATCATCAAAACGGATTCGACGGGGTACTGGCCGATCGCGGTTTCGCCTGAGAGCATGCAAGCGTCGGCACCGTCCAGAATGGCGTTGGCAACGTCGGTGACTTCGGCGCGAGTGGGGCGTCGCGCGGTGTGCATGCTTTCGAGCATCTGAGTCGCCACGATGACGGGCTTGCGGTGTTGTTGGCACAGTTGAATGATTTTCTTCTGTGCGCCGGGTGTCATCTCGATTGGAATCTCGACGCCCAAGTCGCCGCGGGCCACCATGACGCCGTCGGTGGCTTGCACAATTTCGTCCAAGTTCAGCAACGCTTCGCGTTTTTCAATTTTTGAAATCACCATCGCGTCGGATTGGTGTTCGGCTAGTAAATTTTTCAGCTGCAAGACTTCGTTGGCGTTTCTAACGAAACTCAGACTAACAAATTCGACACCTGCTCCCGCGGCCCAGACGGCATTGTCTTTGTCGATTTCGCCCAGTGCAGGAACGCTCAGCTGAGTCGCCGGCAAATTAACACCCTGTCGCGATCGCACTTCGCCGCCGTCGATTACAGTGCAAATTAATTCGTCGGCCAATTTTTCGGCTACGGTCACCCGGCAGGCACCGTCGCCCAGCAGGATGTCTTCGCCGACATTGACTTCATCAATCAGAGGTTCGTAAATGCAATTTAATTGGTCATCGGCGGTGGCATCGATGCCTCGAACAAAACGAACCGTTTGTTCATCTTCGAGCACCATCGGGTCTTGGGTAAGTTGGCCAAGACGAATTTTTGGACCGGCCAAGTCGACTAAGATGCCGGCGGGTAGACCCGTGGTCTGGGAGGCGGCCCGGATGTTTTTGACGGCTTGGTCGTGGGACTCCCGCGATCCGTGGGCCATGTTGATTCGAAAGACATCGACGCCGGCATGCAGTAGTTGCCCGAGTTTCTCTTGGGTGTCTGAAGCGGGGCCAACGGTGGCGACAGTCTTTGTACGTGCGTCTTTTAGCGGCGAAGATGTGTTAGCGTTCACGTCGACTCGATGGTTGGTGATTTGTTGTTTTAGCGTAAGCGGGTTGTCAACTTGGTTTCGTCGCTACGACGTTGACTGGAAGGCTCGTTTACGAAAACGCACGAAAAACATTTCCGGTGGCTTCGCGGGCAGTCAACGCATTTGGATAAACGATCGGCGGATTTTAACGAAACATCAAAATTTTGAATGCGGCAGTCGGAAACTTTCGCTGCAATCATTTTCGTCGACAGCCACGAAGTGTTTGAGCTGACAAAAATCGGCAAAATGTGTTTCAGCGCATAAAAAAAGCCCAGCAAAAACTGGGCTTCGTTTGTCTTTTGGTTTGTCGATCAACAAACCGAACTTGGCTTACTTAGCGTAAGATTTCTTTGGTGGAGCAATCTCGCCCAACGATTCGCCGCTAATGCGGGCAAATCGCTCTTTAGACCCGTCATCCAAGTAACGATAGCCGATTCGCGATGGCTTGTTCGTTTTTGGGCAAAGGACCATCACCTTGCTGGCACGAATCGGCGATTCTTTGTGCAAGCGGCCGCCTTCGGGGTTTTTCT
>CAZROJ010000310.1:0-3568 GCA_964601665.1 uncultured Pirellulaceae bacterium
GTTGAATTTCTACCGCTGATGTTTGCAACGATTGCGAATCTCGGGCATATTGCCCGGTAATTTCTCAATCGCCTTTCGTTCAATGGCATTCAATCGCTAAACGCTGCTGAAGCGAACTCGCATTCCAAAATAAATTCCGACAAACAGGTCAAAAAACTAGCATGTCCAAAAATGATTCAACCAATCTTGGCTTTGTCGTGATGATCAGCGTCGTGGCGACGATCGGCGGGTTTTTGTTCGGTTTTGATAGCGGCGTTATTAACGGGACGGTCGACGGGTTAAAGACGGCCTTTAATTCGGACAGCGTCGCGACTGGTTTCAACGTCGCTTCGATGTTGCTGGGCTGCGCTGTCGGCGCGTTCTTCGCCGGCACGCTGGCTGACAAATTGGGACGACGCAGTTTGTTGATCGTTTCGGCTGTGCTATTTACGGCCAGTGCTTGGGGGTCGGGAATTGCAAACAGTTCAGGCGAATTCATTTTTTATCGAATTTTGGGTGGCCTGGCGGTGGGAGCGGCCAGCGTTTTGGCTCCGGCTTACATCAGCGAGGTAACCCCCGCAAAGTTTCGCGGTAGGATGTCGTCGATTCAACAGATCGCGATCATTTCTGGATTGTTTTTTGCTTTCTTGAGCAACTACGTGATCGCGGGTCAGGCCGGCGGATCGACAATGGAGTTTGCTTGGGGCTATGAAGCTTGGCGGTGGATGTTTTGGGTGGAACTGATTCCGGCGGTCACTTTTTTCGTCGCGCTGCTGTTGATCCCCGAAAGCCCGCGGTTTCTGGTTGCCAGTGGTAAGAAAGAAAAAGCCTTAAAGGTTTTGACTCGACTGCTGGGTGACGAGGCCGAAACCAAACTGAAGGAGATTGGCGATTCGTTGGCCAGCGACCATCGGCCGAGCTTGCGAGATATTGTCGATAAGCGTTACGGCGTTCGTCCGATCGTGTGGATTGGTATCGGCCTGGCCGTGTTTCAGCAATTGGTCGGTATCAACGTCGTGTTTTATTACGGCACGGTGCTGTGGCAGTCGGCTGGATTTTCTGAAAGCAATGCGTTGCTAATTAACGTGGTCAGCGGTGCGTTGAGCATTGGCGCGTGCCTGATCGCCACGTTTTTGATTGACCGCATCGGCCGCAAGCCACTGTTGATGATCGGTTCGATCGGAATGTCGATTACGTTGTCTTGCATGGCGATCGTTTTCTTTCAGGCGATTGTCCAAGAAGGTGGCGACCTGAAGCTTGAGGGACAGAGTGGGCTGATTGCACTGATCGCGGCGAATCTTTACGTGATTTTCTTTAATATGTCGTGGGGCCCGGTAATGTGGGTCATGTTGGGCGAGATGTTTCCCAACCAGATTCGCGGCTCAGGTTTGGCGGTCAGCGGTTTGGCTCAGTGGCTGAGCAATTTCGCGGTGACGATGACGTTTCCGATTCTGTTGTCCGGAATTGGCTTGGGCGGAGCTTACGGACTGTACGCCGCGTGCGCTGTGATTTCGATTTTATTCATCGCCAAGTTTGTTTACGAAACCAAAGGCCGTGAGTTGGAAGACATGCAAGGCTAGGTGTTGTCTGGAGAATGGAATCTGGGTTGAAGGGCTTGTGCTGCGATCTTTTCTCGTTCGGCATAGGTGACGGGTTTCCAATTCTTGGGGAGTCGGCCCTGCGGTTTTACTTGGAGGGCGTTATCGGGAATTGGGGCGTCTTTCTTTTCGACTAGCGGCAGGTCGTCTGGGAGTCGCTTGAGATAAAAATTCTTGTATTGGATTTTCATCGGCGGGCCGACGTGGACTTGGACGGCCAGCACGCCTTCAAGAGAGCGGCCGGCTTCGTCCAAATCGATCACGTCGGCTGTTTGTTTGCCATTGATGAAGTGTTGCAAGTGATTCCCGCGAGCTAAAATTCGGTATTCGTGCCACTGATTGGGTTTGAATTTCGCGACCGGTTTGGCTCGGGTGATCCATGGTTGTCCGTTGGTGTCGATGACGACCGTTTTGCCATTGCGAGCAAGGATGCGACGGCCTTGTTCTTCGTACAACATGCCATTGTAGGCCGGGTTTTTTGCAACGACATCGCATTGGTATCCGGAAAGGCGGTGGGCCCCGAGGTCCGGGCGGAGTTTGCTGCGGTATTGCAAACCGCTGTTGCCGCCCTCGGTCACGCGGACCATGACTCGTAGCTCAAAATTCTTCAGTGGTTTGCCTTGCCAAACAATAAACTGGTTGGCCTTCAACGTGCCGTCGGCCACACCTGTCAAAGCCCCCTGCTCTACCGACCAATGACTGCTGCCCTTCCAGCCATCTAGATTCACGCCGTTAAAGACCTTGGAAAATCCTTGCGGCGGCTGATCGTTAACTAGGGGATCGCCTACTTGAGGCTCAGCGGCCTGAACAGGATTGGCCTTTGTCCATTTCAATTCGTACCGCCCCGCTTTCAGATTAAAACTCTCGTTGGATTCAGCGGCTTTACCATCGATTGATAAATTCTCAATTCCACGCGGCGGGCGAGTTTTGGCGATGCAATTGGGCGGGATGTTGATGGACCAAGTGACTTCACCATCGCTCTGCTGCCACTTGCTGACGATCGTACCGTAAGCCGTTTTCAGGCTAGCCGCGACGCGCTGCAAATCCGTTGGAATCGATGGAGCCAACACCAGGCGTTGACCGCCTGGCTGGTTCGGTTGATAGCGAATACCGGCCAGATCATTCAGCATCCATGCGGTCGGATGGTTCATTGCGTGATGGTCCAGCGACTGTCGCATTTGTTGGTTTCGACCCTGGTTATTGAACCGCTCAAAAATCGTCGTCGCATCGTAATCACGGATGCTCTGCGCGATTCCCGGGTAGTCCGGGTTTCGTAACATCTCCAACGCCAAATCAACGTAGCCATACTTGGTTAGTTGCGGGTAGATGAAGTAGGACATGAACCCACCGTCAAACTTCTTGCCGTTTTCTTGATAGACCTTGGCGAGCGATGCCGCCACGGCTTTCTGTTCGGCAGGATCGACAATCCCGAAGGCCAGCGCCAGGCTGTCGTGCGTGCCGTTGCCAAACGTCTTCAACTTCGAATCATAATATTTCTTACGGATTGATGCTCGAATACGGTCTGCCAGGTCGCGGCTCCATGTGGCGTCATCCGTTTTGTCAAGCGCCTCAGCGAAATCGGCAAAGCGCTCCGCCGCTGCATAAAAATTGAAAGCGGCGATCAGCTGAGGGTCTTGCGGTGCTCGCGAAATCCCAATCGGTGCGGCGTGATCACCGTATCGGTAAATATGTGGGATCAAGTCGGGAGACTTTTTTTCAAAGTATCTAAGAAACCTCTTCATCACGTCGTAGAAATCGTCAGCGGTTTGAAGATCGCCGTTTAGTTGATAGTTTCGCCAAGCAAGAAACAGCGGTGAAACTGACCATGTAAAATCGAGCGTCTTGTTCGTGGCTCGTTTGCCCACGCCAATTCGACCGGGAATTCCCTTGGGGTCAAAGGGCGGTGTCAGAAACAATCGGACTTGTTGTCGGTAAAACGAAGCCGAATCCAAAGCGTAAAATCCGGTCGCCCAAGACGAATGAGCGTCGCC
>CAZROJ010000311.1:0-3540 GCA_964601665.1 uncultured Pirellulaceae bacterium
TGGCGTAGGTTGATCGGTTATTAGCCGCCGTCCAATTCCATGGCGAACCGGACCACGGCAAGTGCGGCGTTGCTGAATTTTGTGGTCAGTTCTGGCGGTGATATGGACAGGCAGGTCCAGGTCAATGGTCCCAATTTTTTGCAAGTTGGGCGCCCGTTCTTGTTGGAATAACACCATTGTTATTTTCGGAGGGGGGGGTAGAGTCTAGGAAGTATTTAATCTTTTCGAAATTCACTTCTTATTTTGAATCGTAGAAATGTTGCGATTACTTATTGTTCTGATGGTCGTCACGTCTTGGACGAGTCACTTGGTGAATGGCCAAATTGCGATCGCTGTAAAGGCTCCTAGTGGCGCCGAAGCGCCGGAATCGTCTGTCGTTAGGAAGCGTATTGAAGACATTCGTATTTCGGCGGCCGAACGAGGATTGCCTTGGTGGTGCAATGTTGATCTGGGTACTTTAACGGCGAACAAAAAATTTGCTTTTGAGTTGGTCATTATTCCCGACCACGATATGGAATTTACATCCGTACGAACGAGCTGCCAGTGCCATCGTTTTGACTTGATTGCAGGGCAATTAAAAGCGGGCCAAAAACATACTGCTCACGCCGCATTTAAAGTGGCGGGTGGCTCAGAAACAGGTGCTGGTGGCCTGACGGCAACATTGCTAAATGGCGATCGCGAAGTCGGCATGATAGTGATGAATTACAGGATTGCCTCCAGCCTTTATTTGGACTCCACAAGCTACATGCAAATCGATGAATCCGTGTCGGAATTTAACGTGCCCTTCAGATTCACTTTGCCCTTCAAGCTGTCTGATTTTGAAGTTTCTGGCAAGTTTCAAAACTCAGATCCATTGCTGAAGATTGAAGGAAGGCCCGCTGGTGCCAACGGAGTGGCGAAAGCCGTCATCCAGGGGTCGCTTGATGCTGCAAGTATCGACAATGTGGACGTAGGGGCGATCTCGTTGAAGCATATTCCGAGTGGACGGGTCAAGACTTCGTCAATCATTCTTGTCAAGAATCCACTAGTAAGTGTCGTCCCGCGATCGCTTGCATTCTTGCCGTCAGATAGCGTGGGAAGCGATGGCATGGTCTCGAAATGCATGGTGCGTCTGGATCAACGCCTTAAAGATGAAATTGGTAAGTGGGATCACTTTGAAGTTTTTGCATCTGGCCCTTCTGGAAAAGTTCGGGTCGCGACAAAAAAATTTAATTCTACGCTCTACCGCGTGGTTTTAAACAGCAGCCGAAACGCAATTCAAGCGCGAAAGGCCAAAGACCAGATCATCAAATTTGAATTTAGGTTCAGTCGCCGGACGGCATTTTCGAAATCGTTAACAATAAATCAAAATTTTTATATCGAGGGGGATGGAGAATGAGAAAATTAGAATTCATTGGTCGTTTGCTGGTGCTTGTAGTGTTGTTGCCTCATGCGGATTCCCTTTGTCAAGAGGTGGCGGAGACAACGGTCATCAGTGATGTATTGGACACTGACCGGCCGGGAGCTAGTGCGAATGATTGCGGTACCTGTGTTATTCCAAAAACACCTACGTTCTGCCAAAGCCTTTTCAATTTGCCAACGACGGTATGCGCGAGCACAAGTCCGACGATCGTCGGCGATGTGGTTGATTGCCGGAAAGATGGAGATTTTTCTTGGGCACAAAACCTTTGGATAAGAAAAATTCGGCCGTCGAACCCGGGTGAGGCAGGCCAAGAGTGTGTTTCATACCGGCCAAAAAGTTGTGTTATTGCAACGAACTGCAAGCTTTACTGCAAGTATATCGGTGTCGATCCAGATGGCATGAATGTTTACGTGCCAAGTTGCAAAAAAGGGGAAACTGTCAAGCAGGCTGGTTGGGCAATTGAAAGAGTGCCTGAAGCAAGCTATTGCGAAGGCCCTTCAGTGCTCCCGTCAGTTAAGCTAAACGCGACTACTCTAAGCCCTGGACTCTAATTGGCTGGGCTTTGATTGTGATAGAAGGTTGAAGTATACGAAATTGACGGACCGCTATTGCTGGAAGTTTTAACAGATTGCGATCTATCCGCGTGAGGTGTGTGCTTTGCTGGTTGTTCGGGACACTCGGATAGATCGAGTTTTGAGCTTTGACGGGGTTAGGCTGAATCGAAGGGTGAAGTCCCTATGCGGAATCAATTGTAAATGTTTATAACCGGAACTAAAACCAAAACGAAGCTGTAACAATACGCCAAACTGCAGCTCACAACCGCCCAAAAAACACGAAAAGCAATTTGTTTAAGTTCAGCATGTTCGATATACGCCTAAATTTGTCTGTCACATTTTTCGTCCTAGTTCAGCTTTGCTTGTTCGGGAAATTGACGTTTGGCATTCAAAATAAACTTTCTCCAGAAGAAGCTGAGTTGTGCGGCGTCGTAGAATATGGCCTGTTAAACGCCGACGCTTGGCAGAACGGCAACTTCTCGACGGTTGAGACTTCTACAATGGATCAAGTTTCCAAAGCCGCAGACGGTACGTTATCGGGTGTGTTTGTGGAAGTTCGTGTGTTTCAGCGTCTTGCATTTGATTATGAAAACCGGCGATTTGCCAATTTTGAAGTCGAACAGCGAAAGGTAATCGATTTCGACAGTACGAACGTGAAAGAGCCTGCCGAGACGGTTCAAGTTTCGTGGCAGGCAGGGTGCGTCGATTTTGCGGCCGGTGAAATCCATTCCAACAGCAGTTCCGGTCGCTACTTTCGTTCAGCTGTTGGCAAAGACGTTGATTCGCCACTATTGCGGATTCGCTTCCCAGATTACCGAGCTTGTTGGAGTTTGAACCCACTTGATGAAGAAACTTTGGTCGAGGAAAAACGAAGGGCTGCATCGAGTAAGGACGGTCGTGGTATTCAATCTGCATCCAAGAAAGACGGGGAGATCGTTTTAAAGATCAACGGTAGGATGCTCAACTTCCCCGAGCTTGAAGGGCCATTTATGGTTCATCGGTACGATACAAAAACTTCGATGCCCGTCTTCGCTGGAATGCACTACCAGTATCCGGGGCGATCCGAAAAAGTTTCGGGGACACATAAGCGTTTGCAGTGGAGCGAATTCGATGGCGTCTATGTGCCTAAATTGATCAGTAGAAGGCAGACGATTCATCACTGGATCAAACAAAAGAAGTACACGGGAATGGCCGATGGGTCGGTCAAGTTTGATTGGCACTCGCTGAACACCGAAAAAATTGACGAACGTTTTTTTGATGGGTCACTTGTTCGTGATTTTAAAACCAAAATGGCGACGATCTTACCCGCGGTCAAGTAGAAAAAGCCTTCAGTCGGTTTTACACGGATTGCTGTAGTTGCGACTCGAGCGGTACTTCATCAGCCGCTAACAAGACAATCGTTGGGCTGGCCTAGGCGAAAGGCGATTGAGAGGCTACCGGGCAATATGCCCAAGATTCGCTATCGTTGCAAACATCAGCGGTAGAAATTTGACTGCCGATCGCCTTATCTGCCCACTGAATTCGGACCAAAAATTTTACTCGTTCATCCGTTCGCGAATGACTTGTTCGCATTCGTCAATTTTG
>CAZROJ010000312.1:0-3474 GCA_964601665.1 uncultured Pirellulaceae bacterium
GACCGGGGCAAGCCCGACGGAAGCGGCAAAACACCCCAAAAGTGGCGCTGTCCAACTAATCAAGCTTTTTCTTCAAACGAATGCCCAGTTCGTCCAATTGATCCGAATCGACCGTGTTCGGTGCGTCGGTCATTTCGTCTTTTGCTTTCTGCGTTTTTGGAAACGCAATGCAATCGCGAATGTTGTCCAAACCGCCGAACAACATCACCACTCGGTCGATGCCGAGGGCAATTCCGCCGTGCGGCGGGGCACCGTACTTCAAAGCGTCCAGCAGGAAACCAAAACGATCTTTGGCATCCTCTTCGCTCATCCCCAGCAAGCCAAAAACCTTGCTCTGCGTTTGGCTATCGTGAATTCGGATCGTACCGCCGCCGGCCTCATAGCCGTTAATGACAAGGTCATAGGCCTGAGCACGGACATCACCCGGGTTGGATTCCAGTTTGTCCAAATCTTCGACCAGTGGCGCGGTAAACGGGTGATGCATTGCGACCCAGCGATCGGCTTCGGCGTCGTGGTCAAACATCGGAAACTCAACCACCCAAGAAAAATGCATTTCTTTGGGATCGTAGAGTTCCATTTCGGCGCTGATCTTCTTTCGCAAGGCGTGCAGCGACTTGCAGCTGACTTCCCAAGTGTCGGCAATGAACAGCAATAGGTCGCCGGGCTCGCCACCCATTCGACTTTTGATTTCGTCCAGTAGTTCGGTGCTAAAGTTTTTAGCAATCGGAGCGAACAAGCTGCCGTCTTCTTCGACTCGGAACCAAGCCAAGCCTTTCGCGCCGAAGTCGTCTTGAACCATTCGCGTCAATTCATCAATGGCACGTCGCGAGTACTTTTGCGTGCCGTTTTTGACGTTCAGCCCGCGAACAAAATTGCCCGCGTCCGCAACGCCTTTGAAAACTCGGAATTCCGACTTTGCAGCGATGTCCGTGCAGTCAACAATCTCCAAACCAAAACGCATGTCCGGTGCATCGTGACCAAAACGAGTCATCGCTTCTTTGTAAGTCAGCCGAGGCAAAGGCAACGTTAGCT
This sequence comes from uncultured Pirellulaceae bacterium, assembly GCA_964601665.1. GTDB lineage: Bacteria > Planctomycetota > Planctomycetia > Pirellulales > Pirellulaceae > Mariniblastus. The sequence continues at coordinate 1,033 of CAZROJ010000312.1, forward strand.
CGAGGCCCAAAAGCTCTTTGGCCAGCCCTTTCATCATGCCGTCAATAATGCCAATCACGTCGTCCGAATCCACGAAAGACATCTCCATGTCCAGCTGAGTGAATTCGGGTTGGCGGTCGGCGCGAAGGTCTTCGTCGCGGAAGCATCGAGCGACTTGGACGTACCGATCGTAGCCGGCGATCATCATGATTTGTTTGTAGATCTGCGGCGATTGCGGCAGCGCGTAAAAATTGCCGTTGTGAACGCGGCTGGGCACCAGATAATCTCGGGCTCCTTCGGGCGTGCTGCGGCCAAGGATGGGCGTTTCGATATCGATGAAGCCGTGTTCGGCCGAATAGTCTCGCATGCCCTTGATGATTTTGTTGCGCAAAATCAACGTGTCCATCATCGCCTGACGTCGAAGATCCAAGTAGCGGTGCTTCAGCCGAATTTCTTCGCCGGGCAGTTCTTGTTGGTTGGGAACAAACGGCGGCGTCGCACTCGCATTCAGAATCTCGAGCTCATCGACGTTAAATTCAACTTCGCCTGTCGAAAGTTTATCGTTGGATTGGCCTTCCGGGCGGCGTCCGACCGAGCCCGTCACCTTAATGACGAACTCGTTGCGAAGCTTGTCGACCAGTTCAGCCGGAGCGTTTGTTTTAGTCGGATTGAAAACAATCTGAGTCACGCCGTACCGATCGCGGAGGTCGATAAACGTCACGCCGCCAAAGTCGCGAATTCGATCGACCCAGCCACACAGGGTTGCAGATTGATCAATATTTTCGACGGTAAGTTCACCGCAAGTGTGAGTTCGTAGCACGGAATTCTCGGAAAGGTAAAACGACTAATTTTCGGTCAAATAATATCGCAGCAAACGGCTTGATCGCCTAGGGGTTTTGAGCCGATGAGCGGCGGCAGGTGACGTTCGAAATGATTCGAGCGTGTCTTGCGATCCAGTTTTGTCCGTTGCCTGCTTCCAACGTCGCCGATTTAGCAGTTGTAGCTTTTGGCGAATTAATTTTCGGATCCGAAACCGACACAAGCTTGCCAGCGAAGGTTTGGCTGGCTCAAAGTTTTTTACGTCGAATGCTCGTCTTCGTCAGCGGGCGGAGGATCAAACGAAGGGGCGGGTTCTTCGTCGTCAAATTCAGAGCGATCTTCGATGCGGGGCGGTTCGTTCAGATCCAGATCTTTGCGGACGTCTAAATCGTTCTTAATCGAATCTTGGATGTCGGCTAGGCTCTGGCGGAACTGCTGGTAGTAACCTCCGACGGTCCGCGCAACCTCTGGCAGCCGTCCGCCAAAAAGTACGACAGCGACGATGGCGATCAGCACCATCTCGCCCATGCCCATCGAAAAGAAACCCATCGCAACTCACTTGAAACAAACACTTAATCCACGTTGGCGTGGCTCAACGAATCCCGCTAATTGGACCCGTTTTCCGAATCAGGGCCGTCCTTGTCCTGGCCGTCCTTGTCTTGGTCGTCTTGGTTCGAGATGTTTCCTTGATCGACAGGGTCTTTGATTCCGGCTTTGAATTCGTTAACGCTACGTCCGAGATTACGCATCAGTCCGGGAAGTTTCGCACCGCCGAACAACAGCAGGAATACTCCAGCAACAATCAGTAATTCCCAGCTTCCCCACATGGTAATCTTTCAAAAACTCAAATCTTGAACTTCGTATCAATGCAATGACTGCGATTAAACCCTTGAGCCACGCCAAGGTCTCGGTCAACTAAGTCGACGTTCACGGTTGAGCGACGAACATCTCCGAACGCAAATCTTATCTGGCGTCTCGTACCATGACAATCGAACCTGCGGGGGCGGCCACGAATAGGACCAAAAAACGCGGCTACAGTCCCTATTTTTGGTTTAAACCGCTTCAACGCAATAGAACGCGTCACTTTGGCCTAGTGTTTGAGCCGCCACAAACCAGACTTTCGCGCTCTTCTGTAGTTGTAAACGTGAATTTGCTCTATCAATTTGTGAACTGGCCCGACTTCAAAGCCCGCGTCGGCGGACTGCGATTGGGGAGCGATCGGCCAAGCCGACTATACGAGAAACCGAGTATCACTTAACCGCGCATTCGATTCTGTCGAAATAATGATCGGTGCCGAGCATTTATCCATCGGCGGTACGGAGATCAATTCAGCTTTCACCGGTGTCTGGCTACGGTTTTAGCAGGCGACTGCGAGTCGCATTAAAGCGAAGCGATAAATTCGATCTCCGGTTCGAGCTTGTCCCAAAAGTGCTAAACAACGCCGAGCCAAAAAACTGGCAATCGATCCTCAGACCCGATCGACTGTCATTGGGGTTCGTTCGAACACCAAACCTGTTGTTGTCTCAATTGGGCGTCCGCATTTCGAGCGTGCCTGGACTCAAAAAACATGCACTCGGATCGAAAGCATTTCGGTATCTCACCCTCGCGACTTTTTGTTCATGAAGTTTTCTCATGAAGTTTTCT
>CAZROJ010000313.1:0-3398 GCA_964601665.1 uncultured Pirellulaceae bacterium
CACTAAACGTCGCATCAGATTCCTCCTGGTTCAAATCGTTGACCGCAGTCAAACCAGCTTGCTCTTAGCCAGCAACCTGCTGGCATTTTGGGTCAAGCGAGCCGGATGGCCAAGCTTTTTGGTGGATTGTTTTCAGTAACGAATTCGAAACCATGCTTCGCGTCGGGGAATGCGTCGAAAATCGTCTCGCCGCGTTTCATCTCAGATTGTTTCTCTGCAACGCAAACATTGGTCACGCCGGCAGAGAATCGAATTGGTTGGTTTCCCCCAACGGATTCAGCATTCGAATCCAAAGTAGATTTCGGCCAAAGAAGGGGCCAAGGCTCACAAATTTTCCGATTTTGCCGATCTTCAGCAAAAATCGGCTCAAAACGATTACGACGCTAGCACGTTTAGGCCTCGACCTTGGTATTTGGCGGACCGATGCAACCGCCACGCTCAAACAGCATCGTGGCTCTTAAACAAATATAGATGGCAATTTGTTAGCCCGCGCCCGTCCAAACGATGGGCCCGACGGCGGCCTATTTTGACTTTACTTTTGCCAGCTTTGCCTTCAATTGTTTCAGCGACTTGGCCAATTCGTTTCGCTGCTGTTCAGCTTCGGCCGTTTGGGCTTCGGCGGCCTTTCGTTTGCGGTGCTCTTGGGCGACGCGCAACTTAAATTTGGAACGCAGGTCTTCGATATCAGAATCAGCGTCCGAAGAAGCCGCGGCGGCTTGCGTTGCCTGTTCAAGTTTTCCTTGCAGCGACTGGATTTCATCGGACAGCCGCAGCACCTCGGCCTTGTCCGCTGCATGATTTTCAGTGACCGCAGCCAGTTGCTGGCGAAGCTCCGCGGTGGCCTGATCATTTGCCTCGGCCAGCGATTTTAGTTCGGCAACCGCCTCGTCCCGTTCGTCTTGCAGTTCATTCTGATTCGTTTGGAGTGCCGCCAATTCTGATTCGAGCGACGCGACTTTTTGGTCTGATGAATTTTGGTTTTCCTCTCCGGCCTTGATAATTTCCAGTTGCGCCGTCAATTCTTTTTTCAGCGAATTCACTTCCGCAAGCAACGATTCGTTGGCGTTTTTAAGTTCCCCATTTTCAGCCTCGATCGCGTCTCGTTCGGCCGTGGATTCCGCTTCGGCCTTCGCAAACTTGCTCTCGGCCTGTGCGAGGTCATCGGTCAGCGATTTTAGAGTCGATTTTAAATCCGCGGTTTCCTGCTTTAGATCGCCGGTTTCTTTTAGCAGAGTTTCGTTGGCCGAGTTGGCTTCGAGCAGTTGGCTGTTTAGATCTTCAAGTTGGCCGTCCAGTTCCTGAACTTTCGCACTGGCCGAGTCAGCGGCTTCTTGAGCGGTCGCCTGATCTAGCTGAGAAGTTTCGACCTTTTGTTTGAGCTGAGCCAGCGCCATCGACAGGCGTTCGTTTTCGACAGCTAATCTGCTGTCACTCGGAACCGGCGGACTGATTGATTCGATCTGTTCGTCGACATCATCGCTGTCTAATTCAAAAAAGTTAGAATCGGATTGGCCATCTGCTGGGATGCGTCCGGCAATTTCTTTGTTTTCCAAAACCAAGTTCAAACCGGGTTTCTTCGGCTCGGCGGACGAGTCGCGATCGTCGTTGCGGTCCGACAAAGTCGTTGCCAACGGCGAATCGCTTTCGATACTTGGATCGGCTGCTTCAAGCTTGACCGAATCATGTTCACCAAACAGCACGTCAGCGTCTTCGTCATCGATATCAAATCCAAAATCAGCATCGCTGTCGGCCAGTGACAGTTGTGAGTCTTGGTCGTCAAATGCGAAATCGTCCTCATTGATCGAAAATTCGCCCTCAGGCAGCGGGCTCGATTCATCGGCGGACTCGTGCGTCTTGAAACGTTTGCTTGAGCCAACGATCTTTTTTGGGCCGTTGGTCGCGAGATTTTTATCCGCGCCGCCGAAAGGCTTGGGCGTTTTGGCAGCCGAGCTTTCTGGTTCGAGATCAAAACCAAAACCGTCATTGGCGGAAGTCTCGCTGTTGAAAGCCGGTGCTCGTTTACCCGAGGACGCTTCCAACGTCATATTTTCGCCGATCTCCGAATCGCCAGCAGCATCCAAAGGCGAAGGTTTGCGCTGGCCAACCGATGTGCTGGAGTTATCGGAGTCGTTGGTTAGTTTTGATTTTTTGGATTTGGATTGGAAACGTTCTGCTTTTTTAAATCGCCCTTTGACTTCTTTCACAGGGTCGATTTTTTTGTGCATTTTGGGCTCTTCATGTTTGAAACTTGGATCTCGTTTTCTAAACACTGCCGAGCAAAACCAAATTATTGGAATCAAAATCAAAACGCCGTAGGGCCAGTTGGCCTCAATAAACGTCGGCTCGGTTTCGCGTTGAGCCGTCTCGGTTTTAAGTTCGTCAACGCTGGTTACCGGTATCCCTTGCCAATCGACCCCGGCTTTAGTCGCCTCGGCTTTAGCCGCCCCCGACTTAGCAGTGGCTTCACCGCTAGGATCGTCCACTCCTTCAGTTTGAACGCCAGTTTGGCGATCTCCGGTAGCGGAAATGGAACTTGAGCCGGGAGGCATCGGAAGCGTCGAAGTCGTTCGCAAAGTTGGGAAACTGGTTAGCGAGTTGGTCATAGCAGGCCATTATGATTTTTCATTCCCAAGATTACGGCATTCCTTGCCACAAATTCGCGTCTTGCGATCGTAAGTTCAATTGCAGGATCTCGATCAATTGTAGCCAATTCTCACTGAAAAACTAACAATTTAAGATCCAGCCGTTGAGGTTACGGGCTGAGCCTTGTTAATTCAATCGGATTGGGACAATCTGCGCGATTCGGCTTCCAAAACGACTCAGTTTTGACGAATATATTTGCTGAGCCCGGAATCCCGAGAGCGAACTCTCGCGGGCCACGATTTTGACGGCCAGCTTCAATGTAAGTAGTAGGTGATCCAATTAAAAACGCGTTTGTACCCTTCACCGATTTTGATTTTGACAACGTTTTGGCGTCGCACGATGAAATTTTGCAGACGAATCCGCATCGATTTGAGATGCAACTGTTAGACGCAGTTCTCTACATGACCGATACCCATGCGGTCGGGTATTTGGACGTCAAAGAAGATATGTTTTGGATTCGCGGCCATTTCCCGGATCGGCCTCTGATGCCAGGCGTGCTGATCTGCGAGAGCGCGGCGCAGCTTTCGTCATATTTTGCCATCAAAACGGGCCTCGTTAGCAACGGCGTCGTCGGCTTGGGCGGACTCGAATCCATCCGCTTTCGCAACCCGGTTGTTCCCGGCGACCGATTGACGCTGATGTTGCAAAAGGGACGAGCCCGACCGAATGCGATGTTCAAGGCCGATTTCCAAGGCTTCGTCAACGAAACGCTGGTGGTTGACGGCACAATTAAAGGCGTTGCGTTGTCCTAGTGC
>CAZROJ010000314.1:0-3346 GCA_964601665.1 uncultured Pirellulaceae bacterium
CCTGCTTTGATTCAAAAACCTGCTTTGATTCAAAAGCCTGCTTTGATTCGCCGCTCGGTCGCTCGGACCCTGAAGCGTTACCGTGCAACGATGCCGCGATGTAGGCCTCGGGTGAAAACGGACTGGTATTCAGCGTTTGGCCAAGCACGTCTAAATTGCATTCATTGCCTTCATTGCCTTCATTGCCTTCGACGCGGTCCTTGCCTTCAATTGGCGAAACATGATTGGCCGGCGACGAAGCTGTACCGGCTTGGTCCCCATTCGAAGCGATCGTTTCGCGGTCCGCTTGCCCGACGATTTCAACTTTCATACTGGAGCGAGTACCCGCGTCCCAATTCGAGACTTCGCCGATATCGGCGTGGAGGACGTCTTGGCTAATGAATGGATCGGTTCCACCAAAAATCGCGTCTTCGGGGAATTGGGTCGGCGGCAGCGGTACCAACTGGTTCGCCCAGTAAGTATCCTGCGAAATCGAGGCGAGATTCAATTCGGATTCAGACATGTTGGTACCTAGAAAAAACCAACCGATTGATAGAGCGATCAACACCATTCAATAATCAGCAATCGTTGAGACTTTATCGGCCGCCAAAAAGTCGCTCGTGAAAGGCGGTTAATCCGCTCCGAATATGTCAGTTAGCACCGGTTTTAATACCATGGCCAACAATCCCAACGCGGTTTGGCTGTCCAGACTGGGTTAGCTCGATAGAAACCGTGCTTTCCTCGTGCTTTTCCGGGCACCCAAATTCCACCATCAGCCGCTGGAGCGATCTACCCGGCACCGTGGTTTCGAAACCGCGGCGTTGGAGCTGTTTTCAAGGCCCGACCCGAGTTTGCGGTTCCTGCGTCGACGGCATCAAGGCGGTTGACCATTGCATGTCCAACTTCGATAATCGTCGCTTCGATTTTTCTTTCATTGAATCGCGAAACTTATGAATATTCACGAATACCAAGGCAAACAGCTATTTAAGGCGTTTGGTGTCAACGTATTAGAAAACCGGGTTTGTCGAACCCCCGACGAAGCAGCTGCGGCCTTCGGCGATCTCGGCGGACCGGTCGCTGTCGTCAAATCGCAGATCCATGCGGGCGGACGCGGCAAGGGCACCTTCAAGGAAAAACCCGACCAGCACGGCGTTCAGTTGGTCAAATCGGCCGACGAAGCCAAAGCCGCGGCAGCCAATATGCTGGGCAACACGCTGGTCACGATTCAAACCGGTGAAGCCGGCAAGACCGTCAACCAAATCATCGTCGAAGCCGGCTGCGACATCGATCGCGAGCTGTATTTGGGCGTCGTGCTGGACCGTGAGACCAAGCAACCGGTTTTGATGTGCAGCCAAGAAGGCGGCGTCGAAATCGAAAAGGTGGCTCATGAGACGCCCGAAAAGATCTTCAAAGAGCATTTCGATCCGGCTCAAGGCATCGAAAGCTTCCAAGTCCGCAAGCTTTGCAAGCAGCTGGGCATCGAAGGCAAAACCGTTCGCGCGGCTGACAAGTTCATGAAGGCCTTGTGCCGATTGTACGTCGATTGCGACTGCAGCCTAATGGAAATCAACCCGCTGGTTGTCACGGGCGACGGCGACCTGGTCGCACTCGATTCAAAAATCAATTTCGATTCCAACGCCGAATTCCGACACAAGGAATGGGGCGAAATGCGAGACCTGAGCGAAGAAGAAGAATCCGAGGTTCGCGCTTCCGGTGCGGGGCTCAGCTACGTCAAACTGGAAGGCAACATCGGTTGCTTGGTCAACGGTGCTGGCTTGGCGATGAGCACGATGGATATTATTAAATTACACGGCGGCCAGCCAGCTAACTTTTTGGACGTCGGTGGCGGCGCAAATGCCGAACAGGTCACCGAAGCCTTCCGAATCATTTTGTCGGACGCGAACGTGAAAGCGGTTTTGGTGAACATCTTTGGCGGAATCATGAAGTGTTCCACGATTGCGGAAGCAATTGTTACCGCCGCGAAATCTGTCGGCTTCAGCGTGCCTTTGGTCGTCCGACTCGAAGGCACCGAAGTGGAAAAGGGACGGCAGATTCTTGAAGAATCGGATGTCGACCTGATCACAGCGACTGACTTGACCGATGCGGCCGAAAAGGTCGTGGCAACGCTTGGCTAATCGCCGAGAAATCAATATTCATTTCGAACAATAAATTTAGCTATCTGGATTCTCAATGAGCATTCTCATTAATAAAGATACCAAGGTTATTTGCCAAGGTATCACTGGAAGCGTGGGAGAGTTTCATACCCGCGGGTGTCTTGATTACGGCACCAAAATGGTCGGCGGCGTGACGCCAGGCAAAAGTGGTCAAGAAGTCGCTGGTTTGCCCGTGTTTGACACGGTCGTCGATGCGGTCGAACAAACCGGAGCCGATGCGACGATGATTTTCGTGCCGCCACCGTTTGCTGCCGATGCGATTTTGGAAGCAATCGACGCCGGCATCAAAGTTGTGATCGCCGTCACCGAAGGCATCCCCGTGATGGACATGGTTCGCGTTTACGAAGCAGCCAAAGCATCGAATTCCGTCTTGGTTGGGCCCAACTGTCCGGGCGTGATCACGCCGGATGAGTGCAAGATCGGTATCATGCCGGGCTACATTCACCAAAAAGGCAGCGTCGGCATCATGTCTCGATCAGGGACGTTGACGTACGAAGCCGTCTGGCAGACGTCCAATTTAGGCTTGGGCCAAACGACTTGCGTTGGCCTAGGCGGTGACCCGATCGTGGGCACTTCGTTCATCGACGTCTTGCAAATGTTCCAAGACGACGACGAAACCGAATCGATTTTGATGATGGGCGAAATTGGCGGTACGGCGGAAGAAGAAGCCGCGGCTTACGTCAAGGAAAACATCACCAAACCCGTCGCTGCCTTCATCGCCGGTCGTACTGCCCCTCCGGGCAAACGAATGGGACACGCTGGAGCGATTATCAGTGGTGGTAAAGGAACTGCCGCTGAAAAGATTTCCGCTCTAGAGGCCGCCGGTATCGAAGTCGCGCAGAGCCCCGCCGACATGGGCGCGGCGATGGTTCGAGCGATCGAAAAAGCAAAGTAGTCGAAACAAGACAACCATCGGTCGGCGATTTTGAAATTGCCGACCGATTCGGTTTGACGACGATTCTTCAATTGGGTTTATCTAGTTGATGCTTGTTCAATTGTCGCGACTGATTCGTTTTGCTGTCGATTTTGCTGTCGACTAACCAAGTAAACAATCCAAGTAAACAATCAAAAACGATTGGGAGGGTGTCGCTCCTGCCGAACTGCTATCGGGTTTTGAATTTAACCAATGCAGTTCGGCGTGAGCCTCACCCTCCCTTTTTCTTTGTTGTGGCTGGGTTCAATAAGCATCACGG
>CAZROJ010000315.1:0-3288 GCA_964601665.1 uncultured Pirellulaceae bacterium
GTTGAAACGATTGTTCTGAAGTCGCTTTCCAAAGATCCTGACAAGCGTTACGAAACGGCCAGCGCGATGGCTGACGATTTGCAGCGTTGGGTCGACGGCGAGCCTATTCATGCGAGACCGATTGGTGTTGTTGAGCGTCTTTCGCGTTGGTGCAAACGCAATCCTCGTATCGCGAGACTATCCGCAACGGTAGCCGCGCTGTTGGTCACGCTGACGGTTGGTTCGGTCATCGCCTCGTTGAGCCTTTCGGCGGCTCGCGATGAAACCAAAGCTCAACGCGATCGCGCGCTCAATCTTGTGGAATCGCTCATCAGCGAAGTTCAAGAACGATCTGAATACGACTACGACTTTAAGGCAAGTAAAGCGATGAAGGCGATCTGTCTTCAAGGGCTTCGTGAAATTACCGATCGAGAAGACGAACTTGGGCGACTCAACGTCAGTGCCATTAAAGCCCACATTTTAGTGGTCAATTCGCTGCTCTGGGAGAATGACTTCAAAGGAGCTAAGGCTCACCTTGAAGACGCACGCCGATTACTTAACAAGCTCGGTGGAGAGAATTCGGCTCAATGGCCGGTTGTCGAGCTTTGCATCGAACTGAAGGAATTCGAGACCATCTATTTCGCACTCCAAGGCAATAACGAACTTGCTGAAAAAGCGATTCTTGAGGCGTTACGCATTGCGGAGAAAGCACATCAACGATGGCCTGGTGATTTTGAATCCCACTTTGCTCTAGCACAGGTTCAATCGACCATTCTATCTGTCTCGTTACTCGATCTAGATGATCTTGTAAACTCAGATGAGATACTGAGAACTCTCAAAGAAATGGAGCGGAAGTATCCCGAAAACAAGAAGGTTGCTGGGTTGCTGATGGACGCGCACTACCAAAAAGCGATTTATGCTTACCAAAAAGAAGACTACAACGATGCGCTCGTGAGCTACGAGAATCTCCTCGAGCACTACGACTACTTAAAAACCCGAGGGTTGGCAAGAACAGACCAGCACATCATGGCCGCGACCGCCTACGACGATCAAGGACAGATCTTTAAAAAAAATTGTGACAGCGATAGTGCTCTCAAATGTTCCGTCAAATTTATGGAATTGATGGATGAACAATTTCACCCGCATTATTCGCTCAGCGAGATCAGAGCCGTTGAACAGTATATCAACGAATCGAAAAAGCAATTGAATGGCCATGCGACTCAAGTGAACCATTAAAGCAGGGCTTGGCAAAACAGAATGTCAAAACGAGATAACAAAACTCAAGACTTCGTGAGTCGCGATTACGGGAACGTCAGAGTCGGTGTTTGTTAGTAGCGGTGGATCTTTTAGGCTGTGAATCAATCGGGAACTCGAACTCCAATGCCAGCCGTTTGGGCGATAGGAGGCTGTTGATTTAATCTAACTCCAAAATTTGATGCGAGCAGTTTTGGTGTTAGCAACCGAGGCATGGTGCTGGCCGCTGGCCCGAGGCTTTGAAGTTGGTTTTGTCAAATCATGAATATTTCTAATTGGTTTGTCAGGAAATCGTGTTGTCTTGACAATGGTATATAGCCCGCCAAAAAAAGCGGGAAGCAAACAATTGTCTTAATAGGATTTAGGGTTAGAAATGAAACTGATTAGTTCTACATTTATCGCAGCGGCCGTTGTTTTTGGACTGTTTCCAAAAGCGCAAGCTCAAGAATCAGCAATGGTTACGGTCACCATTGAAAATGTCTCGCCGGACAATGGCGTTATCTTGACTCCGGCTTGGGTCGGATTTCACAATGGTAACTTCGCAGTTACAACGGAGGCTTGCGATCTCTGGAAGGCCTTGAGCGGCTTGCAGAAGATGGCGACAACAGTCTGATATCGAAGCAGTTCTTAGATTTTAATGAAGAGCGTGGCGGCTACACCTATGTCGACGTTTCGAGACCCAGTCGGCCTCGCAGCCGTTTGGTTCGCACGGGCGACTTGACAGACCAGTTCCGCCAAGACGCAACTCTGCCTTCTGAATCGGGCCCCATTCGTCCGGGCCAAACGGCAACGGGTTCATTTATGTTGCGCAGTGACGGAAGCAATGACTTCTTCTCGTACGCCTCAATGGTTCTCCCAACGAACGATTTCTTCGTCGCCAACGGAAACCCATTGGCTCACAACATTAGTGAGATTCTTGATAACGGCGGAGAGGTTTCATTCTTTATCGGTACTCCCAATAGCGGCACGAATGACGCCGGAACAGAGCGTGAAGACTTCCGATTTACCGCCGGCAATCCGCTTTTCGAAAGTCGCAACCTTCCACCGGGCCAAGCAGGTCCGAATCAAGGTCGTCGGACTCGTCGACCAATCGCCAACGTTACGGGTGATGCGTTTGCAGGTTTTCGTTTGATTTCTAATCGCGATCGCGGTCGAGTCGCCGTTTTAACTCGTGTCGTTCGTCGTATCACACGGTATTTGTGGCGATTCGGTTTTGCCACGTCAACCATTGAACAGCTTGAACAGCGACTCGCCGAATTTGAAGCCAGTGTTACCATTGATGTGGATGGATTTAATTTCAACCAGTACCAAGACGGAATCGCTCGTGTCACCATCACCGCAATTCCCGTCGTTGAGGAGGGTTTCACCGTTGCCGTGGGCAATGCAGAAGTTTCTGATGACGCAGCATTCGTAGCAGCCGCTGATGCAGGCAATCTTTACTTCAATGTTCATACAAGCCAATTTCCCGGTGGTGAAATTCGCGGACAGATCGACGAAGTCCTTTCCGATAAAACGGTTGGCGGAACTCGCGTTCTTCTTCTCTCCGCAAATCTGGATAGTGCTCAAGAGCCAGACGACTCGTCCGATTCCGAGGCAACTGGAATGGCATTTGTCAAAATCATCGTCGACCCGGAAGGAAACGCAACTTACAGTACAGATCTGGCGGTCAACGGAATCGAAGTGGAGAATTTGATTCCTGTCGCAATATTTTCCGCAATTCACATCCACAACGCTCCTCGCGGTGCAAACGGGCCCGTTCTTCAAGATGTCATCGTTGACGCTGGCGGAAGCCCCGATGACTTCAGCGTGCTGGTTGAAAACGAGTAAGTCTGAAAGCAGGATGGATGATTCGTAGACGTCGCGAGCGATAGGGTTCGTGCCACCTAGAAAATCAGGGCAGAATAAGGCTGTGCAGGCTTTACCTGCCCTGTTTTTTGCGCGTATCATGCAGCTAAAGATTTAGTGCTTATCCCACAACCAGTGAGCCGACGGCGCTAGTGCCGGAAACTGGAATTGTGTACGAATTTAAGATGCCAGCATGATTGCTCTAGATCG
>CAZROJ010000316.1:0-3182 GCA_964601665.1 uncultured Pirellulaceae bacterium
GATGTCGGCGCGTACTGCTGTGATTCATTCGTTTACGCCGTCAGGCGTTGAGCACTTGCAAGCAATGGCGAGCGATGTCGGCGCGTACTGCTGTGATTCATTCGTTTACGCCGTCAGGCGTTGAGCACATTGCGGCGTTGACTGGAAAATCAGGGTATTTTTCTATGAGCTTTTCAATCCAATCGCCATCGACGTTGGTTCCCTCGAAATTTAAAAACGGCTGGCTTGGATAGTTTGCAATGTCGCTGCCTCCAGCGGTTTTCGAATCGATAAAAGCCGTCGGCATCATTTGTAACAAGAACGGGCCTCCAATCACATTTGGGCTCTGGTAAAAATTGGCTCGCCGAATCAATGGCAAATTCTGCAACTCAGAGACGTCGATCAGCGAAGAGCATTTATAGCAACCAATGATTTCCAGTCGACTCAGTCCGGCCAATCCTTCGAGGCTTGGCAAAGAAAAGCACTGATTCAATTCGAGGCGGCGTAAGCTTGCCAACTTGTTGACGCCTTTGAGCGAACGAAGTTTAGTGCAGTGCTTTGCCGTAAGTTCTGTCAGTTGCGGAAGTTGTCCTAGGCTGGAGAAATCTCTGATCGAACTGTTCGAGATGTCAAGGTTTTCAAGGCGCGGTAAGTCCGCAATCCCAGAAAGATCATCCAGTGGCAGTACGGTTGGGAATTTCGGTCGAGGCGGATAGTTGCGAATGCTGAGGCTTTCGAGATTCATGCCACGAATGGCCTGCACGTTTTTCAGTGACTCGCAGTTGTATAGGCTGAGCACTTTCAGCTTCGGAAGGTGTTCTATACCATCAAGACATCGCAGGTTTTTCGATTCAATCTTGCAGTACTCCAAATCTTCCATCTGCGAAATGACATCCAATGAATCGAGATGATCGCATCTGAGTGACAGTCGCTTGACCTTCTTCAGTCCCGACAGAGCTTGAAAGTTTTTTAATATAGGTGAACGAATGTACAGCGTCTCGATTTCTGTTGCATTTTCCAAGCCTGCAATTGAACGAACGGGACCTTCAACATCGACGCTGTTCAGCTTCTTGGCTGAGCCCAGCGGGCCGAGGTTAACCACACCGGTGTGCAATAGACGAATCGATTTCAAGTCAGGAAACTTTCGCGCGACTTGAATGTCTGTCAATTTTGCAAAGCTAATTTCCAATGACTCTAATCGAGTGCAATTCTGAAGCGGCTCTAGGGTTTCGATTGAAGTAGCATCGTGAATCGTTAGTTTTTCAAGTCGGCGAAGTTTGCTCAATGGCTCAACCGAGGAAATGTCTCCCAGAAATCCTATGTCCAGCTCCTCCAAATGAGTCAGCTTGCCCACGTCGTCGAGATGTGGAATTATTTTGCCACTGTAACCGAACTCAAGCTTGACTAGATCAACAAATGGGTAGGCATTAAAAGCATTGCTCAATAGTTGCGAGCCGGGGCGTCGGTTGGTGCGATCGTAAATTTCTTGGGGCCGATCAGCGTATCGATAGCTCGAATCAGATGTGTAGCTTTCGATCCGATCGATCGCAGCCTGCTCAAGTTCCACTTGCCGATTACGATAGCTCATCCAGCCCAACCAAAGGCACGCCAAAGTGATCAGAATGAAAAGCGTTCGCAGTTTGACTCGCGGAATGAACAAAGATCGATTTGGTTTGATTCTTTTGATTTTCATGCTTTCAACTGGTAAAGAGTGAGCCTCGTTCTAATGCAGCGAATAGTAATGTTTCAGCGACATTGAGACAACTTTTTTTGTGGTCAGCTCCTCAACGATGGCAATCGAGGGCCAGCCCCAAACCCCCGGGATTTTCTACAGGTATGACTGCGGTTTTAACCAATTTTTCTGACACAGAGAGAAGCGGGTAGAGCGAGAGAGTTGAAAAAAATACAAATTTGATGGAAGAAGCGATAGGAATCATTGCTCTACCTATGAAGAACCGAGATTCGGTTCGTGTTAGCTTCTTTTATCTCACCCGAAGGGCGCAACATGTGCGTCAAGACTTTCCTTGTTGCTTTTGCAATACTTTTTACATCGCATTCGGTCGTTGAGGCCCAGTTGTTTCGGCGATCCAGCCGGGCTCCTCAAGCGAATTGTTATCACAGCTCGACCTGCCAACAACTGCCACAGTACGCCCCAGCAACGGTTTATCGTGCGATACCTCAAGCGGCCTACCCGACGATTCCGGTGGAAGGTTTTCAGCCACAAATTGGCAGCGTCGATTCTGCATCGGTCGTTAATTCACTACCGTTTGAGCCTTTATACGGTTCCGGATTGTATCAAGAATTGAACCAGCCGGCTCAGGTTGTATCCCTGCCCCAATACGGCATCTCATCTAATTGGCCGTATTCGTCTGTCGTGGGGAGCTCACCCGTCGCGTCCGATTTGTTGCCCACCAACGACGTCGAAGCGATTGCGAATGCGGGAGTTCCCACAGCAGCGGTAGGGCAATCCACTATTGAAATGGGAACGCTTGAAGCGCCAGCTGTGGTTGTAGCACCCTCAGTTCAAACAATTTCAATCGAGCCCGCAGCATCTGCTGGGAATCAACCGCTTTCGATCGTTGCACCGGGAATCTCCGATCGTCAAGCGACGCCAAAGAGTATTATAGAAACGCATACGCTTGCTCCGGTGACTCCAGATGAACCTGCTCCCACCACCGATCCCGGTCAGTTGGAAATGGGAAAAGATGGAGGATCAGTTTTCAACACTGATTCAGGAAATTAATTGCAACGCTAAAGTTCAGACGTGCAATCTTCGGAACCAAAGTAATCGAAACGTTTTTAACTGTCCGACTTTTGAAAAATCCTGTGCGTTGCAGGTAAGCCGCTTTCCCCGTTTATGAACGAGACCGGGGATAAAGCGGCTTTTTTATGCGCTGCTTCGACCTCATGAGTTGCAGCAAAATCATCTAGATGCGGCTGGCAGTTTTAGTTTTTGTCGGCGCGATCTCGTTGTTTCAACTTGCGATTTAAATCGTCGATCGAGGCTTTCATCATGGACACGCCTTTGTGCTTGGGGTCAGCTTCGTTCAACACCGCCACGGTGCGTTCGAAAAGTTCGAGTGCCTCATTTAATTTGCCTTTTTGCTGGAGTTTAGTGCAGTGCATTCCGCAGTAGAATGACAACCTGTTCTTAATTGGACAGCGCCACTTTTGGGGTGTTTTGCCGCTTCCGTCGGGCTTGC
>CAZROJ010000317.1:0-3181 GCA_964601665.1 uncultured Pirellulaceae bacterium
TCAGTCTCTTTTCGAATATAGAATTGAAATATCTTCAGCTCCGCAGGCCGTCTCAGATGCCCGCGGTGTTTTGTCGCCTACCGATCGCTTACCAAACACGCTAGGTGCGCATCCCACAACTCCCCAAAAAACAAATTGCCCGCGGCTAGTCCCGTCGGATCAACCGTTGCAAGATTAGCTACCAGTTGGCTGCAGGCATTCGACCATGAACTGTCCCGCTACGTAATCGACGGCCAGGCTCTTTTCGGACTGCTCGGCATCGAGTTTCAAAAGTTCGGATGCCAACACGTTTTCGACTTGGCTTTGGATGATTCGTTTCAACGGTCGAGCTCCGTAGATTGGATCGAAACCTTGTTCGGCGATCGCCGCCCGTGCGGCTTCAGTGATCGTAAGATCCCAGCCCAGCTTTTGAACTCGCGAAACGAGCGTTTGCAATTGCAGATCTACGATCGAACGAATTTCCGTTTGATCCAAGGCCTGGAAAACGATTTTTTCATCGATGCGATTTAAGAACTCGGGTGCAAACCGAGCCCGCAACGCTTGCTCGACCGCGTCTTGTAATTCCTCCGCCGTCCCGCCCTCTTCGGAAACTTTTTGAATCAACTGCGAACCCACATTGCTGGTCATCACAACAATCGTGTTTGTGAAATCAACCGTGTTGCCGTGGTTGTCCGTCAGCCGGCCATCGTCCAGCAATTGCAGCAAAATGTTGTAAACGTCGTCGTGAGCCTTTTCCAATTCGTCCAGCAAAACGACGCTGTACGGCCGCCGGCGCACCGCCTCGGTCAGCTTGCCGCCTTCCTCGTAACCGACGTATCCCGGAGGCGCACCGATCAAACGTGAAACGCTATGCCGTTCCATGTATTCGCTCATGTCAATTCGGATCATCGCCGATTCGTCATTGAACATGATTTCAGCAAGGGCCTTGCAGACCTCGGTTTTCCCCACGCCCGTTGGACCCAAAAACAAAAACGAACCGATCGGTCGATTTGGATCCTGCAAACCACTGCGGCTGCGACGAACCGCATTGGACACCGCCGAAATCGCCGCTTCTTGGCCGACCACTCGCTGATGCAAACGCTCTTCCATCACCAACAACTTGGCTCGTTCAGTCTCCAACATGCGCGTCACCGGAACGCCAGTCCATACGCTAACGACCTCCGCAATTTCCTCTTCGGTGACCATTTCCGACAGCAACCGTTTTCGCTCGGGCGCGTCGTTATCAGTCGCTGCCATCGAAGCCGCTTCTTGGTTTTCCGCTTTTTCAATCTGCACGGTCAGATCTTTGATTTTCGTATCCAGCTCGTACAAACGCCGATAGTCGTCTTCGTCCACCGGAAGTCCGCTGGACTGTTTCGTCTTGATCGCGGAATCAAGCTGTTCGAATTGTCGCTGAGTTTCGCCCAACTGTTGACGCAAGGTTTGCGTGCCGGTCATGCCGAGTTTTTCCGATTCCCATTGTTCGCGAAGACTGGCGAGTTCTTTTCGCTTGTCAGCCATTTCGACTTGGACGGCTTCCAAACGAGCTTTCACGTTGTCGTCGTTTTCGTCAGCCAATTGACGCGCGGCCAGTTCCAGCTGAGTCAAACGTCGTTGGACGGTGTCGATCTCTTCGGGAACGCTGTCCATTTCCATCGCCAACCGCGATGCCGCTTCGTCGACCAGGTCGATGGCTTTATCGGGCAAAAACCGATCCGTGATGTATCGGCTGGACAATTCGGCCGCCGCGACCAAGGCGGAATCTTTGATTGGCACGCCATGATGAGTTTCATAACGCTGCTTCAACCCGCGGAGAATTGAAACCGTATCTTCAACGCTGGGTTCGCCAACATAGACCGGTTGAAAACGCCGCTCCAACGCCGCGTCTTTTTCGATGTACTTGCGATATTCATCCAAAGTCGTCGCACCGATGCAGTGCAGTTCGCCGCGAGCCAAAGCGGGTTTGAGCAAATTCGCGGCGTCCGAACCGCCTTCGGCAGCGCCGGCTCCAACGACCGTGTGTAATTCGTCAATGAACAAAACGATCTGCCCGGCCGCCGCTGTGACTTCCTTCAAAACCGCTTTCAGGCGATCTTCAAATTCACCGCGAAACTTGGCTCCGGCAATCAAAGCACCCATATCCAAAGCCATGACGCGTTTGTTGCGCAAGCTCTGCGGCACGTCGTTGTGAACGATCCGCAGGGCCAAACCTTCGGCGATCGCGGTTTTACCCACACCGGGCTGGCCGATCAAAACGGGGTTGTTTTTGCTGCGCCGCGAAAGCACCTGGATGACTCGGCGAATTTCTTCGTCGCGTCCGATCACCGGATCCAGTTTGCCTGCTTCGGCGGCGGCAACTAGATCGATACAGTACTTTTCAAGCGATTGATATTTGGCTTCTGGGTTTTGATCTGTCACTCGAGCCGAACCGCGAACGTCGATCAGTGCTTGCTGAATGGCTTGCGTCTCGATGCCGCTGGTGAACAGCAAACGCTTGGCCGCCGAATCAATTTCGGCGAGAGCCAACAGCAAGTGTTCGGTCGAAACAAATTCGTCTTTCATGGACTCCGCCGATTTGGCCGCCGCTTGGAAAACTTGTTGCAACTCGCGACTGGGCGTCGCCTGACTGGCGCTCGTCGATGAAGGCAAGCGATTGACTTCGCCTTCGAGCGTCGAAACCAATTGATTCTTTGGCGCACCGATTTTGTCGATCAGCGATGGCACGATGCCACCGGATTCATTCAACAACGCCAAGAGCAAATGAAGGGGTGTGATTTCCGGATTGCCTTTGCCGCCCGCGAGCGTCTGAGCGTTAGCAACCGCGGCCTGAGCGCTGGTGGTTAGTTTTTCAAATTGGAAAGTCATCTTTTCACTCCGAACGTTTTTGTCAGTCGTTACTAGTTGAACCTTTAAACAGCGAATGCCGTGCCAATTCAGCCAATGCCGTGCCAATTGGCCAATGCCGTGCCGATCGACGAATGCCGAGCGAATTCGAGTGATTAGAAAGTTTGTTAAGGCGATCGATTTTTAGCGTGTTGATTTTTGAACCGACGGCCTCGCAGGGCAACGTTCATGGATTTAGGCCCGAGGCTAGTGCTATGAATCTCAATTCCGTGCGGTTCTTCGTGCCAGCACCTTTACCAAGCAACCAAGCAAGCAAGAAATCCCCAGCAATTCCAAACTCCCCTCTCCCCGCAATTCC
>CAZROJ010000318.1:0-3180 GCA_964601665.1 uncultured Pirellulaceae bacterium
AATGCTCAAAAGACGATCTGCTGGGCATGCTGGACGCGTTAAAACAACTTGCAACAATTGCCTCCGAGTAGTTGCAACCAACGTGCAACCGTTGAAAGCGGCTCAAATTCGATTTCGAGTTTGAGCCCTCGTGCACACACGTAAACAAGCAAGTTTGGCTCGACAATTGACTCTTGCGACCCGAGTGCTTTGTGACTTCTAAAAATTCGGGTTGGCCGACGACGAAAGTCACTGGATCGCCACAGTTTCGGCAAGTTGACAACCCGAACATTAAGGTTTCCGGCAATAAGTTTCCGGCAATAGGTTTCCGCGCGTGGATTGCGTTAGCACCCACCCAAGCTTCGGCAGCGTAAAGCTCCATTTGACCTCAATAACTCAGGCCAATATCGGCCCGCTTCCACTGTCACATTCGGTTGGCATTGTCCACCGTGGTTGACGCTTCGAGTTTCCGCTGAAAGTTGGTCAGCGTTCTAATCTGAGAGATTCTAGCTCCCCATTGATTGGCACTCGAATTGCTCGGCGGACTTATCGAAAAGGTGATATCAAAACCAAAGAATTGAATCACCTCCGCCTTGGAAACTCTCTTTAAAATCGAGCTCAACGTTAACGGGCACATGGTACCGCTCGAACAGGCTTGCCCAGCGGACGAAACCGAGTTCCCTGACGATTCATTGATGGTCAAAATCGTCGAAACACATGACGAATGAAAATTAGTCGCCTGACTTCCATAAGACGCCTGACCTCCACAAGTCGCCTGACCACCCTTCGTGCTTATCCTAATGCCGCGCGACAAAACGGAAAATACGTCGCTCAAGAAAGATACGGGATAAGCTCCCAACAATGAGTCACTAAACAGCAAAGGGCCGGAAATGCCGAAACGAAAAATCATTGTCACGCAAAACGATTTTCGAATCCCGAAACGATTATTTTTTGATGAATCAACAAATTCGCTCGCCCCAAGCTCGAACTTAGACGACCTCAGAAACGAGCTCAAGCATGCCGAGGTGGTAGACGTTAATGGCGTGCCAAGCGACGCCGTCACTATGAATTCGACGGTCCGATTGCGAGACCCCACAACGGGTGAACCGGCCATCTATACGTTAGTTTACCCTGACGAGGCAGACATCCGCCGCAACCGACTGTCGATCCTCGCTCCGATCGGGACGGCTATTTTTGGCTTCCGAGTCGGCGACGAAGTGCGCTGGCCAACCCCCAATGGCTGGCGAAAAAAAAATCCAAGTCGAATCGGTCCTGCTCCAGCCTGAACGCGAGGCAGCGATGCGGTTTTAAATTCAACTTCGGATATCTCGCGCCCCAACTCCAATAGCAGGTTACTCATGACCAGACATTTGGAACCCTATCTGACTGTCATCTGACAGCGTCTGCAATCAGCAGCGCCGCTGATAATTAACTCGGCTCGCGCCGCCCGAGAAGACGATAAGCTGCGCCTCTTGTCAAAGAATCCTCGACGCTCTCGATGCTCGAATGCCTCCCCGCACACAACCCCATCGGTGCCACCTTAAGGCGACACCGATGATCGCCGAGTTGACGCAGTGCCCCCCCGAGTTGACGCAGTGATCGCCGAAACTGCCCGTTCATTGGAATTAAAATTGGACCTAAATGCGTTGTTAAACGAAAAAACACTAACTCAAGCCAGCATTGCGAATCTGGCACAAGCAATGCATTGATGGGCAGTCGAGTTAAACGCTCCACTGGGTGTAACTGGTGATCAAGGACGGCTGAAAACAGCGTTTAAATTTTTACCGAATGACTGGAGGGCCAACAATGTTCTCAAACTCATCAAACAAGACACTCATTAGTATTGCCCGTTATCCGAAAAAACGGACATTCAAAATCAGCAAAAAGAGCGTCAAGCCAAACTCAGCTTCCACCGCTCTCGAAAAGGTCGGTAGATCAGGTCGCCACGATAAGATGACGCTTCAATTCCAGAGAATGGAAGAGCAATACATTGGGTCATCCGAAACCGACCCGAACTGCGTTGCAACTCATGGAGCGCCAACTCGGCATGTCGCCCGTAGTTTACAGCGTCAACTTTGATTGACACCTGCAAGGAACTTGATCGCAAGAGATTTATACAAGAGCAATCGGACAGCAATGATTAGCAACACGGGAATCGCGTCCAGATTGTGTCGTAAAAGACGAGAAAAGCCGCAGACTCTCGCCGGGGATCAGTCATTTTTCATTGCCCGCTCAATGGACCTTGGAAGCCTTTATCGCGCCAGCCAGCCGATACTTTGAATTGGCACGCAGCTTGCAAATATCGCAATCGTTGCCTAGCAGCGTAACTCGCTCCAACGAGCACTTCATCAACTCGACCCGGACAAACTGAAATAATTTTTCGCCGACGAGTTGAAATCGTTGAAACGGAACCACCAACTTTATAGAGGGCAAGCAAATGAGAATTTTTTCCACCAGTGCTGTTATGATCGCTGCGTTAATGTGCAGCGTTGTTGCGACCGACACGGTCGAGGCTCAAAAACTGACACGTGCAGTTGCTGAACGTCGGCAGCGTCCGGGACAAGGTTTTTGGAAGCCGAAGACGAGCAGTCAAACGGTGACGCGCAGCTACTCGAGCGGTAGCTCATTTTTCAACCGGAACCACTATGTCGCACCTCAAGCATATCAACATCGAACCTTCCTGAATTCGGAAACGCCAATGCAACCAACGGTGCATTACGCAACGCCGGTGATTCAACATGGAACGTCCATTGTTCAGCACGGTGCCCCTGTGATTCAGTATGGAGCACCCGTTGTGGTGCAACCTGCACCGCCAGTGCAAAGTGGCTTTATCCTGCAATCTCCTCAGCCTGCTGTTCCGGCGATTCCAAATCGGGCCGCTGCAACGACAACAATTAACGGTGCGATTCGCTAGCCGTTCGCTTGTTAGAAAGCGACGGGAAGCTTAGTTCCTTGAATTCACATTAGCCCCGATGCACCACATCGGGGCTTCTTTTTTCGCCACGGTTAACGGCCAATGCCGCTAGACGCTTCGAGTCATAAGCGTTGAAATGCAATTCGCAAACGAATCCAACTCTCCCTTCCAGGTTTGGTGTTTTGGCACTTCCCGCCGTCAACTTAATGCGGATCGCTAGTGCCGGAAACCAGAATTGTGTACGAACTTAAGATGCCAGCATGATTTCTCTAGATCGATGATGAACG
>CAZROJ010000319.1:0-3149 GCA_964601665.1 uncultured Pirellulaceae bacterium
CAAATGATTGGATTGAGCCGGGGACAACAAAATGTCTAGTTGACCACTTTTTATTCTTCTAGATGAAAGGCAGCGGCGCGGACAACCTAGTCCGCGCCTCGTTTCGACTTTTCTTAAAAGGGGCAGCGAGATGGTTGACATGCAAAAATTTCCAACAATTGGTATTTCCATCTTCGTTTGGGTTGCATCGCTTTGGTTTATCAGTGGTGAAAGCGAGGGCCAACACGAAAGCGAACCAAGAAACGTTCAAAGATTGATCGACCGTGTTAAACAAATGAACCAATCGTTTCTGAATAACGAATTTTTAGTCAAAGACTACATCGCGCCAAACGGGAAGCGGCTCTTAAAAGAAGAAACGGTCCTGAAGTTTGGCGACAGCCCGATAGAGCGATACAGGTATTTGAAAAGGTATGACCCAGAACAGAAGAACCCGAAGCTAGGCACTCAGTATTCAGAGGCGTTTATCGGCGGCGGTCAAGCGGTTTGGCTAACCAAAAGCGATTATGGATTGTCTCCGTATTACTTGGGGGCAGTTGGACTCAGGGACTCGGACATTCCACCGCTCGTAAGTCCTATTTCAAGCGTATTGTTCTTTGGAAAATACCAAGGGGTGGATAGCCAACGATCAATCGTAGGCATCGCTGATCCCACGTGTAAATACGGCCTTCAAAAAGGAACCGCTGGCCAGGGCCCCAAGTTAATTGTGTCCAAAAACGACTCCAAGATAGAGTTCCATTTCGACACTGATGCTGTAAACGTAATTACCATTGGCATTGAATCGGTTGGCACCCGAAAAAAATTTACTGGAGTATACGGCGACGATGGCAGGCCAATATTGGAACTCAGGCCATACACATTAACCTTGGAATTTCGCGATATTGTTTGGAATCAAGACTCAACAAAAGTTGTCTCTGGAACCATCGGCGGGATCGCTGATGGTAAATTCAAGGAATCACGCCAAAGGGAGTTCAAGTTCGTAAAACGACTTCATGGCTTTGATGGCACCCCCTTCAAATTTGAAAAAATAAAGCAACCAGACACTACAAGCGTTGTAATCAAAGGAACGGATGCGGAATACAAACTGAGGGAAGGGCGAATTGTCAGGCTCGTCGATAAATCGGCAGCAGAGGTTATCGATGACGTCAGAAAAGAGCTCAAGTCATCAGAAAAAGAAACCCAGCAGGATAAAGTTAAAACGCCAGACTGCCAACAAACAGACGATGACGTCGTTTTAGAAGACTATTTGCGAATTAGTTCAGCTAGGCATTGTGGCGTCTATTCGGCGGTGATTGCGTCAGAACTGCTTGGCAAACGCTGTGATCTCAAGTCGTTAAATATCGACGAGTTTATCTCGACAAACCGAGGTAGTTCGGCTCAGGACATTATTAACTTCCTGAAAATGCAGGGTCTACACGGATTCGTCACAACCAACGCGGATACATCGCTGTTTCCGAAAATCGACCAAAGCGGTGGCGTGGCAATTTTGCATTTCGGCGGTAGCTTCCAAGCCGAGAAAATCGCCCATTGGGCGGTTTTTAAAGAAGTAGACGCTAATGGAGATGTTTGCGTTATCGACTTACCTCGGAATGAGGAATCGATGTCTAACGCAGAAATACTTACAGAGTGGGATGGAACGGCAATCGTTGTTACTAATTCACCAGTTGACTGGAAAACTCGATTCTTGTCGCAAAGCGGATTTCTCACGACGATCATCGCATCAATTTCAGTCGCCCTACTCGGCCTATTGTTGGTTAAGCAAATACCGAGTCTGAAAAAACTAAACCCGATGACAACGTTAATCGTCGTTGCGTTGGCTTTTTCAGTTGTTTGGTGGATCGCTAGTCCCTTAAGTTATCACAACAATCCGAAAGCTGTGAAGTTGGTTCAGGCCAAGACAACGCCAACATCCGTACTGGACGAAATAGAAACTCTCGAAGAGCTTACACTAGACTCCGGCACGGCGATCGTAGACGCTCGACTCCCAAGCTCTTTCAGTCGAGGCCATGTTCCAAACGCAGTAAATCTGCCGGCAGACTATAGCATTGGTGAATTGAATCAGGCACTAACGGCGCTCAAGGGAAAATCAAAGATTGTTGTCTACTGCCGCAGCGATCAGTGTGGTTGGGCGAAGCTAGTAGCAGCGAAACTAAAAACATTTGATTTGCCAGGGTCAATAGCGGTCTACGAACCAGGATTTGTCGGATTCCAACAAGCAGAGAGTGTTCGCAATGCAGAATAGCCTTCAAGCTACCGCAGCGACTAGCTTCGCTATTCAACGCAATAGACTCACGAATATCAGTTCAAAATTGATTGATATCGTCGTTGGATGTACGCTGGCTTATAGCGCTGTATTGCATATCTCAAACCCATTCCTGTTTTTAGAATCATTTTTGAGATACGATTTGATCGGCGGGTATTCAGCCTTGTTGTTGGCGTCGGTTTTGATGTGGATGTCGCTGACCGTCGGGTTGGCATTAGTCGTGGGTTTCGGAAGAAGAGGAGCCTTGATTTTGGCTGGCTGCCTTTTTGCAATCTTCACTATCGCTCAGCTTATCGCTTTGTCACGCGGAATGGTAATCGGGTGCGGTTGCTTCGGCGTCGAAGAACAACCTATTGGTTTTTGGACCGTCTTGCGATCGACAAGCTTGTTGATCGCAAGTGTGATTAGCTACGTGCTTGGACCGAGTAGCGAGTCGCCGATCGAGAATCCTTGAGCTGGTTCGCTTAAGCGATTGGCGAACAATTCATTCGCGTGCAATTCGCGCTTTTGGCGGGCAAACGTAAGCGTTCCTGAGTACCATTATTGACGCGTGTCGTAGATTAGATGATTTTCCTTGGAGATCCCATACCCCGCATTTCAAAAATAAGAACGAATTGAACTTTGGCTCAATCGTGTTCATCGTCAGTCGCAATCAGCTCAAACGATCGCTCAATTTTGGAAAGAAGCCATTAAAGGACAGGCATTTAAAGTTAACAAACTGCCATCGGTCGGGTCGGCCTCCAGTTCTTGGCGCACGATTCCCGAAAGGCCCGCAAAGCCTTTTCGCATATCGGCCACTTGGGCGTACAAAAATATTCGCGTGTTACTGCTAAAGCTCAACATGACACCGGTTCGCTGCTGAGGGCGGCACCGAAGGCGCGATCTAAAA
>CAZROJ010000320.1:0-3142 GCA_964601665.1 uncultured Pirellulaceae bacterium
ACTATGCTGGACGCAGCGCTGCACTCGTTCACAATACTTATCCAAATGACCCAAGGGGAACACAGCCTGCAGCCGACGGCCTATATGCTGACGTGTTGGGTGCGTTCAGAAGAGCTGGACACAACGTCGATGATCTCGCGCCAATTCGGTTTGTCGACCAAGAGTTAGATGACGCGTTCGCAACCTTCTCTGCCGGTGTTGGATACGGGCCACAAATAACGGTTGGGCGTCAGTTCTTCCGCGAATCACTAGAAATGCAGCGTTTGCACTTAGCTCACGAAGTTGCTCATGGATTGCAGTTTCGTAAGATCGTTAGCGCGCTAGGTGACGATGCCGCACGAATTCAAAATCAAAGAGTTGGGGGGCGTTTCCTTAATTTCCATGATTCAACTTTTGATCTGCGATTCAATCCACTTTATTCCCTGCGAGAGGTACAGGCGGAGACTCTTGCACAACAAGTGATTGGTCAACAATTCGGCTTGTCTAGCGCTGCGAGGTTAAGATCAAACGGCTATATCTCTCAAAACCAACAAAACTACCTAGACATCTTGGCAGGACTATGGGACTAACCGAGAGCAATCATCAAAAGTTCGTTGTTTCTTTCGGCAAAGCGAACATTTTACAGACAAGTATGCTGCTTCTCGCTGGATACGTGCCAGTTGATTCAGTTGGGTCTAAACCAATAGACGTTGAACAACGCCTGCTATTGATACGAAAAGCGCGAAAGGCACTTGTCGCAAGAACAAGTCTTGATTGTGGCTATGACGTTGTGGAGTGGAATGCAGCCTTGTTGGCTGACGACATTTTTTCGAGTAAATACACTTCAGAATATGCATGGGAATTCGTAAACGCCAAAATTGAAAATTGCGATGCTAACGTGCAAGACCTGATTCAGCTGAGGCAAATGCTCGAAAATGAAGATGAGGAGAATGCGTCATGTGACCAATAAATTGATGCCCCAAAGAGAGTAGCCTTTGGCGGCTTCGACGATGGGCTAGGCAAATTCGCGGATGGCCTAAATGCAAGATGGTATAGACACTTTGAAAAAAATCCCTTCTCTAGAGGTGTAGTCGATGCTGAAATGGACGCCGCTGATGAGATTCATTTTCTTTTTAAAACTTACAATGCCAATGAAATCATGAAAAAAACAATCCCATACAAAGTGCCTGGCGGAATAAGGTCGAATACTCCGAGGACTTTTGAGGAATTTGGTCTGGCCCTACTGCCAAAGAATATCGGAAAAGTTTCTCTCCACCTCCAAGACGGCTCCGTTAAAAAGGCGGTTCCGTTTATAAAAGGGCAATTGAAAACTGGCAATAACAATTCGACGGTCCAAGATTGGCTACGAAGCATCATTGAAGGTTTGGATTAACTTTTACATTTTCACAAGAAAATTTCTCAATCGAAAAAAATTATGTGGGTCGTAGACAGGGGAATCGAATGGCTGTTTGAACAGGGTTTGCTAAAGTACGACGGTGGTTTAACAGCTTCCGAAATAGTTCAAATGTTAATAGCGTTTCAGACATGTGAACCGCAACAAGTTCCCTACTTCGTCGCAAAGTTGACCCATTATCATTTGTGTCAGGTCCGAAGCCTCCTAGAAGCAGTGCCAGTGACTGATTTTGGTTGGGGGCTTATGCCGACTGGACGTAGGGAGCTTCAACAGCGGATCGACTTGGGTAGAGGTGATCAAGGCGATATCAACGCTATGATTTTTCAAGAAGATCGTTCCGCAATCGAGGAGATTCGTGCAGCCATTGATTTGCATATCTCCGGCGAAGCAAATCCGAAATACCAGAAGGGTTTTAAGTTTTCCAGAAATTCAAGTTGCAGATCGCAGCCAGAAACGTTAGCCGAAGTTCATTCATTTGACGTGTACCATCGCAACCGAGATGGCAACGGTTGGAATTTCTCGCTGAAAAAATCGGGTGAGGCAACGATTGTTTTATATAAGGAAGGATTGTGTTACGGCATGCCCCCTGCTAGAAAAAATTGTACTTCGAGGCATCTTTCCACCAAAAACAATGATCAGATTTGGCGTGATTTTGAAGAGATGGTTCTGCGCCCTCAGCTATGGTCGAAGGGTGAGCCTCCGGTACATTCCGACTGGACAATATATCACCTCGGTGTTTGGTACCAAAATCTAGGCTGCTTTTGTGTTCGACATTTGCCGTTTCGCTATGGTTCCAAGCCTCCTTGCGAACCCGATTCTGTCCGAGATTTCCTCAGCTCGCTATCCCGAAAAATGTGATTTGAAAAGGCCTAGAAATAAACGGTGACGCTTCGCGTTTATTCGGACAATTCAGCCCAAAGAAAGGGCATCTGCATGACGACGGCACGTAAAAATTTGGTCGATTCCAATGTAACGCGTTAGTATCGCTGTGTGAGAGCGGCATTTTTTATGAGCGAAGATGTGGTGATGGATTTGATCGAAAACACTGGATCGATAAAGCAACGTTTGTTCTGTAAATTTTCTGGCGATCGGCTTCTGACTTAGTTTTCGAAGACGAGATATCTCATATTCGAGGTTTCCCACTCGCCGCTGATCTCTACGAGAACGGCGGTGACGAGTCGAAGCAGTGATGCTTCACTTGGGGATAAAGTCGCGACACGAGTGCGACGTTTGAGTGCTTTGTTTTGCCTTTCGAGCATGTTGGTGGTTCGCATTCTTTTCCGGTGACCTTTTGGAATCTGGAAGACTGGCAACCCTTCCGGGATATTCATTTCAGCCCAGTTCGCGGCGTTGGCGCGGTGTCTTTGTATAGCTGGATGAACCGTAAGTGTTGACGTTTAGCGGATTTTTACTCTTTAACTTTTGGTGTCGCGAGCCCCCGAATCTAGTCAGGTCACGGAGCCCCCGGCAGCTTGTTTTTCCGGACGGGCTTGGCTATTGTTGATAAATCATAAACACCAATTATCCCGTTTTTACTGATTACCAACTCGAGCACTAGCACATGAACGGTAAGTCAACTTTAGAACGACTCGTCGGAATTTCGTCGTGGACCATGCTGTTTGCTGGGCTTATCTTGCTTGGGTATTGCTATTGGAGCCAGCGCGAATCGCCAGAGCTTGTTGCATCACGATTGGAAACGGTCGGTTTGTCAAGTGATGTACGGCGTGCATTGGACCTTGACTCGTCTCA
>CAZROJ010000321.1:0-3136 GCA_964601665.1 uncultured Pirellulaceae bacterium
CTTGGTCAAATGGACCGTCGTAATAATTATTGGATTCAATATTGGCTTTATGGACCATGAAAGGACAGGCATTTAAAGCTTGTGAATGTCCTTTAAGAATTTGTCCGCAGATGTCGCTGAGGACGCAGATTTTCAGCGCGCACAACAATCAGCGAAATCTGCGTAATCAGCGGACAGCCATCCCAACCACGCGTTCACAACCACCAACCAGAGTTCAAGAATTTGTCCGCATAATTTATATGCCTGTCCTTTTAAATGTATGAAACTGGCGGCTGCCGCTGGCGATTTTCAAGAAACGCCACCCATCACGTCATCGTCTGCGCCGCCTAAAAATCCCCTGCCCCTTCGTTTCGCAGACAAGAACCGCGACTTTGGGCCGGCTAAAGATAGGACTCCCAATCCGGGATCGGCACCCGTTCGAATCGTCCATTGTGGTTAAATCGGCACTTAGTACCAATTGAGACCAGAAACTGCTCTGGAATCACGAGGGGCAAGTCTTGGATGTTCGGCAGATCCTCACCACGACACTCAGCACTCAAAATATAGTTGTCTGCAAACGTCCGTCCTCGTTGTGTGTAGGCTCCCACGACAATTCGCCCGACCGTAGGTGCCGCCGAAAACGCGGTACAAATAGACAACAATACAAATCCATAAACCAAGTTCTGGTATTCCTGATACCGGATTTGTATGTCCCGTTTCACTTTCCGAGGGTTTCCTCGCTTGTCAGCACCAATACTGAAAGTGCTGATACAGTCTTCAATTTCTGGCAAATCCAAGTTAAGACATGCGGTTTCACCATTGCTTGAGACGTAACATTCCAAGGCAGACTCGAACGGCAAGATCAGTTCAGCAAAACTATCAATGATAGATTTCTCGACGTGTTGCGGATCTCCAGCCAAAACCCCTCGTGCCCAAGCAGTTCGCTCGTGCT
This sequence comes from uncultured Pirellulaceae bacterium, assembly GCA_964601665.1. GTDB lineage: Bacteria > Planctomycetota > Planctomycetia > Pirellulales > Pirellulaceae > Mariniblastus. The sequence goes on from CAZROJ010000321.1 coordinate 932, forward strand.
CGATTGCATTCCATTCTTTCTCCTCTCGGTCGTACGCGGCTAGGCGCTCGAGATATTCTTCTTCAGCGAGTGCAATCTTGTTCGCAGAAGATTTTTTGTATTCCTTGAGTTCAACTTGATGGCTTTCCTTCGCATGTTGGTAAACAGACTTGAAATTCTGCTCAACGGTCTGATTTATCGATTTCTTGTGATCGATCAACCACCAGTTTTTGACCGCCCGATAACCGAGATAAGCCAAGGATACAAAAAGAATCATGAACGCCGGGAGGGAGAAAATCATCCAGCTGAAGACCAGAAAAGCTGGCAGACTAAGCACGAATGCCGTTGTCAGCATCGCTATTAAAAATGGCCACGGGATTGGAGTCGAATCCAACACTTTTGATTCTACCGACCTCAGCAACTCGCGCCTAACTCGATTTTCCGTCGGTTCTGTCGGCGAAGGGCCAGCTACCTTACAAGGGTCGTATTTCTTGGGTGGTTTCTTTTCGTCTAAAAACGGAACCATCGTTGCTGCATTCAAATAATCTTGAGCGCTAAGCAGTCGAATTTGTTCTCGCCAAAAATTCAGGAGCTCTGCTTGCATCAACTCAAAGTTTTGGTGCACTGACCTTGTATGTTCCAGGTTTTGACGCCGCGCAAGTTGTTCTTGAGCCCGACTTTTGGCCCCCGCCGAAGTGGTTGGACGTGATTGCGGTTTTGATCCGCCAAACTTCATGAGCCGTTTACGATAACTTAATCCGGTACCGGGTGCGGACAGCGTAAAATTGATCCCACGGCGAGAAAGATTGCTCGTTAATCCTTGCCCGCCAACGCTAAGAGAGACTCCAGTTTTACTGACATTGATCCAAGCTCCTTTGCCGAGTTTAATTCTTTGATGAAAACGGAATCCCATGAGTCCCGGAAACTTTCTGTAAATATCTTCTACGAGAGCGACTCAATGTCACACTGCCTGAGGAGGTAGCAGAGGAAAAGAAGTCGGTGAAATTTGAGTTCACGGGGGTCAGTGAACTGAATAGGTCGATTCAAAAACGACTGGGTGAAAGGACTGAGGCGGCTGAGAGGAAGAGGAAGGATAAGCAGAAGGTTGATGCGTTAGCGAAGATCCAGACTGCTGCTATAAAGACAGTAGAGTCCATCGAAGGCGCTGCAAATTGGTTTGGGTTCGCAAAGTGATCGATAACTTTAATTTGACTTCTCAATCAAATCTGCGCTTATTCCGTAACTGATACCTCCGTACTGAATGGCGGTAACGCGACCCCTTACATTCAACCTGTCGCTACCCTTCAGGGAAATTATAAAGTCCTCATATAGATCACGATTTGCAAAGATATCAATAGATTCTCGACCCTCATCGGCGACCGTGAAGCAGATGACTGACTCTGGGATTTCGTCCTGATACAAGTCTCTCACGTCTCTAAATCGACAGTTCAGCAATTTGACTTCACTGCCCAACATCTCCTTGCCCTTTATCTCAAGCATGTTCTGCGTAACATTTGGCACTTTTGATTTTTTCACAATCTCACTGGGTGCAAACGGGGCCAGTCTTGCGACCATCTTCTCAAGCTCGGCCTTCTCCTTCTTCAGTTCCTCGACCCGCTCTTCGAGATCAAGCATCTTGCGACCGCTGTTCATCAACCGGTCGTCGTAAAATGCCATCATCTCGGCAAATGATCCCGGCGATGTCATCAAGAACTTGCCGATGTAGCCACGGTCGCTCTCGGACAGTTTTGCGATCGGAACGAACTTTTCCTTTTCGCCATTGCTGAGAACCACCATCGACTTCGCTGGATCGAATCCAGAATAGGTCGCGCGAAAAGAATGTCGACCAGAATCATCTTGCCACTTTCGCTCTTTCAGTAGTCGCGAGGTGTGATTAGAGACTGGGATATCTTGGGCAACAGCGAAGGCGAAGTGGCAAGATGCAAATGCAAAGGTCGCGGCAAGTATCAGTAGCTGAGTAGTCATCTTTCAATCCTAGGGGTTCTGAAAAATGGCATTTTGATATCAATTGCAAATTAGTTCAACGGTATTTTACCGTCGACCAACTTGGATCCATTGCTAGATCGTTGTCCCCACGAAGTAAGATTATAAAAGCGATCGAAAATAATAAAATAATAAAAGGGACAGCCAAATTTTTACGCCAATTGAGCAATTTCCCCAGTTGATAAATTGGCCAAAATTGCGATTTGTTTTTACCTTCCCGGG
>CAZROJ010000322.1:0-3122 GCA_964601665.1 uncultured Pirellulaceae bacterium
AATCATGCTGGCATCTTAAATTCGTACACAATTCCGGTTTCCAGCACTAGCCTACGATTGACGATTGGCTTTCGTTTTTTCTCGTTTTGCGCAGTGACTTATCTGCGATACAATCTCAATAAATAACTGCCCTTGGAATTGTATCTCATGACGTTTTTAAAAATCGTTGCCTTTGCAAAGCTGCTGGTTTTAACAACCGCTTCTTGCGTTTTTGCTCAAGCCAATCAGTCGGCAGACCTGGTCGTCGTCAACGCGAAGGTCGCAACGATGAACGACGCGAATCCAACTTGCGAGGCGATCGCGGTCAAGGGCGATCGAATCCTCGCCGTCGGAAAAAACGCCGACATCAAAAAACTGGTCGGCGACGAAACCAAAACCATCGACGCCAAAGGCAAATTTTTAATGCCCGGGTTCATTGAAGGACACGGGCATTTTTTGCGATTGGGCGAATCTAAAATGATGCTGGATTTGACTCAAGCCAAATCGTGGAACGACATTGTCCAGCAGGTAGAACTCGCCGCCGCCGTCACGCCGCCGGGAAAATGGATCGTCGGTCGAGGCTGGCATCAAGACAAATGGAATTCCACGCCCACGCCCAACATCGAAGGCTACCCAACGCATGATAAACTTTCAAAAATCACCCCCAATCATCCCGTCTTGTTGACTCACGCCAGCGGCCACATGGATTTTGCCAACGCCTACGCAATGCGACTGGCCAACGTCGGTGCAAAAACTGAAAACCCGACCGGTGGCGAAATCCTACGTAACGAACAAGGCGCCGCAACCGGCGTGTTTCGCGAACGAGCCTCTAAATTAATCTACTCTGCGAAGTACAAAGACCAAGCATCCAGCAAAACCGCGACCAGCCAAAAAGATTATCTCACACGAGCCGTCACGCTGGCCTCGGACGAATGCGCTCAAAAGGGCGTCACCAGTTTCCAAGACGCAGGCTTGCCTTTTGGCGACATCGAATTTTTGCACACCGTCGTCGATGACAAGATCAAGCCGCGACTATGGGTGATGGTTCGCGACAGCAATGACAACATTCGCCGGCAGATGAAGAGCACTCGCGTCATCGGCAGCCACAACAATCGTTTGACCGTTCGAGCAATCAAGCGGTCGATCGATGGGGCATTGGGTGCTCACGGAGCTTGGCTGCTCCAGCCTTACTCGGATCTGCCCGGCAGTCGCGGTTTGAACACCAGCTCACCGGCCTCCGTTGCAGAAACAGCACAGCTGGCCGCAGCCTTTGACTGTCAGCTCTGTGTGCACGCGATCGGCGATCGAGCCAACCGCGAGGTCCTTGATATTTTCGAAAATCAATTCAAGCTCACCCCCCAGAAAAAAGACCAACGCTGGCGCATCGAACACGCTCAGCACCTGCACCCCGACGACATCCCTCGTTTTGGCAAGCTCGGGGTCATCGCGTCGATGCAAGCCGTCCACTGCACCTCGGACGCCATCTTTGTCCCCAAACGCCTCGGCCATCGCCGGTCCATGGAAGGCGCCTACGTTTGGAAATCGCTTTTGAAAAGCGGTGCGGTCGTGACCAACGGCACCGACACGCCCATCGAACGCGTTGATCCGATTCCCAGCTTCTACGCCAGCGTAACGCGTCGCCTTTCACTGACGGTCACCTTCTTCCCGGAACAGTGTTTGACCCGCGAAGAAGGACTCAAAGCCTATACGATCAACAACGCCTACGCCGCCTTTGAAGACGACCTAAAAGGATCGCTCGAGCCTGGTAAGCTGGCTGACTTTGTCCTACTGTCGAATGATTTGCTCGAATGCAAAGACGATGAAATCATGAACACGCGAGTTCTAATGACTTTCATCGGTGGCGAATTGGTCTACCAAAACGAAATGCAGTCAACGACTTCGCCTGAAACCAAATCGTCCGAAAACGACTAACAAGCTTTTTGGCTGTTCTTAATTCTGCACATTTGAATCGCGAACACGTTCTCGGTGAACATTTTCGCAGCTATGAAAGTTTTTTTTCGAGTAAGTAGTCGATTGACTTTACCACCCTCCAATCAATCGCGTCCTTACTGGCTTTGGCAGACCAAACGCTTATTTCCAAGCCGAGTCTTCGCCTTCGTGGTTGGGCTCGCGGGTTTGGTCGTCGGTTTTCTTTTTGGCGGCGTCGCACTGAATGTCCAAAGCTGTTGGCCGATGGCGATCCCAAGCGTTATTTTTTTCCTCGGCGCCGCCGCGATCGTGTCGTCTGCCTTTGTTTCGCCGAATGAAGACGATAGCCAACACGAACCCGCCAATCGACAATCGGATAAACCGACATTCGCCATCATCGTGCTTTTGATCGGCGTCTACTCATGGTTGCTGACCTTGTCGATGCATATCTTTCGAGCGTTTTTCAAAAACGGCCCCGGTTCGACGAAGTACTACGTGACTCTTGCAATTGCAATCCTCGCCACCCTGTTCATGAAAGCCTACGGCAAACGGGTCGTAAGCCAACACTTCGGCCGGCAAGGCGGACGCCATCTCGAGATCGATGGCTGGCAAGCTTTCTGTGTTGTGATTCTAGTCTTAAGCTTCGGTTTTTATTTTACGTGGTTGATGATCTAGCGTTAGAAAACGCAACGTCGCGGGGCCTCCATCAGTGAAGAACCCACCCGGCATACCATAACCCACATGTGGCAATCACCTGGACTACCGCCCACGCGAGTCCGATCATTTTTCGGGTATGAACGAGATAGAATGGCACTGCAATCATCCACGCAAAGAACAGCAAAAACTGAATGGCACCTACCATGTAGATCCCATTCCTTTTTGCGTCATAGTAAATCCAAATCGATGAGATTGACGCGATCAGAATTGTTTGCAGAAGCGGAGGGGAACCGACGGCAGCATCCCAGCCTGCGAAATAGGCAAGGCACCACGCACCAACGGAAAGAGGCATGGCCCACCAGTGCGTTATGGTCGCCGACGTAGATCCGTTGGGCCTAGGCAATGCTACTGACGACGGGCTAGCCTCTTTTGCCGGTGGTTCGTAAGGATTGTCGTTCATTTATCTGAGCGTGATAACGAATTGCGATCTATCGGGATGCCCGGTTTGGGTCGCAAGATTGGTGTTTGTTTTCAGGCACGCGGATAGATCAGAGCGC
>CAZROJ010000323.1:0-3105 GCA_964601665.1 uncultured Pirellulaceae bacterium
ATACATTGCCCAGTTGGTCGATGCTGGCTACCGATCGACCGTTGCCATCGACCAACTATAGTTAACCTTTTAGTTGACTTGCCTGTCCTTTTAGCGGAAGGGCGGCCGAGCGGGCCACTCGCAACACCGGCACTAAGTTCCAGCCATACAGCAGTCTACTCAACCGCACCCTTCCGCGTTCGAAAGAACGCGGCCTCATTGAAGCTTGTGTCTCAGCTTCAGCGAAAGTCCTAGGCGCGTTTATGGTAGAGGCGACCTGAGGAGTTCGATCGCCAGTTTGTTGGATGATTTTCCGAACGGTTGCGAACGGGGGTTTACGGTCTTGGAGTCCGAGATAAGGTAAAAGTAGTTTTCTTGCAGTGCAGGCTTGCTAACCCACGCAACTGCACCGCTTTGAAGTAAGTCTTTGGCGGTGAACGATGTGATACCTCTGTAGCTAAGTTTGCTCGCTTAAGTCGATTTTACAAATGTGTTGATCCGTTGCCCAGGCAACATCAGCTGCCGTAATCGTGGTGTCGGGCTTCAGCGATTTTTTAGGATATTGATAGACGGCGAGCAAAATGGCAAAGATCGCAATGGCAACCAATAGCGTACGAATGCTAAATGTCGTTCTTTGATTTTTGTTGATCGATGTCATACGAGTAACCTACCAATTAAGTTTTCGATTTGGCGTGTGGGATAGCGGAGTGACGATGTCGCCCGGCGGGAGCCTCGTTCTCTAGGTTAGTAACTTCTCCGGGTTAGTAATTTCTCCCGGTTGGTAATTTTAGCTGTTCAGTAACTCCAAGATTCGATCGTGAAATTGGCCATTGGAGCCTACCGCATCGCCGGTGTCGATTTTTGCTTGGCCATTCCAGTCAGAATAACGCCCACCGGCTTCCTCAATAATCGGTTGGACGGCGGCGGCGTCCCAGACGTTTAGTTCGGGGTCGACCATCGCCTCCGCTCGACCTATCGCGACCAAATAGTATCCGTAAACGTCGCCCCAAGTTCTGCTGAAATAAAATTCATTGGCCAGTTTCGCATAGGCCTCCCCTGCCCCGCGAGCGGCAAAATCAGGAACGCTGGTCGTCAGCAGCACGCTCTTTTTGATGTCCTTTTTTTGAGAAACTCTAGCTATTTGGGGCTCGCCTGTACCTTTGAACGAAAACGCGCCGGATCCCTTGGCAGCGTATATGCCTTCGTCCAGACCTGGAAAATAAACCGATCCAATGACGGCTTGGCGATTGAGGTTGTCTTCGATTTTTTCTACGGCAACCATTGTGCCGTAGAGTGGCACGCCGGAGATGAAGGATTTCGTTCCGTCGATGGGGTCGAGGATCCAGCGGAATCCGGACGTACCGTCTTTGTCGTCAAACTCTTCGCCTTGAATGGCGTCGTCGGGAAACGCCGCTTCGATTTCGGCTCGTAAATGTGTTTCGGCTTCGCGATCAGCGATCGTTAGTGGAGACCCATCGCCTTTGTAGTCGACCGAAAACTGATCGGTCTGAAAATAGTTGAGCGTCAATTGGCCGGCCAATTTTGCGATTTGGTTGGCGAGGATGAGGCGATCGGAGTGGGGCATTTTGTGGACCGAGGACGCGGGGTTGTTTAACGGGGAAATTATTAAGAGCCTGTTTGGCAACAACTGAGCCGACGGCATTAGCCGCGGGCATGTTGAGTTTGGGGATCAGCGATAGGTCGTATCTGGGTTTGGTTAAGTTTACAAAAAAAGCGAGCTGATTTGGGTCAGCTCGCTGATCATTGTTTTTCAAAATCGGAATTTGATTCTACTCGCCGCGTAGCGAAAGGCTGGCTTGAGTCAGTTTTTCGCGGACTTCGGTCAAGCTGGTGACGCCAAAGTTTTTGCATTCCAGCAGGTCGTCGGCTGATTTGCGAATCAGTTCGCCGATGGTGGTCAGTCCCAAACGCGTCATGCACTTTCGGGCGCGAACCGAAAGGTTCAGGTCGGACATCGGCCGGTCGAGCAGGACTTGCTCTTCTGGCGTCAGGTGCGACAAATCCATGGGCTCTTCTTCTTCGTCTTTTTGGTGAGCGAACTGGCCGATCATCAGTCCTTTGTTGGACATCATTTCGCGAATTTCGACCAATGACGTTTCGCCGAAGTTCTTACTGTTGAGCAGTTCGAGTTCGGTGACTTTGCAGAGGTCGCCGAGCGTGAACAGGCCCATCTTTTTCAGGCAGTTGCGGCTGCGAACGGACAGTTCAAACTGAGCAATCGGAATGCTCATCACGCCAGCAATTTGCTGACGCATTTTTTCGGTTTGGTGGTCGTAGTGTTCGTCCATCGAAGCAACGGCATCGGCCCGGTACAAGTTCGCTCGGGGATGAGCCGGGTACGAATCGAGGATTCGGTCGTAGCAACTGGCGGCTCGTTCGTACTGATCGTGGTCTTCGTAAAGCAGGCCAAGGTTCAGCAGTGCGCCGACGTGCGCCGGAAACACCGCGGCGGCTCGTTGGTAGAGTTCGATGGCTTTTTCGTCGTTGCCACGGCGATCGTTTTCTAGGGCCAAGCCGAACAACGCACCGGGGTGATTGTCTTCGAGTTCAACCGCGCGTTCGTACAGTTTGATGACTTCCAGCGGGTTGTTGCAAGTCGCCGCGATGGTGGCTCCGCGCTGGTACAAGTATTCAGCGGTTTGTTCGATTGGGCCGAACATGTTGTCCAAGATTGCCATCGCGCCGTCGATGTCTTTTTGTTGACGGTGGCAAGCCGAAACGGCAAGCTGGCAAAGGTCGCCGTTGTAGCCGGCGGCCTGAGCCGAATTGTAGGCCGCGATGGCTTGTTCGTAGCCGCCCAGCGAGTAGTGGCATTTGCCTTGATAGAACAAAGCCAGTGCACCACCGTCTGCGTTTTGCAATGTTTCAATGGCGTTTGAGTAATGTCCGGTCAAGTACTGACAGACGCCCAATTTGACCGAAGTCGCCGGTGAACGCTCGGTCTGCAATTCGAGTTGCTGCGTGGCTTCTTTCAGGTTGGGGAATTGCGAAAAATCGTTTGAAATTCGGTTGGAGATGAATTCAATTTCGCTGGGTCCAAAGGTACTGTTGGACAACAAAATATCTTTCAATTCAACTTCCGGAACTAAACTCATCAGGACCTCG
>CAZROJ010000324.1:0-3084 GCA_964601665.1 uncultured Pirellulaceae bacterium
GACTGGATCGCACTTTCCCCCATCGAACTGCTATTTCCCGCATCTTCACGTGGTGGTATTTTCTACGGGTCGAACTTATCAAGCATCCAAGGACGGATCCGTGCCAACTACGCTCTGCATTGCCAACCAAAAAGGAGGCGTGGGAAAAACCACCACGTCGATCAATTTGGCTGCAGGTCTGTCCATGGCCGGACAAAAAACGCTGCTGGTCGACATGGACCCGCAGTGCAACGCGACCAGTGGACTCGGCATCAAACCCGTCGAAAGACACCCGCTGGTCATCGACCAACCGATCAGGCACTCGGTGCTCAAGACCGATTGCGAGGGGCTGAGCGTCCTCCCCGGCAGCAAGTCGTTTCGCGACGTCGACATGCTAGCGACGGCCGCTAGCACCGAGAGCGACGTTTTGCTGGACCACTTAGCCGTCGGCACTTCGTTGTACGACTACGTGTTGATTGACTGCCCGCCCTCGCTGGGCCATTTAACTCAAACTGCTTTGTCGGCCTCCGACGAAGTCATGATGCCGATCCAATGCGAATACTTCGCGATGGAAGGATTGGCTCAGATGATCGAGATCATCCGCAGCGTGATGCTCGACCGTCCCGGACAACTCACCTTTGGTGGAATCGTGCTGACCATGTACGACCCATCACTAGAACTAACCGCCGAAGTCGACGAAGAAGTTCGCGAGTTCTTTGGCGAAATCGTATTTGACACCGTCATCCCGCGTGACGTCAATGTAACCGAAGCTCCCAGCCATGGAAAAAGTGTCGTGCAGTATGCACCTCGCAGTCGCGGCACCCGAGCTTATCTTGAACTCTGCATGGAGGTATTGGATCGTGACTAGAAAAAAACGTTTGGGTCGAGGGCTCGAAGCTCTTTTGAATTCGACGGCCGATGCCGTGGCCGCACCGGGTGTGGCCGTCGCGCCGCCAGAAAATTCTGATCCCTACATCGCCACGTCAACTCGGATTCCAGCCTCGCCGCCAGAATCTATCGCACCGCCAAAACCTGCCGTTCCGGCCGAAGGTGACGTGATCGATTTGAGCGTTTACGAAATTGATGACAATCCGTTTCAGCCGCGCCGAATCTTCAGCGAACCGGAGCTCGCGTCGCTTTGTGAGAGTCTCAAAGCGCACAATATTTTGCAGCCGATTTTGGTTCGCTTGGTCGGCGGTCGTTACCAACTGATCAGTGGCGAAAGACGTTTGCGAGCGGCGATGAAGGCGGGCTGGAAAACCATTCCGGCGCGGATTCGCGAAGCCGACGATCGACTTGTTTCGGAACTTGCGATCGTTGAAAACTTGCAACGTAAAGATTTGAACGCGATCGAAAAAGCACTTTCGTTTCGCCGTTACATCGATGAACACCGCTGCACTCAGGAAGAGCTTGCCAACCGTCTCAAAATCGATCGATCGACGATTGCCAATTTGATGCGATTGTTGGAGTTACCCGCTCCGATCAAAAATGCGATCCAAGAGAGTAAATTGTCTGCTGGCCATGCTCGAGCGCTGCTGCCGCTGGGCGAAGAGAAAACTCAGCTGGAATTTTTAAATTCTATTTTGCGAGAGGGCATGAGCGTTCGTGCGACCGAGCGAGCGGTCTCGGATCGGATTGCGGCGGAGGATGAAATGGGAGGCAAGCCGTCGCGGCGGCGAAAAGCGGTGGACCAACAAGTGCTGGCGTTGCAATTGGAATTGAAGAAGTTGCTGGGAACGAATGTGAAGATCAAACCGGGAGCCAGAGGTCGGGGGAAAATTGAAGTTCAATACAGCAGCGAAACTGAATTTCAAAGACTGCGAGAGTTGTTTGCGGGGAGAGGGGAGCAATGAATAGAGTGCTCGTTCATCATCGATCTAGAGAAATCATGCTGGCATCTTAAATTCGTACACAATTCCGGTTTCCGGCACTAGATTTCCGTCTGGCCGATGGGGGCGATAGTTGGGTTGCTGCCTCTGCCGTCGAGGGCAGGTAAATCGTTGTGCCAAATTTTCAGCCCCGTAACTAAAACGGTTTTTGTTTTCAAAATTGGCCGAACCTGAACGGCCAAAATGGCTCAGTATTCCAATGAAACGGCAGTTTTTTCCCGGCTGTATCGGACGCGATGGAAAATTCTGACGAAGCTGGCAAGTTTCGGATAAATACGCATTGCATGGAAATCGGGTCGTCGTTATCTTTTCGCAGCAGATGGTTAATGCCGTCTATCGGGGTGTAGCGCAGTCTGGCTAGCGCACCTGGTTTGGGACCAGGGGGTCGAAGGTTCGAATCCTTTCACCCCGACTTTTAAAAAACGGCGGTCGGTTTCGGCCGCCGTTTTTTTTGTGATAAATAGTGACGTGGCTTGCTCAAAGGATCGGAGTCGCTGGAATGGATTCGACGTTCTATTTTGAGGACTTAGTTGTTGGACAAGTCTGGGTATCGCCCCGTCGAACCGTTACCGAAACCGACGTCATACAGTTCGCATCGTCCACGGGCGACTTCAATCCGCTGCATGTCGATTACGACTTTGCCGCCGAAAGCCACTACCGTCAGCCAGTCGCTCATGGGTTGTTGGGTTTGTCATGGGTAGCCGGTCTTGGGTCTCATTTTCCCAGCGTTCAAACTTTGGCCTTCACGGCCGTTCGCGACTGGGAGTTCTGTCGGCCGCTATTTTTCGGCGATACGGTTTTTGTTGAAACGGTTTGCCAAGACAAAATTGAATCCGGTCGGCGAAGCGGAAAAGTTGTCTGGTTGCGAAAGCTGCTGAACCAGAACAAGCAGGTCGTGCAGCAAGGAACGTTCGAAACCTTGGTCGCCATTCGTGCCGCCATACCTGCCTCTCATCTGAATCGTAAGCAAGTCGAGTCGCGCGGATCAACCGAAGCGAATTGATCGACGTAATTTAAGTTGCATGATCTGTTCGATGTGATCTGAAACGCTGCGAAGCTATCCATAATTGGAAATCAATTTTTGTAGGTCTGGCTGAAAGGCGTTTGGTGCTTAAGTTGGACGCTTCTTATAGGCATAGATAGGCATAGGCGTTTAAATTTGACTGTTGCTGCGGAGCGGCGAGTTGTCGGCCAGCGCTAAGCCTCAGCACTAAGC
>CAZROJ010000325.1:0-1447 GCA_964601665.1 uncultured Pirellulaceae bacterium
GGCTCCACCGTAGGGTTCGAGCGCCGACGGTCGGTTGTGAGTTTCGACTTTGAAGGCCACGTTATGATCACCTTCAAACCGCACAATGCCCGCGTTGTCTTTGAAAACGCTAACGCACCAGTCGTCTTGGCCGAGGTCCTCACGGATTTGCATCGTCGCCGCGAAAATCGTTTCCTTTAGCATGTTTTCGAATTGCCGAGTGCCATTTTCATCGGTGTAGGAAACCCGGCCGGCCAGCGTTTTATGGCTGCAGTGCTCGGACCAAGTCTGAGCCACCGTTTCAAGCTCCACATCGGTGGGCACTCGGCCTTCGGCGATGAAGTGTTCGCGAATGACATGCATTTCCGCCAACGAAAGACTCAGCTGCCAGTCTTTGCTGATGCCAATCAAATCGTCGTCCGGCAGGCCCTCTAGCGGCACGTCCGTCTTGACCAATTGGTACGCATTGCCAAGATCCAGTCGGTCCAGCAACAGGCTGCCGGTCATGATTCGCTCGATTGATTCATTGTGCAGAACCTTTTTCTGCAGCAAGGCCAAGTCCGCGTCTGAAAGCGGCGAAGTGCAAAACTTTTTGAAGGTGCTGACCGCTTCGACCGGAAAGCCCAGCTGCCTTATCGCTCGCATGGCACTTTCAGCTTGAGAATCAGTCACGCCCGGCAGCGGCAGTACATAGGTGACATTCGACTGGCTACTGTCGGCTTGGTTCAGAGCCGCATCGCCGATTGGCCCGAACTCACATTGTTCGACCACCGACTCGAAAAGCAATTCACGCGTCAACCGATCGACATCGCTGGCTTCGAGCGGCCCTTGGACCAAATAACCCCAAGTTGCAGTCAATTTCAAATCATTTATCTGTAGCGCGGCGGCCGAATCGAGTATTTCTGCAGCCAGTCGGTTGGGGTTGCCCGGCAGCGGTGAGATATTGATTTGCCAGATTTTGATGTTTTCGGGCGAGCTAGTGGCCGTCGAGCCAGATTGCGATTGGGTGTCGTTCACGGTCGCGATTGTTTCCGAATTGGACTCAGTTTTTGGGCAATTTTGCCGTCGTCGAGCCCGAAATTCTATCGCTTGCAGCCAAATTGGCGACCGGTTGAGGCCCGAAGTGGGACCAATTTCCAAGAACCTGCAAAATCTTTTTGCGAACATTCAAGGATTCTGCGGCTCTTTACGATAAGGAATCGTACGAGTACACTCTCAGGCTCAGGAGGCGGTGTTTTCGAATCGTTGCTTTCTAAACCGGCGAATCACGTCGGCAGCAAAAACGAGTCTGAAAAACCGAGTCCGATTTTCGCAAGCCGAGTTGCACTTGAAGATAACTTTAGGTAGTTTCTCACAAGTGCTTTGTTCCAATTGAAAATTCGGATTGGTGCCTTGAGCCGTTTTGGCGATATCCCCCGGTGTTTTGAGATTAACCACGGGATAGCCCAAAACGCGGACCCCGGAATCG
>CAZROJ010000325.1:1457-3082 GCA_964601665.1 uncultured Pirellulaceae bacterium
GTTGTAGTGAGATAACCGAGGCTATCGCCAAAACGGCTAACCCTAAAATCGAATTGGAACGCAGCACTAGTCAATCAGTAAAACAAGCACCCGTAGCTCAATTGGATAGAGCGTCGGTCTACGGAACCGAAGGTTAGAGGTTCGACTCCTCTCGGGTGTACTTTTTAATCCAACGAAAACCGAGGTCAAACGCGACCTCGGTTTTTTCGTGCGCAGTCCCCTCTTCCAGAGCGCCCCACTCATCGACCCACTAATTCAAAAAAATGCGCGACGTCTTTAACACGTTCGCGTAAAGGCGACTTCACCGACTTTTATCAATCCCCCACTTTCTTTTGCTAGATCAAGCACCAAGCTCGCAACCAGAATCTAAATTCGTTTACAAAATCAGCAAAGAAGAGATTCGGATGTTCGCGGAGCACAGGCAACGGTAGCTTACTTCAACAGAAATGGACTGTTTCATCCATCGTTTCGACAAGCGTCTGTCCTGCGAGACCGTCGTAGACGCCGTTGATGACTGTCTCGAAGACATCCTTGCGCGTCTTTGGTAACTTCGGTAAATCGCCTCAGACCGCAAACGCTTAGCCTTGAACACCGCATCGTCTCTGGCGAAAACATGACGCCATGATGGCGATCACCAATGCAACTTCCGATCGCCTGACGACCCTATTGCGGGCAAAGATTCGCCGTTCGAACGCCTCGTTTCTTGGCAGCCGTCTTGAATGCGTCTGCCTTGGTCGCGAAAAAGCAACCGCGGAGCTGATTCGTCTTCAGCATCTTCTTGATTCGCTCGGACCAGAACTCCTGGTTGCTGCCGAGCCTTTCCAAAACGTCTTTCACGCCAGCACTCATTCTCGCCTTGCCATTGCGAAACAGCCGACCGGTGTACTCAACCAGCAAAACATAGCTGCCCAGCGAAAACGAGCCCTCCATGCCCTCGCGAGCTTTCTGATTACGTTTGCCCGGTAACTGACGCCGGTCCTCGATCGGAACCAGCCAATGTTTTTGCTCCTTGCTCGGCCGATTCGCCGAAGACTTTCGCAACATCGTCGACGAGTACTGCGATATTGTTTTTTGCAACGCGGACGAAGCCAAACAATTTTTCGGCAGTGACGATTTGAACCATTGCACGGCTGAAATGGCAAAAATTTGCGAGCTTGCCTTCGTGACCGACGGAGGCACCGGTTGCCACGTGGTCGACAACGGAAACGTTTCTCTGGTCAACGGTTTTGCAGTCAACGCGATCGACACCAACGGAGCCGGTGACGCTTTCGCTGGCGCAGCATTGTTCGGACTAACCAACGGAATGACGTCAGCTCAAGCGGCCAAATGGGGCAACTACTTTGCCTCACGAGTCGTCGAACAAGTCGGCCCGCGGCTCGACGAAGATCTAAAAAGCCACGTCAAATCGATCATCGATTGAGGCCTAGGTTTGAAGGCCTTGCCGTTAGCCACATCTTCAAAGGTCTTTTCCCATCCCTCTTGGCGATCCAAGTCAAACGTTCAATGCCAGCCCAGATTGGATCGGGCCGCCTTGTATCGCTGCAATTTCTTGGGTCTAGCTTTTGGGAACCGCTCTCACGATTGCGCTCTCACGATTGCGCTTTCCAAGAAATTTTTTCTGAAAA
>CAZROJ010000326.1:0-3077 GCA_964601665.1 uncultured Pirellulaceae bacterium
TCAATCCCCTTAAAAAAATCAGGCGTTTCGTCGCCGTGCAATTGGATCCCGTCCAGTCGCAGCGACTTGGCCAACCGATAAATCTCTTCGGCCCGATGGTTCACAAAAACTCCGACAACCGCTGGCCTTCGGCAATTTTCAGCCTTGGCGGCAGCGTCCAACGCATCAATAATCTCGCCGGCCTGAGCTTCGGAAACGGATCGTTTGCTGGACTGGAAAAAGTTGAGCCCAATCGCATCGGCACCGGCCCGCATCGCGTCGACGGCGTGCCGGGGGTCGGTGATTCCACAGATTTTTATCGTAAATGCAAGCATTAGTTTTGCTGGATTCAACCAGCCACTCCAAATTTCCAAATTCTAAAAGTATTGTCTGGGCCGCAAGCCGATCAAACCCGTCACCAACCGATCAAGCTGGCCGTCGTTGTCAGATCGCTAAAGATTAATCCTATTGTACCTCCATGCTGACTCGACTTTCACCCGCCCAACTGCCGCTGCTGATCACAGGTATCGCGGGCGTGGCTGGATTTAACGCGTTCAACTATTTTCGCCGCCTCTATGGTGACCAAGTCGTTGGCGTCCGACCGGAAAACAATTGGCCGCTATCGGGTCCCGGAATTATCGGTTGCGATTTTGAGCGGCCGGGCGAGATTCAGAAAGTCATTGCCGAACGCGGAATTCAATCGATTTTGAATGCCGGTGGCAGCTGCCGGCTGAAAGCATGCGAACTCGATCCGACGATGGCCCAACGCGTGAACGTGCAAGGGATCGAAAATCTGCTGAATGCGGTCGACGGGTCGGAAATTCATTTGATCCATTTGTCGATTGATCTTGTTTTCTCCGGCAAAGGCGATGGTGGGCATGTCGAAACCGACGCAACGGATCCGGTCACGGTTTACGGCAAAACGATGGTCGCCGCCGAGCAACTGGTTCTGGCTCGACGGCCGACCAGCTGCATCCTGCGGATTTCGTTGCCGATGGGAGTCAGCTTCAACGGACACGCGGGAGCGATCGATTGGATTCAGTCGCGATTCGCGAAAGATAAGCCGGCCACGCTCTATTTTGACGAAATCCGGACGCCGACTTACACCGATTGCCTGAACGAAGTGATCGCGGAGGTCTTTAGTCGGCGAATCAGTGGTTTGTTCCACGCGGGCGGTCAAAAGCGATGGTCTTTGTATCAAATCGCTCAAATTGTAAACCGAGTCGGCGGCTACGATCCCGACTGGCTCCACGGCTGCCCGCGAATCGACGCTGGCCCTGTTCCACCGCGAGCCGGGGACGTGACGATGAATTCGGACAGGCTCGAGCAAACGTTAGGCCGCCCGCCTTTCGCGCTTTGGCCAGAGAATCAAGATTATTGGCCCGATTCAGAGACCTGGCACTTTTCGCGATCGGACTGGACAGGCAGCCCGGAACTTCTCGAGAAAATGCTTTACCACCGGAGCGTCCGGCAGATTTCCGGTTAAACTCAAACAAAACTGAAAAGTCGATTTCATACAATCCGACTGCCAGCAAACCTTTTTTCAGTGTAAAGTTGAAGTTAGTCCGTTGATAGAATAGACTTCGAGATTGCTTTAGAGGCCAAGGTTTCTCGCAGATGATATTTCAGTACAACAATCACGACCGCAAACGCGTCAGCGCAGGATCTCGGGGGAATCGATGAGGGATAACGAGAGCTGGAGCCTGTTCATCGGACGCTTCGGAAACGTCTCGCTGCGGATCCACATGTTTTTGTTGTTGGCGGTCGGATTGATGTTCGGTGCCGAATGGAATCCAGGCACGCTTAATTCGAATTTGTTTACCGGAACCGCGATGGCGACGGTGATCGCATTTTTAATTACCGTCGTTATCCACCAAGCCGCACATGTTTTCGCGATCCGGGCTCTTGGCGGCGAGGTCGATCAAGTCGTGTTCATGCCTTGGGGCGGTGACTGTGCATCGAATTTACCCAATTCCCGGCCCGCTTCTTCGCTGGCGCAGTTAGCTGGAATTTTTGTTAACGCGATGCTGTTCGTGATCGGGATGGCATTGATTTACCAAAGCGGTCACGGATCCGTTTGGAGCACCATCAATCCTTTCCAGCCGCATCATTTCGATGCGAGCAGTTTCCAAGTGTCGCTGCTTCAGATTTTCACTTGGATCAACTTCCAAATGTTCGCGATCAACCTGATCCCTTGCTTCCCGTTTGATGGGGCTCGAATCGTACGCACGGCATTGGAAAGCATGAATTTGGGTGCGCCGAAGTACCGTATCGAAACGGCGATTATGCTGATCGGCCACGCGGTCGCGTTTGCTTTGATTGGGACCGCCGTTATTTGGGTTTTCAAAAGCTTTGAGCCGGGAATTGGCGTGCTAAGGCCTGGCTGGCTTTATATGTTGTTCGCTGGAACGGTCCTGTTTTTTTCGGCCAGACATTCGCTGCTTGTCGAAACCAGCGAAGGCGAAAATGAATGGAATAATTTTCGCGACTACGATTTTGGCTCGATGCACGGTACCGCGACGTTCCACGATTTCGCGGAGTCGGGCGAAATCGATGGCGTGGCTTATTCGCAGTGGTTGAGCGAGAAGCAGCAAGAGCGCCGACAACATGAGCTGGAATTGGAAATGGAAGAGGATTCTCGCGCGGATCAAACGCTGGAAAAACTGCACAACCACGGCGGCGACCTTGGCTGTTTGACCGAATTCGAAAGAGCAACGCTCGAACGCTTTAGCGAACGCGTCCGCCGTCGGCGATCAGAAACTGTATCACGGCCACAATAGTCTGATCTCAAAAGCACACCGCGTTCGCGTTTGCCATCGCTGCCCTCATACGAATTTGCCAACAGCGGGCAAATTTAAGGTAACGCTTATTTGACCAGGCCACGAACTCGCGCCAAGAATTCATTCGTTCAAACCTGTCGCCGCGACCGCCCTCTGTTAAGCCTGAACCAGAACGAAGCTCTCGTTTTCCTTCGCAGGCTCGATCCCACCTTGCGATCCACAGCCTTATTTAAACTCCCGCCAAGGCAATCAATTCGGCGACAAAACCAGCTGACCGCCGATCCACAAACCGGCTGATTCGGTTCGGTTGAACCAATG
>CAZROJ010000327.1:0-3072 GCA_964601665.1 uncultured Pirellulaceae bacterium
CCGCAAGGCCATTGGGATCGAGATCAACGAGTTTCAATCCACGCGCCCGTGAAGGGCGCGACACTAAGCCGATGCAGCATATTCGCAACCGAACAGGTTTCAATCCACGCGCCCGTGAAGGGCGCGACTGCGGTATCGTAAACCATGGCACGGCAAGGGGTAAAGGTGGCGATTTCGCGAACCTGACCGATGACACTCGATCAGATTTCGCTCAATCGCAGACTTTGATACGAATTGTCAAAGAACAAACGGCTTTCTGCACATCGCGAACCTGACACCTAATCGGCGAGCACTTGAGGTTCGCCAGGGGCTTTCAGATGATCAACGGGCCGTCCAAGTCGATCGATGGCTTCGCACCCGCGTGCTCCACTCGGCGCTTCCAATTGCTGCCCAAATAGTAGAATCGCAAACTGTCTTCCTCAGGCTTGTAAGTCGAAATTAACTTGCCTTTACACTCGGCCCATTGCCCCGGATCGACCAATAATTCAAACACCGAATTCTGTACTCGCTGGCCATAGTCCAAACATATCTTGGCAATCGTGCGTAGTCGCTTGCGGCCCGCTTTGTCCTGAGTGCTTACGTCATAGGTTACCAATACGTACACTTGTCTATCTCCACAAAAACGGTGGGTAATCGTCCAAATCGCCACGCAAGTGACGCCCCAGCAATCGAGCCTGCAGGTGCACCAACAAGCCGACGGTGGTCTTTTCATCTAAAAACGGATGCGTGATGACGTCTTGTTTGCGTTTTTGATAAGCCTCCAAAACGGCTTTGCGAGGCTTATCTTTGAGCAATACCGCGCCGCTGTCGGTGGTCTCGAAATCCTTGGCTTGAATTTGTTTTCGGTTCAATAACGACAAAGCCAGTCGGTCGGCAATGAAAGCGCGAAACTCCTCGATCAAATCCAACGACAACCCGGGACGCCCCGGCCGATCGCGGTGCAAGAAGCCGACGGCGGCGTCGAGCCCGGTTGCTTCGCAAGCGCTGCGGGCGTCGTGGGTCAGCATCGAATACAAAAAAGACATCAAGGCGTTGATGCGATCCAGCGGCGGACGGCGTGAGCGATGTTTGAACTCGAAGCCGGAAACCTGACCGGACATCATTTCCGAAAAGACTGAAAAATAGGTGTTCGCACTCTCGCCCTCGATGCCTCGTAGGCTGTCGAGTGATTTTGCTTTGCGAGCCTGGTCAACCGTGAAAGACATTCGCTTGGCTGTCGTTTGCAGGCGTTCTTTTGAATCGGACCGAGCGGTGTCGCGGGCGGCTCGTAGTAGCACGGCGCGGCTGTTGGCAATCTTGGCGGCCACAAAGTGCTTGGCCACTCGCAGCGTCGAATCGGGATCGTCGGCCCAGCGGTACTGTTCGCGGCGGAGTAATACGTTGCCCGGCGAGTAACCGTTGACGGCGGCGACGAACCCGCCGTACATCGTCAAAAACGAGATGCTGACGCCGGCCTTGGCACAGGCTCCCATTAAAAAAGGACTGGCCATGATGTTGCCAAAGCAGACAATGCCGTCGAGGTTATGCAGTGGGAATCGTCCAGCAGTTTTCTTTTCAACGACAACGATCACCGCTTGGCCGTCTTTTTTTAAGTAGGCTCCTTGGGTGTTGATGAACAGCGTGTTCAGATGTCGTTTCACTGGTTTTCTCCGTTTGAGCTGCTTGTTTCAAAAGGATCCGTTTGCGGGAATGGCATCTGCTGGGCGGCCGAGTATTGACGTTGGTTCCAGGCGGCGACACCGCGACGCAGGCGTTGCGAGTCGGGCAAACAGAGTTCCACCAATGAACATTTGTCGCATTTTTTCATGCGATTCGCGGTCGGCGTCTCCCGGTTGCGTATCAGTTGTTGCAGTCGGTTGATGGTGGCTTGCGTTTTGTTGCGGAGCGTTTGGTCCAGCGGCACATCGGTGCGGCGTTTGCGAGTGCCGTAGTACAACTGGCCGGCGTCGATGGTGACGTCGAGCATGTGTTCAAGGCACATGGCTTGGGCGCAGATTTGGACTCGATCTGAATCGTCTTTTTTGGGTTTGCCGCGTTTGTATTCGACAGGCGTGACGGTGCCGTTTTTGTGAAACTCGACGACATCGGCCTGGCCGATCAGACCTAGTTGGTTTGATTTGAGCCAGAGGCCGCGTGTGATTTTGACGTCGCCGCGCGTTTCGGGTCGGCCGTCGTGAGCTTTTTCGTGCAGTTGTCGACCTTCGATGGTCAGCGAGTTTTCAGCCCAGAGTTGTTCGACGTGGATCAGGGCGCATTGCCGTTCGCAGAAAATCAAGTGTTGCAATGCGGAGATCGGCAGGAGTTGATGGTCGGCGAACATGAGGCTACTTGAACTTGATATTTCCGGGATTCACGTCAGCGATGAAAATGCCGTATGAGCGAAAAGTCGATAGGATCCGTGTGACGGCGGGCCAGTTTTCTTCGAACGCTTCTGATTTGTCACGTTCCCAATCCGCCCAGACTTCGGGGGAGTAATCAGGTGGGCGGTCGAGGTACGCACCGCCAAAATCCAAGCAGAATGGTGGGCTGACGATCGTCATTTCGATGGCAAGTAGATCGTCGTCGTAGTCGAACAGCTGCGGAACCATATGCCCGTGGACTTCTTGGATTTGTAGATCGCGGAGGCGAAGAAAGACGCCGAGCTCGCGATCGTAAGCGATCTTGCGTTGGTGAAATTTGATGGCTACTTGTATGGCTTGGCCAGAATTTTGGGATGGAAGATTGGCGACGTAGACGCTACCCTGAGTACCAACGCCCAAGCGACTATCGATCGTATCGTCGCGATCTTCGCAGTACTTCAGGGCACGTTGTTCAACCTCGGGAGTCGTCATGATTTCTAACGCTCAAAATGAAAATGGAACTTTTTCGGCGGACGTCAAGTTAAATTTGCATGTTGGCGATCAGCAATTCGAACTTGGGCAGGTTGGGCCGGGATTGGCGATTCTTCGCAACGCCCAAACCATTGACGCGACCGAGGGTGAAATTGAAACGATCGTCGACGAAAAGGTAAATCGTTTTAAAGTTCGAATCACCAGCCCGATTACTGGTGAGTCAAAACGTTTTACGTTTGAG
>CAZROJ010000328.1:0-2985 GCA_964601665.1 uncultured Pirellulaceae bacterium
AAGGTAAGCAGGGCGGCCAAGAAGGAAAGCAGGGCGGGCAAGGTGAAGGCAAGCTAGGTGGTCAAGGCGAAGGTGGCCAGGGGGGTCAAGGTGAAGGCAAGCAAGGTGGCCAAGGTAAAGGCAAGCAGGGCGGTGGCTCGGAAGGCCAAGGTAAAAAGGCAGGAGGAGCCTCGGGGGGTGACGGAGATGCCGGCGATGGTGTGCTGCAACGCGAGAAGGAGAATCTCGAGAATTCGAAAAAAGCAACCGATTTGATTTTGCAACAACTCGAAGGCCAACGTGACGACCCGGACCCTGAACTACTCAAGAAAATGAATTGGTCCAAAGACGATCTAAACAATTTTCTTGATCGCTGGAAGCAAATGCGAGACGCTGCCAAGCAAGGCGATGTCAAAGCCAAAAACAAATACGATCGGGCCGTGAAAAGTCTCGGCCTCCGTCCCGACGGTGCTCGCCGAAAAGTCACCAACAACGGCCAAGAGGCCGGCAGTGTTAATCAAGACGGCGCCATCAACGCACCGCCAGCCGACCAGCTGCACGATTTCAATGCGTTTTTACGGGATCTCAATCGAGCCAGAAATTAACGCCCGAACTGCGGGACGAATTGGCCAAAAATCAACCATCGCCAATCCGGCAGGCCTGCTGATTTTGCGGCACGTTGGGCAGTCAGCTTTGCCAATTATTGAGCAGTCATCTTCAAAAGTCGGCAGTCAGCCATCGCCCAGCAACAGCTTCGTTATTTGACCACTAGGTCGAAGCCAGTTGAGCGGGAGGTTGTCGTTTTGATGCGACCGAAGCGAACAGTGCAAAGCCGATCAGGATCATCACCATGCTGACCCATTGCGAGATCGTAAAGTTCGTCCCGAACTGGCCTCGTTCGTCTTGCCTCACGATCTCCATCAAAAATCGAGCGATCGGGTACAAGATCAGCATCAAGGCAAAAACTTGCCCATCGTGTTTTTTGACCGTCCAGAAAAACCACAAGACAGCGCACAGCAGAATCGCGTTGATCGCGCTGTAGATCTGCGTTGGGTGCGTCCTTGCCGATCGCTGTGGTAATTCGTTCAACGGAACCGAAAGTCGCCGTCCTTCGCTGGTTTGCACGATCGCAAACGTCATCTGGCCGTCGCCTGCCGGGTTGGCTTTTTTAAAGCGCAGGTAATCACTGTCGCTGGTTCCGATTTGCAATCGGTTGCCCGCCTTGATTCCATTTTGATCGGCAAAAGACCCGGCCGCGACGCTTTCGACGGTCACGGGAAACCGGTTGGAGGCATCTTTATCGTAGGAGCCGGTAATGCCCAGCAAATCACCTTCGGCCAGCTGCCGCATGTAGGGAGGCGAGCCCGGCGGAAACGTGACGGCCGGGAACTCATCGCCGCAAACTCCACCATAGCAGCAGCCGTTCATCAGGCAACCAATGCGACCGATCGCGAGCCCCAAAACCATCCCGGGCGCGATGACGTCGGCGGTTTTCCAAATCGGCAATCTGTTTAACTTCATAAACAACAATCCGGCGATCGTCCCGCCGATCAAGCTACCGTAGACGACCAATCCGCCCTGCGTCATGTTGACGATTTTGAAAATGGTCGCCAGCGAAAAGCCGTTGGCAAAAAATTGATCTGATTTTTGAATCACGTAAAACAAACGAGCCCCTGCGATACCGCAGATCATCATCCAAAAGGCCAGCTGGAGGATTTGATCTTTGGTGACACCGATCTTTTCGCAACGCAACATGGCTAAGCCAACGCCCGCCACAATCGCCGTCAGCAGCATCACGCCGTAGCCGCGGACTGCCAGCCCTTGAACGATCGCCGGACCTTCGGGGTTGGCTGGGTCAATGCCGGTCACTTCGACATTGGGAACGACAAAATGCAAAGCCGCGGCCACGATCAAAAAGACCGGAACAAAGCTCCACGTTTCTGATGAATTCCCGTGTCGCGAAAATTGCCAAACTAGAAATGCGAAGCCAATTACCAACCACGCCACGACCAGCGGGCCGTTGAGGAACCAGTGCGGAATGTAAAACAGGGTTTGTAACATGGCGACGAACTATCTTGTTATTGCGAAAAACCTTGAGTCATTCTTGAGTGGCGTTTGGCTGGACAGCCCAATGCACTAGGTGGCGTTTGGACCAGCCCAACGCCGTGGCCAGCCCAACGCAGAGCCTACTCGATGACGCGGTTGTCGATCAATCGAGTTTTTCCAACATAGACGGCAACGAGTGCGACAACCGGCAATTCAATTGGATCTCGGGTCTCTAAAGTTACCGGATCGGCAACGATTGCATAGTCGATCGATTCGACGCCGGCATCGATCAGCGACTGCCGCATTTCGGTGATCACTTCAAACCCGTCTCTTAGTCCGCCTTTGATCTCGCTTTCGATCGCATCCAAAGTCCGATTGATCGACAGCGCGATTTCACGTTCGTCAAGGCTCAGGTAAGCATTTCGTGAACTCAAAGCCAGCCCATCATCGGCTCGTTCGATCGGGCAAACATGGATTTTCGTCGGCACATTCAGGTCTTTCACCATTTGTTTGACGACGGCGACTTGTTGGAAGTCTTTTTGGCCGAAGAAGGCCACATTTGCTTGTGTCGCGTTCAGCAGTTTCAGAACGATCGTAGCGACGCCGCCAAAGTGAGCCGGGCGGAATTCGCCTTCCAGTTTTTTTGCAATGGCTGGCGGGACGATTTGTGTGGTGGCATCGGCGGGGTACATTTCGGATTCCGGAGGAGCGAAAACGACGACGTCGCCGCAGGTTTCCAGTTGTTGAATGTCTGAATCGAGCGTCCGCGGGTAGGCGTTCAGGTCTTCGCCGGGGGCGAATTGCGTCGGGTTGACGAAAACGGTAACGATCGTCACGTCCGTCTTTTCAAGGCTCGCCCGAACCAAGCTCAAATGGCCCTGGTGCAGCGCCCCCATGGTCGGGACCACACCAATAATTTTATTGTTTTGTTGGCACTGGCGAACAAATTGGGACAGCTGC
>CAZROJ010000329.1:0-2964 GCA_964601665.1 uncultured Pirellulaceae bacterium
TGAGATTCACAGCACTAGCCGCGGGCATTTTGAGTTTTGGGATAAGCACTAAGTCGACCACGCGCTGGCGAAGTACTTGCGTTGGCGACCGGTTTCAAAATAAGTTTCGTTTTGCGTCCTTGGTCGCATGGAAATCAACGCTCGAAAATAAATCGCGCAGGCGAATCTTGTCGCCAACCGCTGGCCGCGCTGCCTGTTGAAGACTGCCTGACACAAATGCTGGCAACGCAAATTCATTTAAGGCCGTCTTGGCTCCTTTAGTTGCCGTTAACGGGAAGTGTTCTTCCATTCGTTATCGCAGGTTGTGTTTTCAACGCAAAACTGTTGATTAGGCCAAGGATCGCGACCGATTTTGATTCCGACGAAAAGGTCACAAAACGAGCGAAGTCGGCCTTTCAACAAATCTTGGGCTGTCGTAAATTTTCCGAACGGATGCTATTTGTATTGCAATTTTCTGACCGAACGTATCGGCAGTGCTCTTATAATCCGCACTCCATGCGTGCACCTGAAAACCCAGTGTGGGTGACTGTGCCGCCAGCTTTTTAAAAGAATGTAGAGAGAAATATGTCGATCTCGACCGAAGGGCAGACCGCCACTAAACCCGTCAGCCAAACAGAACGCATCATCGGCTCAGAAGCTATTGTGCGCAGCCTGATTGCTGAGGGCGTGGACCTGCTGTTCGGCTATCCGGGAGGGGCGATTATGCCCGTCTACGACGAACTTTACAAATACAAAGACGATCTACACCACGTCTTGGTCCGACACGAACAAGGTGCCACGCATGCCGCTCAAGGGTACGCTCGAGCCAGCGGTCGAGTGGGCGTGGCAATCGCAACTTCAGGGCCGGGAGCGACAAACTTGGTGACCGGTATCGCGGATGCCATGATCGATTCGACGCCGATGGTTTGCATCACCGGACAAGTGCCGGCTCATTTGCTCGGCAGCGACGCGTTTCAAGAGTGCGACGTGATCGGCGTCACGATTCCAGTTTCCAAGTGGAGCTTTCAGATAACGGACGCGGCTGAGATTCCAGAAGTGTTTGCCAAAGCTTTTTACATCGCGCGTACGGGACGTCCGGGACCGGTCGTAATCGATATCACGAAGAACGCTCAGTTTGGCGAACTTGATTATGCCTACGAAAAATGCGAGTTGGTCAAAAGCTACATTCCTCGGCCTAAGCTGGACCAAGCAAAAATCCAAGAAGCGGCTGACCTAATTAATCAGGCCGAGCGTCCTTACATTTTGTTTGGGCAAGGCGTGATCTTGTCCGAAGCTGAAGAAGAATTGAAGGCGCTGGTTGAAAAAGCCGGCATCCCGGCGGCTTGGACGATCATGGGACTCTCGGCGATGGATACGAACCATCCGCTGAATGTCGGTATGTTGGGAATGCATGGAAATTATGGCCCCAATATCATGACCAGCCAGTGTGATGTACTAATCGCGATCGGCATGCGGTTTGACGATCGCGTTACTGGGAACCTAGATTTCTTTGCCAAGCAGGCCAAGGTCGTGCACCTGGAAATCGATAAAGCGGAAATCGATAAAAATGTGAAAACGGATATCGCTATTCACGCCGATGCCAAGGAAGCGATGCAGGCGTTGACTCCCTTGTTGGAAAAACGCGAGCATGCCCAGTGGTTACAGAAATTCCGAGACGCCGACAAAAAGGAATTCGAAAAAGTCATCGACGCGGAAACGCAGCCGACCGAAGGCATGATGACGATGGGGGAAACGATCACGGAGCTAAACAAGATCACCGGCGGCGATGCGATTATCGTTACCGACGTCGGTCAGCACCAAATGATTGCTTGTCGCTACGCTGATTTCCGCCAAACCAAAAGTAACATCACATCTGGTGGACTGGGAACGATGGGGTTTTGTTTGCCGGCCGCGATTGGTGCAAAACTGGGAGCTCCCGAACGCGACGTGGTTGCGGTCGTGGGGGACGGCGGTTTTCAGATGACTTGCGAAGAACTGGGAGTTATCCTTCAGACAAAAGTCGACGTCAAAATCTTGCTGTTGAACAACGAGTTTTTGGGAATGGTCCGCCAGTGGCAACAGTTGTTCTTTGACAAACGCTACTCGGCAACGGAAATGATCAATCCTGACTTTCAGTTGCTTGCCCAAGCATACGGAATTCAAGCCAAGCGAATTGAAGAACGTGCTGATTTGGTAAGCTCGCTACAGGAAATGATGGATCACGATGGATCTTATTTATTGGAAGTCATGGTGGGTAAGGAAAACAATGTCTTTCCGATGGTGCCATCGGGAGCAGCCGTTGCCGACATCCGTCTCGAGTAATCGCCGGCGAGGCCTCGGCGGTCCTACAACACTTGAACGAAATTACGAATCCTCCAGTCCAATCCAAAATAGAAATTTCCCATGTCAGAACTAATCACCATCGCTGTTTTCAGTGACAACAAAGCCGGGGTTTTGCAGCGCGTTACGTCCGCGTTTACGCGTCGAAAAATCAATATCGAAAGTCTGACGGTTTCCGAGAGTGAAGTTCCCGGAATCCACCGCTACACGATTATTGTCAATCTAACCCCAACGGAAGCGGTTCAGGTCACCGCGGCTATTGAAAAGCAAATTGATGTTCAAAAGGCGTTTTGGTATCGCGACAATGAAATTATCAATCGCGAAATTGCGATGTACAAAATGCCGGTCGGCAGCGTCGAAGAAGGCCAGGCGGCACTCGAGGTCGTGAACGATCATGGCGCCAAGGTCATTGCCAAAGGCGAAGAGTTTGCCGTGATTCAATTGACCGGTCGGCGTCCGCAGACGACGGCGTTGTACGAGGCGCTCGAACCTTTGGGCATGCTTGAATTTAGCCGCAGCGGAATGATTGCGATCTCAAAGCGAATGAAGGTGCTGCACGAGTACCTGTTGGAAGTCGGCGAAGCAGCCGCGCACTAGTGCCGGAAACCGGAATTGTGTACGAATTTAAGATGCCAGCATGATTGC
>CAZROJ010000330.1:0-2938 GCA_964601665.1 uncultured Pirellulaceae bacterium
AGATAATCGACAATCGCATCTCGCGTGTCATGGGGGCCCCGACGTCCTTTCTGAGGTCCCCATTGAGCTTTTTTGCCTTGTCGTTTTCCTCCATCAGCTCTGAGATCACTTCGTTCTTGAGGATCAGCTTCTGTTGGAGCTTGTCGATCTTTTGTTTGTCCAATTGTTCAAGCTTTCTGGCCGATCGTTTGGGTTTCTTCTTGCCTTTTTCGAAAGCATCTTCGGTTTGGGGAAGAACCACATCGATCCATTGATGGATCTGGCTGGGCTGAATGTCTAGTGGCTGAAACTTCATAGGGGAATCACAATCAATAGCTACAACATATCGAGATCCGCCATTGCATTTATATGGCTGTACCATGGGCTGGTTCCAAAACTGATGTTTAGACATGCAACTGAGTTAGAGCTAGTCTCAAAAGGGCCGTTGATCGGCGACGAGCAAACAACGTTACTGCTTGCAGGAATTGGTGAGGTTGCGGTCGGTTTGTTGGTGATCCTGTTTTGGGGTCGCGTTTGGCCAATTTTTTTGTCGCTGGTCGGATTTGTAATCTTGCTTGTTGCATCAGTTGTGATTTCGCCGGGGCATGCAGTTCACGCGTTCAATCCAATTACGCTAACAATTTCTGCTATCCTGTTTTGCGTGATACAAATCGTTGAGCAGCAACAAATCATTGAGCAGCAGAAGCGACGGGGGATCGCTGGATAAGAATGCGATGAACAACGCCGCGTCGTTTGAACTTTCGCACAATTAAAAACTGTCTACAATGTCGCCGCGAAGCTACCGAAAACGAACAAATCGCGGCTGAACCTATTTCCTGAACCATTTTATAATAAGCCAATCCGTACCTATGGATTCTGAACTCAACGACCGTTCTGACGTGATTCAACAACGCATCACTCAACTGCGAGACTCTCTTTGACTACGATCAAAAATTGATCGAGATTAAAGAGATCGAGGCCGAAATGGCGGCCGAAGATTTCTGGAACAATCAGGAAGCTGCTCAGGAAACGGTCGGGCGGCTTAAAAACGCAAAGGCAATTGTCGCGCCGATTGCCGAAATTTCTTCGGCGGGCGAGGACTTGAATGCGCTGATCGAAATGGCGATCGAGTCCGCTGAGGATAATAGCGAAAGCGATGCCGAGGAAGGCTCGGATTCAGATGATGTTGTGGCCGAAGTTCGTCGTGAAATCGAGCGATTGGAAACCGAGCTGGAGTCGCTTGAGTTAAAGTCGTTGTTGAATGGTCCTTACGATTCCAGCGGAGCGATTTTAACGATTCATGCTCGCGACGGCGGTACGGATGCCAACGACTGGGCGGACATGATGTTGCGAATGTACACGCAGTGGGCGTCCAAAAACGATTACGCGGTGGATTTGATTGACCGTGATGACAATCCAGAAGCGGGAATTAACTCGGCTTCGATCGTTATTCGAGGGCCGATGGCGTACGGATATTTGAAAAGTGAAACTGGTCTGCATCGCTTGGTGAGGATCAGTCCCTTCAATTCCGAAGGCAAGCGGCAGACAAGCTTTGCCGCGGTGGACGTCACTCCCGAAATTGCCGACAGCGTCGAAATTGATATCGAAAAAAAGGACGTCCGCGAAGACACTTACAAGGCCAGCGGGGCAGGGGGCCAGCATGTCAACAAAACCGACAGTGCGATTCGTCTGACTCATATTCCTACCGGAGCCGTGGTCCAGTGCCAAAGCCAGCGCAGCCAGCATAAGAACCGAGCCCAAGCTTGGAAGATGCTCCGCGCTCAACTCGCCCGCGTCGAAGAAGAAAAACGAGAAGCTGAGGAAGCCGAGAAATACCAGAACAAGGCCCGAGTTGGTTTTGGTTCTCAAATCCGGAATTATTTTCAGCACCCGGACCAACGCGTGAAGGACGCTCGAACTGGCTTCAGTATGGGCGATTTTCACAAAGTCCTGGACGGTGAAATCCAAGGGTTTTTGGATTCGTTGTTGACTTGGCGAGCGAAAGAAGGAGCTTAGAAGGGGGTGAGGGCGTTGGCAACTTGCCGCAACTGCTGGCAAAGCGGACACGTTGATTGTGCGGAAAATTTATTTTACACTTTTCGCCGCAGTCGATTGAAGAAAATCGTTTTTGGCTTGAAAGGGTTCGCTGGGCGACGATTGATTTCATTGGATGCGAGTTGTGGTTTGATGCGGAGGTTTTCAAGTTTGAGGGCCATTGGCATCCTTGATTATTTCTGAGGCAGCGAAAGCAATTGAAGAATTGTTTTCTACGAGAAGAGGCATCGTTCTTTGAACATTCAGATTCCAGTTCAACCCGTCGAAAATACATTTGTTCGGCTCGAATTTCACAAGGTCGAAGATCGTTGGGCACATTCGTTGCTTGCAATCGGACCTACTCGAACTAAAACTCTGCTGCGGAGCGTTGAAGGTACGCCTGACGACAACTATCCCTCCTCGCCACCATTGCATGATATCAATCAGCATTCATTGGCCAATGGCGAAGCGATGCTGGGCGTCGGCACGGCGAGCAGCGGCCATTGGTCGATAGCTTACTCCGCCGAAGAAAGAGACGACCGGTCGATCATCAGAGCCGATTTAGCTTGTCTGTTGAAGAAGCCAGACTGCGCCAACAAATGGCTCGGTTCGACTTACTCAATCGGCAAGCTGGCCGATGCCCAAGCAACGGATCATGGTGTCCGGTTGATCGTGAGTGAAGCCGAAATCGAATTTACCGCAAACCCAGCTTTCGCTTCGATTTTGCTCGAAGGTGACCGAATTGTGGTCACTCCCGAAAAATTCTCGCAACGAGAAGATGAATCGACGCGTTGGATGTTTTCAATCGGTGGTGTTGCCTGAGTTCGTTGGTTTATATGGCAGGTAGCAATCGCCATCTTAGAGTTTCTCCCATAACCAGTGAGCCGACGCCGCTAGTGCCGGAAACCGGAATTGTGTACGAATT
>CAZROJ010000331.1:0-2933 GCA_964601665.1 uncultured Pirellulaceae bacterium
CTTGGTAAAGGTGCTGGCACGAAGAACCACACGGAATTGAGATTCACAGCGCTAGCTGAGAGTTTTAAAAATCCAAACATATTAACGACCAGTTAAATCGCAAACGACTCGAAGAAATATCTCACTCTGGCAGCCATTTTAACATCACCAGCGCCACCACGGCCAAGCCAATGCCGATTTGGGTCTTGCGGTTGATTCTTTCGCCCATTAATCCGACCGCCATCATTGTTGTGAACACAATTGTACCACCACTGGCGATCGTGAACGCAATGTAGCCGGCTAAATGCTCTAGCGATCGTAGCATGAAGTAAGTTTGTAGCACGTTCGATAATCCCAGCAAAAAACCAATCCCCGTTTCCATGGCCGTTGGCCATCGTTTTCGCAACAACAAAACATAAAACGATGGTATCGAGGCGATCGTAAACGCGGCTAAGCAGAACGCCGGTCGATGGTCGGGATGACTGACATGCTTGAACAGGTCTTGGGCAACTCGATTGAGCCCGCAGAGGAAAAAAAACGTCGCCAGCACCAGCGGCACTATCCAAGCGGCGACCGAAATATCTGTCTCCGGCGAATGCGATTCGGACAAATGCTTCTTCAACGAAGCTGGTTTCGTGTTCGTGACGGGAGCCTGTTTCGAACGTCCGACTAACACCAGCGATCCCAACGCCAATCCAATGCCGATCGATTGCAGTGGGGTAGGGCGTTCAGAAAAAAAGATCGCCGCTAACACGATGGGAAATAAAATCGAAAGGACCGCCACAACCGAAGTCGCCGAGGCACCGACCATTCGTATCGCTCGAATGACTAAAAAGTAAGCCGTAAAGTAAACAGCCCCCATCGCGCCGCCGGTCCAAATCGCTCCCACATCCACCGGCATTGGGTTGACCATTAAGAAAGCTGGGAGAGTCACAACGGCGGCGGCGATGTAATTGATCGCTCCCACGACCACGTCGTCGACTTTGCGCTGCTGTGACCATTTGATGATCAACGTAAAAGCCGATGCGAAGACAATGTGAAGCAACAAGTAAATCAACGGGGCACTCAAATCCGCCTGAAAGCGGTGCTACACACTGCGTTTTTGAAATGACGTTTGGTTGGCCAGCTAGGCTTTTTTACCAAACATGAAAACACGAATTTTGCCTAACGGCAATTGGATCCAGATCCGTTCGTGGATGTAATACAATATAAACTTGGTAACAAATTCGACACCGGCCACGACCAATGCCAACCAGCTAACCGCATTAAAGACGGCGGACGCAATCAAAAACGTCATCGAGGTCGCGACGATTCGCCATGAAATCGATTTCTTCAACGTACGCGACTTATCCAAACCGTCACCCGTTCGAATCTGCTCCCAAATTCGTTCGTGAAAATAGTAAACCAACAGTTTGATGACAAACTCGTACACGCCAATTTTTAAGGCATCTCCGATACTCGGCTGACCCGTCATGATCCAAGTCGCGAACAGCACCACGACTACGGTGTCTGACGTTGCGACAATACGCCACGAGATACCTTTGAGCAGGCTGCGAATGTGAGATTCTTTTTTGAATTCAGCCATCGATTGGATCAGTAAAGGGGCGAGTCGTGTTGGCTGCCAAGCAATTAGTCAGTAGCCGGCGTCATCTTGGTCAACGAACAAAAACATCGCAGTTCTAAAACGTCAATTGATAGTCAATTCGGCAATAATCGACCTATAGAACCGGTTTTCACGGATAAATGCCCTGAATTCCCAGATCTATCCACGAAAACCCCTCACCGAACCAAATTTCAACGCAGAACAGTATTTGGCTCGAACCGATGTGCTCACATTGGATTCAACTTTGTTTTTTGCCAAAAGCCGATCGCAACGCTTGCAAGCTTTTCGGCACTGCCGTCATTGGATCTTCTTTTCCTTCAAACTCCAGCGAAATGTAGCCGCGATAATTGGCCTGCTGACAGATTTTTGCGATTCGGTCGTAGTCCATTTCCAAGGTGTAATAAACGCCACCGCCATAGTAAGTTTTAGCCTGAACAAAGACCGCTTCGGGAGCCAGTTTTTCTAGCTGAGAATACCGATCTTCAAAAAAGTTGCCGGTGTCCATCGTGACGCGAAGCCACGGCGAATCGATCGCGTTGACAATTTTTAAAACCCCCTGCGCAGTTCGGCCCAAACCCCAATGGTTTTCCAGACCTAAAACCACGCCACATTTCTCAGCGATCGGAATGCACTTTGCAAACGAATCAATAACCCATTTGAAGCCTTCTTCGTCAGTGTGCCCCGGCAACCGCGGTTCGACTCCTTTGTTGTTCATCAACGCCTCAAAACTCTTGGACGTGCCCCAGCGACCGGTGTTGACGCGAATGGTCGGGATGCCCAGTTTGTAGGCCATCTCGATTTGGCTGATTGTTTTTTTGACGTTTTGATCGCGGTAAGCTTGATCTGGTCGAACAAAGCCTTGATGAGTCGACATGCCACACAGGTCGATGCCATTGACAAACGCCTGCCGCTTTAGCTTTTGCAAAAAGCCATCCGAGTTGTCTTCCATCTGCACTTGAAGCAATTCGACACCGTCAAATCCCATCTTTGCCGCCGTGTCGATACACTGCGGCATCGTCAGTTTCGAACCGCCGCGAAAGGTAAAAAACGAATAGGTCGAAACCGCGATTCGATTTGGAACGAACGATTCGTCAGCCAGTTCATTGCCAGCTGAAGCGGTGGCTTGGATCGGCGAGCCCGCCGAGACGGCAAGGCCTCCAGCAGCGGCAGCGGTCAAGAATTTTCTTCGGTTCGTGAGAGACATGTCAGTTTCCAGCCCAGTTGTTTTTGCAAAACATTATTGTAACCGTTCACGGCGATTGTCTTGAAATGTTTTCTTCCGTGGCGGAATGAGAACCAACAAGGACAAAGGTTCGAACTAAATGCTTATCCGAAAACTCAAAAATGCCCG
>CAZROJ010000332.1:0-2864 GCA_964601665.1 uncultured Pirellulaceae bacterium
GTTGTGCGCGATGCGACTCCATTTTTCTTTCGTGTCCTTCGTGTTTTTCGTGGTTCCTCAATCGCCTTTGGCTTAATTTCGCTTAATTTCGCTTAAGTAAGCCAGCCGATCAGCGAGATCAGCCCCCATGCCAACCCGCCAAGAATGACGACTAGTCCGGAGTAAAAAACGACGGCGAATAACCGAATGGCCAGAACAGCGTCCTCTAATTTTTGATCGCCCGGAAGAATTGCCTGTGGCTCGGCAGGACGCAGGCCAGCCTGCCTGCTCTTGGCTATCGGGCGGAAACGGTATCGTGACAGACTCGGCTGGCGACTTCCAATTTCACTCATCGCACCTTTCCTCCATAAAAGCAAAACGCGACGCAGCAGCAAAAAATAGCTGTCCGCGTGGTTCGTCAAAACGCAATGTTAAAACCGCAAAACTGGCCTGGCAAAAACCGGCTTAATATCAAGCGGCGTCATGTCGACCGGTCTGGTACAAACCGGCCTATCTTTTTCAATCGGAAGATGGCGTCCGTGAATGTATCAAATCTGATACAAGCTCAAAACGTTGTAGCCGAGCGGAACGCGAGCGATTTCCCGAGCCGTTTAGGGCTGATCGGCGATTTTCCCCCATGGCGATTGCGGTTTTTCAAAGTTGAATTGACTGAATCCAGGTGCCGTTTGACCGTAAAATACCGAGTCAAATTGGTTTTTCGGCCGGTCAATTCAGGTCGGTTGAAACACTGGCCCTTGGGGGTGCTCAAGGTCAATCAAATACCGCCGCAAACGCATTGCCCCCAGCTTAACGCAGGTTAACGCAGTTTATTTTTCCAAAAATAACTACCTAAGGGTGCCTCAATGTGCGTTCAGCAACAAAAAGTCGAGCCGAGCAAAGCGTTTAATCGCTCGACAGCCCAATTTACTCCGCTGGTGCTTCGGAATTCTGGCGAATACCGCTACAAACAACCTTCAACGAAACGGCAACCGGCAGTTAAACTCCAGAGCCGGGACGGGGACGAGCCAGCCCGCTCGCCGTTTGCCCGCTCGCCGTTTGAACTCAAGCTTTATTCCGCCACCTCGCCATGATCCATCTCTTTCCTCCGTTCGCTCAAATTGTGATCCTTGGCGGGCTCGGTTTGGCGATTGGTGTGTTTATCAATTGGGCGATTTACCGCTGGGCGATGTTTTTGAAGCGATCGATCAGCCCTTTCTTGGCGCCGGACATCGGGGCAGGGGAGTCGCCGCGGCAAGCGATCGACTTCGTTCCGATCATCGGCTGGCCGGGTCGGGCTCGGGATAAAAAAGTCCACGGCCGAGGGTTCTGGTTTCGCCCGCTGGCGATCGAAATCGTTTGGATGATCGGCTTGCCGCTGTTGTATTTTTGGCTGGCCAGCGATGGCTTAACGGGTGACGGGGCCCGCAATCCGCCGCTGATTCCCAGCTCGTTAAAAGCCGAGACTTGGTTTTGGCTGTACACGATCTTTTTGGCGTTACTGACGATCGGGACGTTCATCGACTTTGACGAAAAAACGATTCCCGACGAAGTCACTATCCCCGGCACCTTGATCGCTCTGTCGTTCGCGGCGCTGGCGCCTTGGTCGCGGCTACCGGAGGTCGTCGGCGGCGGCATGAAGCCGGCCTTGATTGGCTCGATCGATCATGGCGTGAAAGCGTGGCACGGCCAAGGAGCGGGGTTGGCCGTGGGGCTGTTGATTTTTGCCATTTGGATTTGGGCGTTGATGCCGAAATTACCGCCCTGGTATGTCGGGTTTGGGACGAGCCTAAAATTCATGTACGCTCATGCTTTTCGGCCAAAGCGAAAGACCAAATGCGAGCTACGGACTCGGCCGCGAACGATGCCGGGAGTGACTCAGTTTTTGGTTGGGCTGCTGGTCGTTGGCTTGACTGGCATTACGCTGGCTTGGTGTTGGTTACCGCCGGCCAATTGGCAGAGCCTTTACGGTTCGCTGGTTGGGCTGGCCTTTGGTGGCTGTATGATTTGGTCGATTCGAATCATCGGGACCTACGCGTTGCAAAAAGAAGCGATGGGCTTTGGTGACGTGACCCTGATGGCCATGATCGGAGCGACGCTTGGCTGGCAAGCGACGTTGATTGCGTTCGTGTACGCCATGGTCGTGGTGGTACTGGCGTTGGTGATTCAAATCATTGCGACGGGTAATCAAGCCTTGGCATTCGGCCCGTATTTGTGTGCCGGCGCGGCGCTCACGATCTTTCGCTGGAAGATCACTTGGCCCTTCGCCGAGCGAAGCGTTTTTGGGCTGGGCGATTTCGTCTGGTGGCTGTTAGGAGCTTCGATGATTTTGATGGCCGTGATGCTGCTGGGCCTGCAGTGGATCAAAGGCGTGTTGGGCATGGGCGTTGATGAGGATGAAATCGAATCACCGTGAGCGAACCAGCCCAACCAGCGCTGCCGATAAAAATCTGGGTCGATGCCGATGCTTGTCCGGTTCCCATCCGGAACATTATTTTTCGCACGGCCAAGCGGCTGAAGATCACGACGACTTTTGTCGCCAACCAGACGATTAAAGTCCCGCCGGTCGATTACATCCACGCGATCACCGTGCCTTACGGCGCGGACATTGCTGACCACGAAATTGTGGAAAGCGTCGCAGGCGGCGATTTGGTCATCACCAACGATATCCCTTTGGCGTCGCGAGTCGTCGGCAAGGGTGCGACGGCGATCGGGATGCGTGGGCAGTTGTTCGATGACTCGTCGGTCCACGGGCGTCTCGCGTCGCGTAACTTGATGGAGCAGTTGCGATCGGCCGGCATGGAAACCAAAGGCCCCAAGCCTTTGGGGCCGAAGGACATTCAGACTTTTGCCAATCAGCTGGATCGAATTCTGACGAAGTTACGACG
>CAZROJ010000333.1:0-2825 GCA_964601665.1 uncultured Pirellulaceae bacterium
ATGCTGGACGAACCGTTTGCGGGAATTGACCCCGTCACGGTTCAGGGGGTTCAAGGCGTGATACGTGCGCTGGCGGATTCGGGGATTTCGGTTTTGATCACCGACCATGCGGCTCGTGAGATTTTACAGATCACGGATCGAACGTATGTCGTGAGCGAAGGCCGGATCCTGTGTAGCGGAACGGCCGAACAAATTGTCGCTCACCCAGAAGTGCGAAAGAAGTACCTGGGAGATATCGAAATGCCAGCGACAGCGGCGGAGCCTGGAGCGAACGCTTCGCGGCTGGCGAACGCTTCGGGGCTGGCGAAAGAGCTGCCCGGTGAGTTGGCGGATAGGCCGGTTCATTCGGCGCCCAGCCCGCATTTGAAATTTTCATCGCCAGTGGACCCGGCGGTGGAAGCTTCTGCCAGCAAGCTTGAGTCGCAAAATGTAGCGGTAAGAAATGCGAACGGCGACGCAAACGATTCATCGACAGATCAGGATTCAGCCAACGGAATTCCGACGCCGGCGTCACCTTTTCCGAATCGACCGCGTTCGCGAAAAGTGGTCGCTCCGTTTAAGTCAACCGACTTGGATTCGTGAACGCCGGTTATCAAATGAATTCGATTAATTCAAATCAATTTGCTTATAAAAATTGCGGCTCTAAAATTCGAGTTGTTCGAGTTCGAAAAACAGCTGGCAATTAACAGTCATGGCAGCCGTTTTTCTGTGGCCGAACGAGAGTTTTTCGTTCGACGAAACAATGGTTTTGATACCGCTGCGGCTGTTCAGGGCTCGCTTGTTTTAGTCGATGCCCAAGCCGATTTCATAAATCGCTTGTGTGTCCAAGACTTTGTCATTGGATTCGAACAGCGTGCGGATGGCCTGTTTGTGGATTTTCATTTTGAGGCCGCCCACGCCGATCGCTCCGTAGCAGATCGAGCCATCTTTTTCTTGGGCGCTGTCCATGACATCCACTCCAGCGATGCCTGCGGGAGGAACGGCGTTTAAATCGATTAGCGTGCGGATGCCATTTTGATTCCAGCGATCGTCCAGCAATTCGATGCCGGCTGCTCCGGCGGCGAAAACAACCGCCGCGTTTTTTGTAACTTCAGCCGCTTGGTCGGTGGATCCGGCGGCGGCAGGAGTCAAAGTGGCATTGGTTTCAAATCCCGAGGCCAGCAAATCGTTGACGACGGACTGAGCCTTTTCAACTTTTCTTGAGCAAACGAAAATCTCGCCGGCGAGGTTCAGTCCGGCGATAATTTTGGTGATGCGTTGGCCGACGGGGCCGGTGCCGGCCAAGACGACGATTTTTTGACCTGCCAAATCCAAGTGACGCTGAGCACAAAGGACGGCGGCGGCGGCGGTCGTGTTGCTGCCGTTGGGATCGGCCATGATGGAAACTCGCATCGGCCCGAAGAAGCAACTTTTTGCTTTGGCGACCAAAGTTTCAGTAGCTGCAACGTTGCTGCCGCCAAAAAAAATCGCGGTGTTCTTTAGGTCACTGGGCCCACGTGTAAACATTGCGCCATGGACAAGTCCTGCGACATCGTCTGGCTGGACGCCCGATCGTGTAAAAAGTTGGTCAATGTTCGAGTCGACTGCTACGACAGCATCAAAAGTACTGGCCTGCGAGTCGGGATCAAATTGGAACAAAATTTTGGGTTTGGACATTTTTAGACTCCGCTTGGATTGGACTGGGTGAACGAACATAAAAAAAGCCCGCATCGCTGCGAGCTTTTCTTGTAGTGAAACCGTAGTTTCTTCCCAGCTTAGAAGCCTTTGAATGGGTGGTCAGCCGAATCTTTGGCAGCGACCATTTCGTCGGCTGTTGGCTTACCGGCCATGGCACTGACGATCGACTGCTTGGTCGCTTCGTAGTTGTATTCGTAAATCTTTTTGTCGTCTTCCGCTTGCCAGTGAATGAACACGCCGCAAACGATGACGAGGTCTTCGCACTGATCCTTTGGAATGGTTCCATCGGCAACGCAATCGGCGACAGCCTTTGCAACGGCAGCTTGGGCTGGGCCAAACATTTGAACGGCTTGCTTGGCACCTTTGATCGTGACCTTGGTGACCATCACAGTCGAAGGCTTAACCGCGACGTTGGGAGTCAAAACGGCCAACAAGTTGCTGTGTCCTTCGCTTTGGGTGGACAACGCATTCGCAAAAGCTACGCCGACAGGGCCATCTTTGCTACCAATCATAAGATCGATATGAGCGACTTCGTTACCATCACCAGCTAGAGCTTCTCCGACGTACATCGACATTGTGTTCTTCTCCTGAAATTAGATTGGCCATTGGGCCTGAAGTTAATACCTTATAATTCAGGCTAACACCTCGTGTCTCGTTTGCCAAGCAGCCAGTGGCCAATTCCAACTTTTATACCAAGCAATTTTTGCCGGAATTTGTAATGAAAATTGTCCTGATTGGCGCAAGTGTTCGACCGTTGGTTGGCAGTTGCATATCGGCTGGCTACGCGCCTGTAGCTTTCGATTTGTTCGCTGATTGGGATTCGCGACAGATGATCGAGCAGTGTGGGCTCGCAGGGGCTGGGATAACCAAGGTTGAGAGGTTCGAAGATTTGTTTCAGCGTGAGGTTTCGCCAGAGGCGGAGGCGGCGATCGTGTGCGGAGGTGCTGATTTGGTTCCAGGGCTCGTTGCACATGTTAGCCAGTCGTTGAAAGTACTAGGGCCCGATGAGAGTTCATTAGCAAAAATTTGGAATCCGTTACACTGGCTGGCGTTTTTAGGGTCGCGCGGATTCAATACGCCTTCAAGCAAACAAAAGCTGGAGAAGCCTTGTGCTGGTGAATGGCTGGTTAAACGCGCAGGGCAATGCG
>CAZROJ010000334.1:0-2771 GCA_964601665.1 uncultured Pirellulaceae bacterium
GAGAAATCATGCTGGCATCTTAAATTCGTACACAATTCCGATTTCCGGCACTAGCGCAATGACCCGGAATTGCTTGGTTGCTATGCTGCCAGCAGTTCTTGCTTTTTTTCCCAATCGTCTTTCCAGCTTTTTGGGGCTCGTTTTTCGCGCCAAGTAAGTGGTGCAGTGTCGACTTTGGTGTCGCTGCGGCGTCCTGTGTAGTTCCAATTCATCGGCTTGGCAAAGTTTTTGTTGAAGTAGGCAATGAAGCGGTCCAGCCGGTCAGTCAAAGCCTGCTGAGAATCAAAGCTCTCAGCGAGAAGTGCTCGCTTCTTGATGATTCCGAAAACGACCTCAATCTGGTTGAGCCACGAACTGTGTTTCGGCTTTAATCATTCGTTTAAGGATTAAAAATAGCTGTGAACAGCTGAGTCGTTTGGGCGTGGCCGATTTGGTATTGGTAGTTGATAAAATGGAAGGCAACCGGCGCAACCATCAGCAGGCTGTCGAACCGATCGAGTAGTCCGCCGTGACCGGGGATCAAGTTCGAGGTGTCCTTGATGCCGATGTCTCGTTTGATCGACGAAATCACCAAGTCGCCGCATTGTCCCAGCACGCTGATCAAGATGCCCAGCAGGATCAGGCTGGGCCAATCTTGTAGAGTCGTGCCATCAAAAACGAAACGCCCCACGATGGCAACTAGCGTCGTCGTTACCAAAATTGCTCCGACCGCACCGCCGATCGTTTTATTGGGGCTCGTCTGGGGCAGCAATTTTCGCGAGCCAAACGACTTTCCGCAGATGTAGGCAAAGACGTCATTGAGTTCGATAAAAATCAACAGCCAAAGCAACATCGGGCGAAAGAGAACATCGTTCGTGATGAAAGCCAAATGCCCCATGCCGATGCCAAACAGCGCGAATCCGACGATCGCCAGCGATGTCCGGCGAAGGTATCCCGCGGGACGATCTGACAGCAAACCAATTCCCGCGATCCAGCAAATGCCAAGGATCCATGATGCCGTAAAAAGCCCCATCCAGTGATCCAAAGCGGCAAAGAAGGTCAGCGTAATCGGCAAGAAAACACTTTGATAGGCAAGCCGATTTTGGGTCAAACCCGTCACTTTCGCAAATTCGCGGTAACAGAAAAGACTCAGCAAAAAAAAGAACAGCCAAGCCCAAATCGCACCCAGCAAAATTGGCACCACCATCGCCGCTGACAATACATACCAAGAACGCGTTCGCGCGATTAATTCATCGTAAGTTTCTTCCCCGATCAAACTGCGTTTTTTGGCCAACCGAATCCCGATCGACGCCAAGACCAACCCCGCAACAATCGCACTGACCACGCCGACCGAAACCGGATGATCGAATGCTTGACTAAAATCAAGCCAACGTTCAATCGTTGTCACTTGGATTTCCTTCGAGTTGTTTTGCATTAAGTTGTTTTGTAATTCGCAATAGCCGGCGGCCGCCAGTGAAAATACAACCTGCCGAAATTCCGACGAGTATCAAAGCAGCCATCCCGAACTCGATTTGAAACAATTGAAAATTAGTTCGATACCCGATCGGTGCCAGCCCCATGTAGAACGCCAATAGTGTCGCCAGCGCCATGCGCTGCGGTTTGGCCATCGGCCCGCAAAAATCATTTCCCGCGCCGGCGGCTTTTCCCATCGCGCGAACGTACGCGACAAAAACACACAGCAATCCGGCCAGCCAACCGGCCGTTGGAATTCCAGTGGCGGCGTAACCTAAACCAATCATGATGGCCACATCAGAAACCCGATCGGGTACCTCGTTGTACAGTTCACCGATCGGGCTGGCGAGGTTCCTTTGGATCGCAACCATGCCGTCAAACAGATTGCAAAGCAGCCGAATCTGACAAAGCAACCCACCAGCAATCCAGCAAAAACGTTCGGCTGGCAATTCAACGATCGAGGTCAAAGCAAAGACAACGCCAGCGGCAATTGCGGCCACCATGCCGAAAACCGATATGCCATTGGGCGAGACGTTTTTATTGGCCAGCCAGTTGGCGATTTGGTTCGCCCATCGCGTATCGCGGCTTCCGATCGGTCGACGGTCTTTAGGTTGGTAAGAGTCGGTGTTGATTTTGGGGCTTTCTAAGAAGTTCGATAGTCTGTTCAGCCAGCACGTGGGCGGGTTACTTTTGCTACAATTTAACCGCGGTCGCGATTTATCGTCCGACGAATTATAGCGTCATTAGTTTGCGCGCTGGCCAAGCGAGCCTGATTTCGGCATGAAGCTTTTTCCAAAACGGAACACAAAATGTGGCAAACGAAAATCCTCAGTCCAGTTGGGCCATTGAAGGCGATCGCAAGTGAACGCGGTCTTTGCGGTTTGCTCTGGCCAGAGACTGCGGACAAAAGATTTGAGGGAGCGACGGCAGTCGAGTTGTATTCGGTACCCGTTTTTGTCGAATTGAAACGCCAGCTGGACCAATATTTTTCTGGCGATCGGCAAGTGTTTGATTTGGATTTGGACCTGTCGTTGTTTGGAACCGAATTCCAACAAGCCGCTTGGCAAGCCTTAACCGAAATCCCCTTTGGGCAGACTCGGACGTACTCTCAACAGGCGGCTGCGATTGGTCGCCCCAACGCCGTCCGTGCCGTCGGCGCGGCCAACGGTCAAAATCCGATTTCGATCGTGGTGCCATGCCATCGCGTGATCGGCAAAAATGGAAATTTAACCGGCTTTGCGGGCGGGACCGATGTCAAACGCCGGTTGTTGGATTTGGAGCGGTCGGTCGCGTTTCAATTAAACGCTCAATAAATTAAA
>CAZROJ010000335.1:0-2762 GCA_964601665.1 uncultured Pirellulaceae bacterium
CCTCAGGGGCATATCGGAGTTCAAGTTTGGATTAACCAAGGTAATTACGGAGACGAAATCGATGGCTCAGATGCCAAGACGGGTCAAGCATCGAAAGGTCCAAAGAGGTCATATAAAAGGTAACGCCACACGTGGTAACAAAGTTATCTTTGGTGACTACGGGCTTCAATCACTTGATCCAGGTTGGTTGAAAGCTCAGACCATCGAAGCAGGCCGTATCGCAGCCCAACAATACATTCGCGGTATCGGCAAATTGTACATTCGCGTTTTCCCGCACCGGTCGATCACATCGACTCCGTTGGAAACTCGAATGGGTAAAGGTAAGGGTGAACCGGAATACTGGGTCGCTACGATCAAGCCCGGAACGATCCTTTATGAACTGAGTGGCGTGACTGAACAGCAGGCAAAAATTTGCTTTGCTCGTTTGGCTCACAAGATGCCATTCAAGGTCCGCATGGTAAAACGTCGGCCCATGTAAATCTGGTTGTCTGCAGTGATGCGACGACCAACAAACCAAAACGTGGCTAGAGATTCTAGCCACTTTATAAGAACTATAATTTCGGTTTTAACCAACTCTGTTGATAGCCATGTCAAGCCTTTCCGAATTGCGAGAGATGAGTAACGACCAGATGAATGCGGTGCTTCGAGAAGCCTGCAAGGATCTGTTCAACTTGCGAATCAAAGCCCAAACCGATCGTTTGGACGCTCCGTCTGAGATGAAACGTAATCGAAAGATGATTGCTCAGATTAAGACGATTTTTCGCGAGCGAGAAATCAAAGCGGAAAAGGCTCGAGCGACTGCTGAAGCAAACGTGGCGGCAGCCGAAGCGGAGACAGCTGCAGCAAGCTCGGCTGAATAGTTTTAACTCACGAAATCAATCGATGCGGTTTGACCGCGAAACAACATACCGAGAATAGAAATGCCGAAACGAGTACTTACCGGTCGCGTCAAGAGCGACAAGATGGACAAAACGCGAGTCGTACAGATCGCGCGTTTGGTTCGGCACCCAAAGTATGGCAAAATTTATCGTGACCGAACGACTTGTTACGTTCACGATGAAAAGAACGAATCAAAAGAAGGCGATACCGTCCAGATCATCGAAGCCGCTCCGACATCGAAGAAGAAACGTTGGGCTTTGGTTAAAGTTGTTCAGCAGAGCAACGAGGTGGACGTTACCGCGATGAAGGCAGCTCGCAAGCAGAAGGAGCAGTTAGCATCGGAGGTCGAATCCGAAAAACCGGAAACGACAACTGACGCGGCGGCACCGGCTCCAGCCGAGACCAAACCGGCGACTGAAGGCGAGTCTGAATAGTTGCAACGGCCAGCCTTGAGGAAGCTCGCTTCTTCAACGCAAGTTGTTTTAACCTGAAAAAACATTAACCGGCGGACGTACCGCCTACGACGTAACTATGATCCAATCTGAATCAAGACTGTCCGTTGCTGACAACACTGGGGCCCGTGAAATCATGTGCATCAAAGTGCTCGGTGGATCGCGAAAGCGAACCGCCGGCTTGGGTGACGTGATCGTGTGCAGCGTTAAAAGCGTGATCCCGGGTAGCGACATCAAGAAAAAAGCGATCGTCCGAGCGGTCATCGTTCGAGTCAAAAAGTCGACTCGGCGGCCCGACGGCAGCTACATTAAGTTTGATTCCAACGCTGCAGTGATTATTGACAAGGACAAGAACCCTCGTGGAACGCGGATCTTCGGGGCGGTTGCTCGCGAGCTTCGTGAAAAGAGTTTCATGAAGATCGTCAGCTTGGCTAACGAAGTTATCTAGTTTCGAAGTTATCTAGTTTCGAAGTTATCTAGTTTTAAACAAACCTAGTTTTTAACAAACAACAAATCAATTTTACCAAAACTGTCCGTTGGAATCATCAACGGATCAATTGGAAACCAAAATGGCAGCTCGACTTAGAGAACATTACAATTCCACGCTTGTCGGCGAACTTAAAACTAAGTTCGGCCGCGAAAACATTCTATCGCTTCCGCGATTGCAGAAGATCGTCATCAACATGGGTGTTGGGTCGGCAGTCAACGACAAAAAGGAATTGGCCGACGCCAATGCCGCGATGGAACTCATTGCTGGCCAAAAGCCAGTGCT
Source organism: uncultured Pirellulaceae bacterium (assembly GCA_964601665.1). Classification (GTDB taxonomy): domain Bacteria; phylum Planctomycetota; class Planctomycetia; order Pirellulales; family Pirellulaceae; genus Mariniblastus. The sequence goes on from CAZROJ010000335.1 coordinate 2,104, forward strand.
GACGAAGGCTCGCAAATCGATCGCGAACTTTCGTTTGCGAGAAGGCCAAGCGATTGGCTGTAAGGTAACGTTGCGTGGTGATCGCATGTATGAATTCATGGATCGCTTGTTAACGTTTGCGTTGCCTCGGGTACGTGACTTTCGCGGCATCAGCGCGAAGGCATTCGACGGCCGTGGAAATTATAGCCTTGGCTTGACTGAGTACGGTGTTTTCCCCGAACTCAATCCGGACAAGTTCACTCGCAAGCAAGGCATGAACATTGTGTTCGTGACTTCAACGGACAGTGATGACGAAGGCCGCGAACTGTTGCGAATGTTCGGCATGCCTTTTAAAGACAACAACAAAAAGTAATCTTGGCCGTACGTCGGTTGAGAACCTCATGCGGATCACTTGTCAATTTTTGGCGGGCGCCGTGAACCATTCACTCGTAAGTAATTTTTTAAAAAACGGGCTTTTGCTGTGGCAAGAAAATCAAAGATCGCCAAAGCGTCTCGACCGAAATACCCGGTCCGACGAGAGCGTCGTTGCAAGTTGTGCGGACGACCAAGAGGCGTCTACCGCAAATTTGGCGTTTGTCGGATCTGCTTTCGCAACCTTGCTGACCGAGGATTAATCCCCGGTGTTCGCAAGGCAAGTTGGTAAGGGCAATAAGGGAACA
>CAZROJ010000336.1:0-2714 GCA_964601665.1 uncultured Pirellulaceae bacterium
AACGCCTGAAAATTATCGAGGCCTTGATTCGTTTTCGAACGCTGCACCCCGTCGATAAGCCCAGCGAGCTTGGCTTCATTCTGAGAGGACTTCGGGAACGTTCGGCCATGGAGCGAACCGCCGGCGGTCATCCATCCAAGCTAGGTCGATCGGTTGCTGACCCGGCAGGCAAGTCGATTTCTGAAGCCGAATTGGTGGGGAAAATTAGCTCGCGAGAGCCAATTCCACTGCAAATGCTACGTCGGAAGTTACGTCTGATGGGCAAGGCATTCAATACGGAAAAGGCTTACGTTAAATGGACTCGCCGTTTTTTGATGTCTCGAAATAGGCTGAATTCTGAGTCTTATTCGAACATTAATAAAAGTGATGTCGAGGCGTTTTTGACGGACTTGGTGGTCGATGGGAATGTGGCCCCGTCGACGCAGAACCAAGCGTTCTTTGGGATTCAATTCTTTTTCCAGTATGTGCTTGAACGTGATCTGGGCGAGGTCGAAGCTATGCGATCCAAAAAACCAAAATTACGGCCGACGGTGATGTCGGCCAACGAGGTTGGTTTGGTGTTGGCGCAGTTGTCGGGCAGATATTGTGTGATGGGGCAGTTGCTGTACGGAACTGGGATGCGGATCAGCGAGTTGCTTCGTTTGCGTGTCAAGGATTTTGATTTTGACAATGGTTTGATCGAAATTTATTGCAGCAAAGGGAATAAAAGCCGACTGGTTCCGTTGCCGGAGTCGTTGGCCAATCAACTGCGGCAATTGATTCAGGAGCGTCGAGTTTTGCACGATCACGATGTTAACTGTGGGATTGCGTCGGTTTGGCTGCCTGATGCGTTGGAGCGAAAAATGCCTAACGCGCACAAGGAATTGCGGTGGCAGTTTTTGTTCGCGTCTCGTTCGCATTCTCGCGATCCTAAAACGCACCGGCGGCATCGTCATCATATCCATCGCGATTCGTTTGCGGCGGTGCTGCGAAAGGCCGTGGTTGGGTCAGGAATTCTAAAGTACGTCACATCGCACACATTCCGGCATTCGTTTGCGACTCATTTGCTTCAAGCGGGAACGGATATCCGCACGGTCCAAGAGTTGCTTGGCCATCAGGATGTGAGTACGACGATGATTTATACGCATGTTTTGTTCGACGAAGACAGACCGGTCAAGAGTCCGTTGGATACGATGATGGCGTCGAACCAGAGCGGAGTCTTACCTGATGCGCCGATTGATAAATCGCGACCGGCTAGGTTGGCGTTGGTTTGAGGCTGCTGGAATCCGTTGTGGCGGTGTGTTTTCGCCGGATCTAGTTTTCCGCTTTGGCATCCAGCAGCGACATTGCGATGCTGGTGGCGGCGACGGTGGCGGTTTCGGTTCGCAGCGGTCGCTGGCCAAGGCTTGCCAAAGTGAAGCCGTGCGAGCGAAATAAATTCCGCTCGCGGCCCGTCCAGCCTCGTTCGGAACCAAGGGCGATAACAACGGACGATGCGCTGCCGACCGCCGAAGCCAAACCGTGGGTCGCTTCGTAATTGTCAAGGCAAATCAGCGCATCGGCCGACGCAACTCGGTCGACCGCTTGCTCGATTGGCAAATCAAAATGAACTTGAGGAATACGGGTGGTAAAAGCTTGCTCGACACCCGTCCGAACCAGCCTTTGCCATTGTCCGGTGGTCCAGAGTTTTGAGGTCGCATAGGACGGTTCGCCGCGATCGGTTTGCACAAAAAACATTCGCCGAACGCCCAGGCTGGTGGCCTCTTGCAAAATTTTTCGACAAGTCTGCGGTCGTGACAGACCGACAACTAAATCGACTGGCTGCAAGGGAAGCGGTGTTTCATGCCAGGCGAAATCGAGAATCAAGTGCTCCGTTTGGACCGACTGCAGGATGGCTTTTCCTCGGGGCCCGTTAACCCGTCCGACGTCCGTCGAGCTTCCGATTTGACGGCGTAGCACTCTAAGGATGTGCTCGGCTCGAGCGTCTGTTCGTGGCAATGGTTTGCCGATTTCGTGGTCTTCAAAAAGAATGATGTTCATCTTGCCAATTCTGGATGCCGAGACGACTCGCTTTCCAAATGAAACGTGGTCGTGGTTGGTCAATCATTTCCGCATCGAATTTAGTTTTTGTTTTAGGCGTAAAACGATCTCGGGATTTTGCTGAGCGATGTTTTGGGTTTCTTTTGCATCGGAAGTATGATCGTACAGTTCCACTTGGCCCGTTCGGTGGACGGTCAATCGATGAGTTGAAGTTCGAATCGTCGTGGCATTGTTGCTGTAAGCAATCGCCGCGTGACCGGGCGAGTCGGGATTTTGCAAGTGCCTCAGCAGCGACCGGCCTTGGGCGAATTTTGGTTTTTCAACTCCGGTCAAGTCACAGATTGTCGGGAATAAATCCAAAGTCTGCACCACGGCCTGGGTCGATTTGCCAGGAAGTGTCAGGCCCGGGTAACGAATGACCAATGGCGAACGCAACGATTCTTCGAACAAACTATGTTTGCCCCAGATCTGGTGTTCGCCCAGATGCCAACCGTGATCGCCCCACAGGACGACGATCGTGTTTTTGTCCGCGCCAGTTTCCTGAAGCTTTTTCAAAATGTCGCCGACATGTTTATCGGCGTAACTAACGCAAGCCGCGTAGTGACGGCGAACTTGATTGGCAAACAAAGGATCGCTGTTGGGGTGTTTGCCCCAGCGGTTGTAGCGCATGAATTCGCCCGACCCGTGCCATGTTG
>CAZROJ010000337.1:0-2678 GCA_964601665.1 uncultured Pirellulaceae bacterium
CGTCAGCACAATCGCAGGGCACTACTACTGCTTCGACACTTACACACTGCATAAGCAAACCTGCAACGGGGGCTGGTTTGAACCTGATATCAACAGGGGCATTAAAAGTCCAAAACTGGCCATTGCGACCACTTGCACCATAAACTGGTAATGGATTTTCCCGCGGGATTAGATCTATCGAAGTTACCTGATGCCCCCACGGATCCATTCCTCCCGGCACGAAGTACGCACGATATTGGCTCATCTCGTTTTGGGGATTTGTTGCAGTTTGGTGTCGTCGTTTGTTGGGGGCGTGGCAGTTAGGGGAAATTGGCTGTTGTTTGAACTTGTTGCGGAGGGAATCGTAGACCGGGGCCGCAGATAAAAAGCCGACTACGATGAGGCTGGATAGGCTCAAGATACCAGCATGGCTAAGCGGATCGGATCGAAGGCAGCTGGACGGCCTAGGGGGATTTCGGGCGAAACGTGCCATGCGGGGCCACGCGGTCGTCGTACTTGGGGACGACAAGTTTTCCACGTAACTTCGGTGCGGTGCTGCATCGTAGTCGTAACTGAAGCACGGTTCTGCGGCGTCGAGCAGCCAACCGCAGCTAATTGCCCAAAGCAGCAATGGCCATCCAAAATTCGAGAGACCGGGGAACATTCGTTTTGCTCAACAAAAGACAAACAAGATCGCTTTTAATGATAGCCGTTGGGTGAACCAATTGCAAAGTTCGACAGGGTTTTAGCTCGAATAACATGAAGGTCGTTCCAAGTATTTTTCCCAAAACTTAAAATGCCCGCCTCTCGCGCCGTCGGCTCACTCGTTGTGGGATAAGCTCTAATTCTCATGTGACCGCTGTGTTGTTGCGAACCGCTGTATCCGGCAAGCTGCTGTCCGCTCGGTCTGCCTAGGTCTTGGTCGCAATCGACAGGACGATATCTATAGGCTTGTCGGTGCGTCTGTTAAAGCGCAACGCGATGCCGGTGCTTTAAAAAGTTCATCGTTTGGACGGTCAGCATCAGCAAGCATTCCTGCTTGAGCGTTTCGTCATTCTCGGGCAGTCGTAGTTTTAACACTCGGCAGCGTTCGGTCATTTCTCGTAGCAATTGATTGACGTTGTACGGGTATTCTCCAGACCACTTCACGACGGCGTTGCAAAATTCGTTTTTGTGCTTTTGTAAGTATCCGGCGGCTGTTCGTTTTTGATGAGGCTGGGGGGCGACGCAAAACAATTTCTTTAGTTCGTCATCATAGATGCTGGCGGAATCCAGATTGTAAAACTGGCGTCGAGCTTCGTAGTGTTCGCGAAGCGTTTTGTCGATTCGATGAACGGGATCGACTTTGGCACGCGACGAAACGGCCTGCTTCTGGCCTTGAATTCGCTGCATCAATTCGTCGACGAACTTGAGCTTTTTCAATGCTGGCCAGCCTTGGTAGTCTTTTCGCCAGCGTGAGTTCGGCGTGAGCCAGACCGCAAAGGTTTCGGCAAAATCTTCCGCAGGATGACTCTGGGCGTACCAAGGCTCGAGGTGGAAAACAAACTTTTTACTACGAGGCTTGGGGCGATACGTTTCCGGGTAGGGTGCCGAGTAACTGCCGAACGTCGGTTTGTAGCCTCGCTTGCGATGCAGCCGAAAAGCCGTATCGATCGCGTGTCCGGCTTCGTGTCGCATAATTCGCATGCACCATGGCTTGGTACCTCCTTCGACCTGCAGCATTTGATTTCGCTCCAGCCGCATGAGTCGTCGGTGGGCCAAGTAAAAAGGCACGGCGATTCCTGGAACCTTGTCTGGTGAAAACCAATCGTCGCTGAACCAACAATGGGGCCGAAATAGAATCCCTCGTTGTTTGATTTCGCGGTGCAGTTGATCACGAAACTCGACCATGCCAGTCTTGTCGAAGCTCAGATCAAGATCCGCAACTCGTCGTTCCAATAATTTCCGGTCGCTCAGTTTGGCCCATGCTGGTTCTTCAGAGACGTGCACCTTTGGCTTGCCGAACGTGCCCAACTTTTTCGCGCGACGAACTTCACTTTCGGATACGAGTTCGGTTCCGAATTGTTGCAGGCCATCGGGGGCCCCAAACCCGGCTTCTTGCGGTGCATTCACGCGGCCGGATTTTCGTTTTCGCTTTGAGCTTGCCGCGGCAGGCCGGTCAATTTTGTTTTTCTTTTTTGCAGCCATGTTTACTGGGAAAACAAAGGACGGATCCGTAGGTCACAGGGGGGGCTCGTCACGCCTGCTTGGGATCGAGCGTTGTCGGCGAGTTTTTGGGGATGATCGCTGCGACAATGTCAAAAGCCAAACACCATGATTTTAAGCATAACTCATTAAGTTCAAGTCGTAATCTTGAAACTTACGCGAACACTTTGTTTCAAACCTCGATGACGACCTTGGTAGTTGATTTGAACTCGCGCTGTGTGTGCATTTTTCGCGTCATCATTGCCGAGGTGCACACATCGACGTGATCAACGGTATCAGCTGGGCGTGTCGGTTTACAGTATCATCCAATTGCGTGAACGCTTGATTGCTTGATCGCTTAAGCGGCCAAGAACTTGATCAATTGTGGCACTTGTTGGTTATCCTAAAAATCAAAATTCACGAGGCTGCGGCCGTTGGCTCGCTGGTTGCGGGGTAAGCTCCTCGGGCTAGTGCCGGAAACCGGAATTGTGTACGAATTTAAGATGCCAGCATGA
>CAZROJ010000338.1:0-2618 GCA_964601665.1 uncultured Pirellulaceae bacterium
CCAACCCGCCAAACCCATCGTCAAGCAGCAGCTTCCCAAACCATCAACAACAGCCCCCAAGAGCAACGCTTAAAACCTAAAAACCAATTCAATTGCGAACCATTTTCAACTGCCAACCGCGCAGCAAAAAAACTCCGCCAAAAAACGGAGCTTCAATGCGAATCAAATTAGCAAACTAACTCGAGCGTTCACCACTCAAGCCGCTGCGGTTTACTCGTCTTCAATCTTTTCCGGATTGACCACTCGGCCCATGTAGTAACCACAAGTCGGGCACACAACATGAGTTGGCAATGAAGTGCTGCACTTTGGGCAGATCGACAAATTCTTCGCCTTCAAGCGATCGTGCGAACGACGCTTGTTGGTGCGAGAATTTGAGTGTTTTCTTTTTGGAACAGCCATGATTCGGTGCTCAAGCTATAAAAATGGTTTGTGTTTGTTTAAAATTCATCAGGCTACGGCCCAGCATCGGTTGGCCCAATAGCGTAACTTCATCCACGGTTTGACTCAACCGCCAAAAACGGCATGGAAACGGAAAACTGGCCGGCAAAACCGAGTCGAAAAAACCGAGTCGAAAAAACCGAATCAAATAAACTCGGCTAAATCCCTTTTTTCCAGCTTAACGAAGCCATCAAGTTTTTGGCAAACCCGAGAAGCCGTCGAGAAGCTTACTTGTTCTTGGCTTCTTTTGCCTTGCGACGCTCTTCGACGATATCCTCTTGGACATTTCGAGGAACCGGGCGGTATCCGCGAAGTTCCATCGTAAAGGTCGCTTGTCCCTGCGACATCGAACGCAAATCAGTCGCGTAACCGAAGGTCTCAGAAAGCGGGATTTCACACAGGATCAACACGCTACCGTCTGGCTTAATGTCAGTCGATTCCATGATGCCTCGACGCGAAGTCAAGTCACCAACGATCGATCCCTGAGCAGCTTCCGGGCATTCGATTTCGCAGAACATGACTGGCTCAAGCAACTGCGGCTTGGTCTTTGGCAGGTACTCACGGAACATCCCTTTGGCAGCGGCTTGGAACGCCATTTCCGAACTATCAACGTCGTGATAAGCACCGTCCGCCAGAAACATTTTCAATCCCACAACCGGGTACTCAGCCAACACGCCTTTGACGATCGACTGACGCATGCCTTTTTCAACGGCAGGAATGTATTGCTTAGGAATGCGACCGCTGACGATTTTTTCTTGGAACAAGAAGCTGTCTTTGATTTCCTCGCGGACTGGATCGTCTTCTTCCAACGCCTCTTCATCCATTGGTTCGAGATAGCCTTTGATGTGAGCGAATTGCCCCGAACCACCGGATTGCTTCTTGTGCTTGTAATCGAAGTCGACCTTGAGCGTGGGTTGCTCTCGGTAGCTAACTTTCGGAGCCCCCACAACGACCTCGAGACCGTATTCGCGACGAATACGTTCGACATAAACGTCCAAGTGCAGCTCGCCCATCCCCGAGATAATCGTTTCTGAAGTCTCTTCGTCAGTGGCAACGCGGAACGTAGGATCTTCCTTACGAAAACGCTGCAACGCCTTGCCCAGCTTTTCGCTGGCACCGCGGTCGGCCGGACTAACGGCAACCGAAATAACAGGGTCTGGAACGAACATGTTTTCCAGCGAACAGTATTTGTGATCGTTCGAGTACGTTTCACCCGAGGCACAATCGATGCCCATCACAGCAACGATGTCACCGGCAAAGGCCTTGTCGATTTCTTCGCGCTTATTGGAGTGCATACGAACGATACGGCTGAAACGCTCTTTACGGCCGGTGCGTTGGTTGACGTAGGTGTTGCCCTTTTCGACGGTACCTTGGTAGATCCGCATAAAAGTCAATTGACCGAAGGGGTCTTCAACAATTTTGAAAGCCATGCCGACGAAAGGCAGGTCTTTTTTCGGCTCAAGCGGGAAATCCTTATCTGGGTCGTCCCATTGCTTGGCCGAAATCGTACGCTCCAGCGGTGACGGCAAGTAACGCACAACCGCGTCGATCAACGGCTGAACTGCTTTGTTTTTGTAAGCCGTTCCCATGAACAGCGGAGTGAAGCTCTGAGCCTTAATCGCTGCACTGGCCACCTTGTAAATCAGCTCATTGCTGACTTCTTCTTCTGAAAGCAACAGTTCCATCATTTCGTCGCTGAACATCGCCAAGCCTTCAAGCAATTCAGCTCGGTACTTATTAGCGTCGTCCACCATGTCCGCCGGAATTTCTTCGACCAAGATCTCTTCGCCTTTTTCGCCGCTGTTGCGGTAGGCTTTCATTTCGATCAAATCAACAACGCCGTCGAATTGCTCGCCCAAGCCGATTGGCAATTGAAACAGCAGGACGGTCACGCCCAGCTTCTCACGCATTTGGTCAGCGACTTTGAACGGGTCGGCACCGGTGCGGTCCATTTTGTTGACAAAAGCCAAACGTGGAATTCCGTAACGCTTCATTTGGCGGTCGACGGTCAATGACTGAGCCTGAACGCCACCGACGGAGCAGAGGACAAGAACGGCTCCGTCCAAAACGCGAAGCGAACGCTCCACTTCGACCGTAAAGTCAACGTGGCCAGGTGTATCGATCAAGTTGATCGTGTTCTCGTTCCAAGTAACCTGAGTCGCGGCACTGGTGATCGTGAT
>CAZROJ010000339.1:0-2610 GCA_964601665.1 uncultured Pirellulaceae bacterium
CGTTGAACTTAATCGAATTGCGATCGGCAGGTCTTTCTCTTTTTGGTTTACTCGTTTGTTGTTCGCGGCAAGCATAGTTTGGCGTGCTTCTAGTTTTTTTTTTTTAAAACGCGTTGGTTGATTGACGCGTTCCAGCCCCAAGCCGCTGCCAGTCCCCGCACCCACCCAGCACGGGCCGCGTTTCTTTAAGAGTTCTCGCAGCTGCAATGTTGACCGCGCCGATGTTGTCTTGAGCCGCCGCCACGCGATGGCCCGTGCTGGGCAGGTGATGCCGGCTGTCTCCCACAGGAATGAACGCTCTGTCTCTCCCAAGGCAAACGACCGGTTCGCAAGCAAACGACTGGTTGTAGTAGTTGTTTCGATTGTAAGGTCTTGCGCTTTTGGAAATTTGATGCATGCTGGCATCATCGGCCAGTGAAACGTCGCCGGCCTAAGACTTTTTTTTGCAACTTGGAACATCAATATGACGCCTTACCAAAATCATGAATCGCCAACCTGCCTGCGACTGGCTCAGGACATGAAAATACGCAACATGGCAACTAACACGATCGATACTTACACCTACCACGTCAGCAAGTTTGAGGCCTTCCTAGAAGACAAACCGATCACCCAAACCACACCCGAAGACGTGCGGTCTTTCCAACTGCACTTAATCGAAACGCGAAAAGTTGGCTTCAGTTCCTTCAATCAAGCCGTTTGCGCCCTACGCTTGCTCTTTCGCATCACGGTCCCCCGCGACTGGCCAGTGACGATGATCCCCTTTGGCAAGCGTGCCAAAAAACTCCCCACCGTCTTGGGCGACCAAGAAGTACAACAACTACTCGTATGCACACCCAACCTCAAACACCGGACGTTTTTCACAACGCTCTATGCTGCGGGACTCAGATTGTCCGAAGCAGCAAACCTATATCCGAGCGACATCGACAGCCAACGCATGCTGATCAATGTCCAATCGGGCAAGGGCCGCAAACAACGATTGGTACCACTCTCCCCGCGACTACTGAAAATGCTCAGGCAGTACTGGCTGGAGTACCAGCCAACGGACTTGCTGTTTCCCGGAAAACTTCCCCACAAACCCTACGCCGGCACGTCGATCCAAAAAGCGATCAAGGTCTCGGCGCGCAAGGCAAAGATCAGCAAGACCGTCACGCCACACACACTTCGACATTCTTACGCGACGGGATTGCTAGAGGCCGGCGTGGACATTCTGACGATAAGCCGGTTGTTGGGGCACAGCAGTTTTACTACGACGATGATCTATCTGCACTGCCGGCGCAACCACCTGCTCCGAGCGCCAAGCCCACTGGACTGGCTACCGACCAAGCAGTTGCCAAGATGGAAGGATCCGACGGTCAATCCAACCCACAAGCGAAAAAACTAACCGTCGCTCAAATCCTGACTCGCAGTGCTGGCGCTTACGTGCAAAAGCATCCATCGCCAGCGGCACCGCAAGTGCAAAGTACGCTGGCCAAACTATCGCTGTGTCGCAGTTCAGCACTTGGCGGCAGGACTTACAAGTGCAAGGGCTGCGATCACGAGGTCAACCTGTATAACTCTTGCGGCGATCGCCACTGCCCCACTTGCAGCGGTGCTCGCAGAAGCAACTGGCTGGAATCAACCAGCCAGTTGATCTTTGAGGGCGTCGATCACTTCCAAGTCGTCCTTACGTTGCCGGCAGAACTATCACGACTGGCCTTGGGTAATCGGAAAGTGATTTATGACTTGCTGTTTGCCTCGGCATGGAAAGCGCTCAAACAAACGATGGCCACCGAACACGGCATCGACACCGCGGCCGCGATGGTGCTGCATACTTGGAATCAAAAACTAGACGCCCACGCCCATGTGCATGCGGTCGTTCCCGGTTGCGGTCCAGCGATCGATGGCTCGGGGTTGAAAATGGCTCGTCGTGCCGATAATGAAAGTTCAACAGGCAAGTATTTAGTCGACGCCCAAGAACTGCGAACAGTCTACCGTGACGCATTTATCAAAGGACTCAATCGTTTACACAATCAAGGCCAGTTAAAGCTAACTGGAGAATTCGAGCCCCTGAACCACGACGATTCATGGCAGGCGTTCATCGCAGAGCTACAGGACGTGACTTGGGTCAGCTACATTCAGGCGCCGCCGGTGGAAAACAGTCGAGCCGAACATGTACTGAAGTACTTGGCCAGGTATCTTGCCGGCGGTCCGATCAGCGACCATCGCATCGTCGCTACCGATGAAAACACGGTCACGTTCATGGCCCGAACCGGTCAGACGACCGGTGGAGAAAGAGAGCAAGTGCCGATCACGTTGCCGCAGGTTGAGTTCACTCGTCGCTGGTGTTTGCACGTGTTGCCCAAAGGCTTCACGCGAACGCGTCGCTTTGGCGGTTGGAGCAACAAGCGGCGTGACGAATACCTAGAGTTATTCGCCAAACAATTGGATGCCTCGGAAGTTGGCTTACCCGAAGACGCCATGCAATTCGGCCCCTTTGACGAAGAAGAAAGCGATGAAGGTGAAGCAAACCTTGAATTCGAAACGCACGACCGGACTTGCCCTCATTGTGCGGGTCAATTGATTCCGCATAGACAGATTAGCAAGCCAAGCTGGAGCCGATTGATGGATTCC
>CAZROJ010000340.1:0-2550 GCA_964601665.1 uncultured Pirellulaceae bacterium
ACGCCATTCATGATTTACCCCCAATCCTAAAACTAAGCTTTGACAAAGCACTAGTCCAACGCCCGCTTATAAAACGGCAAATCGACCACCGTCGCCGCCTGTGTTTTGCCGCGAATGTCAACATCGACCTTGGTACCCACTTCTGCCGCCGACGGATTCAAATAGGCCATCGAAATTGACTGCTGCACGGTTGGACCAAACGTTCCGCTGACCACCTCTCCCACATCCTGGCCATCAAGCAAAACCCGACAGCCCTCGCGAGCGGCACGTTTCCCTTCGAGCGATAAACCGACTCGAATCGGCAGCGAATCGTCTTTCATTGCCGCCACGATCGCCGCCTTGCCGACGAAATCTCGATTTTTGAGTTGCATCGCAAATCGCAAGTCAGTTTGAGCCGCATTCGTCTCTTCGGTCAATTCATGACCGTACAGCGGCATGCCAGCTTCCAACCGCAGCGTATCGCGTGACGCCAAACCCGCTGCTCCGCCACCCGCTTTTTCGGCTTCGGCATAAACCGTTGACCAAATCGTTTCTGCATCAGTCGCTTCGCAAATGATTTCGCAGCCGTCTTCGCCCGTGTAACCTGTTCGCGTCAAAATAATAGGCTGGCCTAGATCGCAAGAGGTCCCCGTGTAATAGGGCAGGGCAGCAGGATCAAACGACGCCAACCCCGCAACAATTTTGTTCGCGATCGGCCCCTGAACCGCGATCATCGCCGTCGATTCCGTGCGATCTTCTAACTTAATGTCGTGATCGCCGAGCCGCTGCTGCAACCACCCAACAATTTTCCCGCGGTTGCTGGCGTTGCAAACCATCATCCAAAATGGATCACCGCCGTTGTGCCCCGGCAAGAAATAAACCAACACATCGTCCAGAATTCCGCCGTTTTCGTTGCACATCAACGAGTACCGGATCTTTCCGGCTTCGATTCCGGCGACACGACGCGAAGTCAAACCATCCAGCCACCGACCGATCGTTTCGTTGTCACCATGAAACCAGATTCGCCCCATGTGAGAGACGTCGAACATCCCGACCGCGTTTCGCGTCTGATGGTGCTCGTTCATGATGCTGCCATATTGCACCGGCATATCCCATCCAGCAAAGCCGACCATTCGACCGCCATGGCTTTTGTGCCACGAATGCAGAGGGGTTTTTTGGAGTTCCGCAGACTGCGAGTCATTATTGGATTCGGTGTTATCGCTCAAACCAGAAACCTTTTTTTAATTTCAGTGCATGCTTTGTAACGGCGCAATTTTTCCAATTCGAACCAACCAGGCATAACGGCCGGTCATTCGATTGGTAGAAACCGATCTTGGATGTAAAAGAACTGCTGTAAATTGTAACACGTTCAAATGGTCTTGCTAGACTTGATTGTCACAAATGACACGGGCTGGCGACCGTTTTCGTGAGACCATTTTTAAAACACCAGATTAAAAACGATTCGCTTGATCCTCAAAAACGATATATCATCAACAGCCCTACTTTCGAAAATGGAAAACCCATTGATAAATCCCTTCCGCCCGTCCGTCCTCGTTTGGATCGCTTCGCTGGCAACGCTTGCCCAGCCTGAATTCAGCTGCGTCATGGCACAAACCCCAGACCACTCGCAGACGGCGAAAGTTTCAGTCGTCGTGCTGGGTAACGCTCAAGACGCAGGCTACCCGCAAGCCGGCTGCAATCAAAAATGCTGCTTGCCCGCATGGCAGGATCCCCAACGCCGACGGATGGCCAGCTGCCTCGCGATCTTGGATTTCAACTCCCAAGAAAGAACGTTACTCGACTGCACGCCCAATTTCCCTGATCAACTGCGACTGCTGGACGAAACTTGCCTGAGCATCGGCTTCTTCAAAAAAACAATCCCACAAAAAACCACAATCGACCGAATCTTTTTGACCCACGCTCACATCGGACATTACACCGGCCTAATGCACTTGGGACGCGAAGCGATGGGAAATGCCTCGACGGATGTCTGGGCCATGCCGCGCATGCAAACGTTTTTAAAAACCAATGGTCCGTGGAGCCAACTCGTTACCCTGAACAACATTACCCTGCAAAGCCTGAAACAAAAATCGACCGTTACCGTTTCTCCTCATTTGAAAATCACTGCGATCCAAGTCCCGCATCGGGACGAATTTTCCGAGACCGTCGGCTTCAAAGTCGCCGGCCCCAGCCGATCCATGCTCTACTTGCCCGATATCGACAAATGGTCCAAGTGGTACGCTTCGATCAACAAACTGATCCAATCCGTGGACGTCGCTTACGTGGACGGCACTTTCCTGGAAAACGGAGAAATTCCAGGCCGCGATATGAGCACCATTCCGCATCCCTTTATCGCGGAATCCATTCGCCAGTTTTCTTCGCTTGAAAAATCCGATCGCGATAAAATCCGGTTCATTCATTTAAACCATACCAACCCAGCTCTGCAGCCCCACGGAACGGGCCGCACCTCGATCAAACGCGCCGGCATGCATGTCGCTGAACAAGGCGAGACAATCGACCTTTGAATCGGCAAGATCGACCTTTAGGCGAAAGGCGATTGAGAAACTACCG
>CAZROJ010000341.1:0-2531 GCA_964601665.1 uncultured Pirellulaceae bacterium
AGATATGAGATATGAGATATGAGATATGAGATATGAGATATGAGATATGAGATTTGAGATTTGAGATTTGAGATTTGAGATGTGGCGAGATTCAGTGCTCTACAGCGAAAGTTGATCACGCCTGAAAAGCGTTGGGGCGATAAAAGTCACGGACTGGAGTAAAGCAAAACGCACAGGACGAACCCCACCAGGCACAAGCTCAAGCCAAGCCATGTGGTGCGTTTCAAGGGCGACGACAATCCCCAGATCCCTAAGACGATTCCGACCACCGCGTTGAAGATGCTCCACTGGGTCACGAACGCACCAAAGATGGTGAGCAACCCCAGCGTCACCGCAGCGACCGCACCGCCCTTGGCCGCGACGTTTTGAAATTGTTGCGGCAGGTCATTTGATGCAGGCGGTTTCGCGTCTGGTTTCGCGTCTGGTTTTGCGTCTGGTTTTGCGTCCTCGCCAAAACCCGCGTCCGGTTCCGCTACCGCCGCAAACGGCACTTCGAATGCGTCGGAAGGTTCGTCGGAAGGTTCGTTTTCGATTTCCATCATCGTTTTTTCTTAGAAATGATTGCTGGCCAGCCCACCGTCGCCGTTCGACCTTGTGGCCTACGCCACACCCAAGATCCGTGTGAACGCCGCCACCGGCCAAGTGCTATCAAACTACGACAGCATTCAAATGTTAATTTACGGGACTTGCGAAATCGGCAAGGCCTCGGAACTTCAATTGCTCTGAATATAACCCATTTTCACTACTCTCGCGTTTCGTACGTTGCCGAAACTACGATTCATTGGAACCGAAAAAACGATTGGGTGATTGCGGGGTCGTTGCTAACGCTCGCCTCCCTCCCAATGCACGGTTTCTCTTGCACCCGCCTATTATCGATCTCCGACTTTGCGAATTGAACCCCCCAGCCACCGCTGGGGCGGCGTTCGCCGAGTCGAATCAATGGATGGTTTATGTTCGCTCGATCAAAACAAATTTTCGCCATGCAAACGCTCCAACGTAACTTTGATGCGGCCCAGCCCCAACGAACGCACTTGGCTTTGCAGCGATTGTTGGCGGGAATATTTGTCGTGGCACTGACGGTGGCTTGCACGGAAACTGCGACGGCGCAGAGCCGATCCAAATCCGGTTCCAGCAGCCGGGCGCATCGAACCGAAGCCATTCGGGCGATTCCGTTTCAACAGATGAACAAAGCGGCGGGGCGACGCATTCAAAGCGTCGTTAAAAACCCCAGCTTTTACCGCCGGCTGCCTGTCGAACGCATTGACGCCGATGAAGAACATTTTCGTTTCCTCGTTCGCAAGCCCGAAGTTATTGTTAGCATTTGGCAGTTGATGGGTGTGACGCAAATGACGGCCGAACGAACGGCTCCGTACTCGATCAAAACCAATGACGGTGCGGGTACGATCAGCGATCTCGAACTCGTCTACGGCAATGACAATTTGCACATTTTTTACGGCACCGGAAGCTACACAGGGTCTCTGATCAAACAAAAGCTGACCGGTCGCTGCGTGATCGTGCTGCAAACGCGACCGCAGCGATCCAACATGGGGACTTCTTTGACGAACCAGTTGGACATTTTCCTGAAGGTCGACAACGCCGCCGCAGCACTCGTCACTCGCACGATTCAGCCGCTGGTCGGCACCACCGCGGATCACAACTTCGTCGAATCACTCAAGTTTGTTCAACGACTCAATGACTCGACCCAATCAAACGGTCCCGGCGTAAAAGAAATGGGCAAGCGACTTCGCATTGACGAATCAGTAAGACAAGAATACTTCGCCGTGATCGATCAGGTGTTTGAAAAAGAGTATCTGCGGAAGTACGGTTCGCGGCCAAAGTCGATTCGCGACAAGCAAAAAATTGCCAAGACCAGCAAGGCCTCGGCTGCCAAGTCAACACGCTCGGTCGCGCCCCCGACGGCAGCCCCTCAGCCAACACTCAACCGCCAGCCTTTGTCTCGACCGGCGGCGACGCGAGTCCAGCAGGTGACTGTAGGCGATCCCGCAGCTCATTTTGTAAGCGGCTCGTCGACCACCCAGGCTGAAACGAGTTCCCATCAATTGGAAGGCATTTCCGTCCTGGTAGGTGGCCCTCGCCAACCTCTAAATGCCCCCACTTCGCAACGTCGATCGACTGCAGTTCGACTGACGGACCAAACAAGTGGCCCGGTCGCTCGGTCCGCTCGTCAATTGCCGCCCATCGTCGCCGGCCCCGATGTTAACCCGACGGCATTTAGAAAACTGAACGAGAGTCGATACATCCCCGTTCACAAATTTCCTCGATAGCCATGCCAAAGGCGCAGTTCACCCCTGAATCTTTCGAACATTCCAGGACGTGTTGGGACAAACGCTTCCGTGGCTGGCCAGATGCCGAATGTTTTAAAACACGGTAAGATTATCGCCGCCGGGTCTCAGTTTGTGGCAATTTTCGTTAGCTTGTTTGCCGGTTGACAGTTATTCTGATCGCAGACCGCTTGTAACGCCGACAGGAAAACGCGTGGAAGATCCCACTCCCAACGAATCCCAAACATC
>CAZROJ010000342.1:0-2522 GCA_964601665.1 uncultured Pirellulaceae bacterium
CGTTTTGCTGCTTGTGATCGCCTTAGTGGTGATTAGCGTCTGGTGGAGCAATCGAATATTGTCATTTGAACTATAAGCTACAGGGTAATCCAATGTCTGCAATTCAACCCATCGCCTTATGGTTGGCTTCGATTTTAGTCGGATGCTCCGCCGGATTTGCAGCGCTGATTGTGAGCCAATTGATGGTCAGCAAACGACGTGATTACGGCACGTTTGAACAGGCTCGCCGCGAAGAACTGCGTCTGAGTAACAGCGTCTATCGGAATGCGGAACCGTTGATCGATGAACTTCGTACGTTCTATCCGCCAAATCATGCCGCCGACCAGTTGGCACATCATTTAAAGCTGGGTAGTGAATCCACACCGTGGAAGCCGGATGAATTCATGGCCACGAAAACCATGGAAGCGTTTTTGGTCGGTGTCGCTATCTTTGTTTTTATCCTGCTGTTTGGAATGCCAATCCTCGCGTTAGTATTTGGCGGCGTGACGGGACTAATTTATCCCACGCTGGCGAGAAATTCGGTGATTTCCAATTCGAAAAAACGATTGCAAAAATTGAAAGTCCGCCTGCCATTTGCAATCGATCAAATCTCATTGATGATGGAAGCGGGTGCCGGTTTCGAAGATAGTTTACGCACGGTCGTGGCCGACAATCGACAGCACCCGTTGAGCGTCGAGTTTTCTGAAGTCGTTAGGCAGATGTCGCTGGGACGCCCTCGCAGCCAAGCGTTGGCTGGTTTCAAAGAACGGCTTGCCGACGACGACGTTTCGGAAATTGTTTTCGCAATTACCAAGGGAGAAGAATTGGGGACGCCGCTGAGTAATATCCTCCGTGAGCAGGCAAATCAAATGCGAATAAAGCGAGCCCAGTGGGGCGAGAAAGCGGCGTCTGAGGCAGAGGTTCAAATGGTGTTTCCTGGCATGATTACGATGGTTGCTTGCCTACTGGTGATTGTGGCACCAATCCTTTTGCCCGTCGTTATCACCCTGCTGGAGGGATGAGTTTTGGTGGTTTGCGGATTCAAAACCCAGCCATTGTTTTGCAGCCCAGCCCAGCCCAATTCAACATTGCTAGACCACTCGACAAACTCCATCACGAAACAGCAAATTCATTTTTTAGAAACAAATCATGCCAGCTCGAATCACCATCCAATCTGGCGTTGCCGCGGGAACGTCGCATCGCATCAACAGCCGAGTCGCACGCGTGGGCAGCGATCCGCAGTCCGATGTGTGCTTGCCCAGCGCCGACATTCCGGCTCATGCGTTAACGCTGGAGTTTCAAGACTCGCCGGAGTTGCAGGATGCGTCGTGCCTTGTGTACAACCGATGTCGCAGCCGAATCTACGTCGGTGCACAAGTTGTCGAACCGGACCAGTCGGTTCATTGGCCGGAGACTGACATTTTACAAATGGACCAAGGGATTGAGCTGTTGCTGGATTTCGACGATTCAAATGGCACGGGGACTTGGGCCAACGACGAGTCAGAGTATGCCGATGGGATGGACGATTCTTCGACCGCTGAGCCAATTTCAGGGTTGGAAGGTTCGCAAGAAAACTGGAATGCCGCGAATACTGTCCGAACCGGGAGTACAATCAAAACGGGGAGTACGGCGACACCCGAGAGTACGGCGAAACCCGGGAGTACAACGAAAACGGTGGTGCAGCTGTGCGTGACGGGATTGTGTTTGGCGGGCTGTGCTTTGCTATTGTTGCGAGAGCAAAATCGAGCGGCGAATGTGGATGTCGGAGTTGGCTTTGCCGAAGTCGTTTCCATGGGGCTTGACGACGCCACCGTTCCACGCAGCTTAATCAACCGCCTTCAATACGCGGAAGCTCAGCGGGTTCGCGGCCGCGCGAAAGTGGCCGACGAGCAATTTCAGAGCATTCGCGACGAACTTGTTTTTGAAGCCCCAGATCCATTGTCGACTCGATCAAAGATGTTGCAGTTCGTGCAAACGCGGCTTGCAAGTGGAAGCTGAGCATGCCCACTGGCCAAAAGAATCAGTTGCTGAAGGTTGTCGCGGGGACCATGGACGCGTAAGCTGAGCGACCCGGCGTTGACCCTGAAACACACGTAATATTCTTTGGCCGATCAATGACCATTGCAGCAGAGATGTACCGACTGGGATACTTTCGATACGAAAGACGCTTTTATCCCTTGGCTGACACGACGGTCAATACTTTTAATGTTCAGGTCCATACGACGATCGAATCGGTAGCCCAGCGACCGTCGATGGCTGGTTTTCTTTTCGCGGTGTCACGCTACACGTTGATGACAAGCTTTACGGAGCCGAACGCCGGAAGCTAATTAAAGATCACGGAAGCAAAGTTCCTCGCTCGCTGACCGCTGAACTTGACGACCGAATCAAAGGAGCGGCATGGAATCTCCTGTGCGAACTTGCTCCACTTGCGAAGTCTCAATATGCGGAACCGCGGATTCATCCGGGCAAAATTTGCGTTTTTGACCCAATCTAGTTGGACAGCGCCACTTTCCGCATTTCATTAGTAAAAACCTTGGTTTTCC
>CAZROJ010000343.1:0-2516 GCA_964601665.1 uncultured Pirellulaceae bacterium
AGCGGCATCGCTTGGGCGAAGGCTGTTCCAATACACGTCATGATCTTGGCCGATCCTAGA
The DNA here is from genome assembly GCA_964601665.1 of uncultured Pirellulaceae bacterium. Lineage (GTDB taxonomy): Bacteria > Planctomycetota > Planctomycetia > Pirellulales > Pirellulaceae > Mariniblastus. Next base: position 61 of record CAZROJ010000343.1, read on the forward strand.
TAGTGATAGGCCGCGTTGGATTTTCCTTTGGAAAGAATCTCTCGCTCGCGATTTGTAAAATTCGATTCGATCACACGCTGCAATACGACTCGATTGAAATCACGACGATCTTTGATTTTCATTAAATCTTCCTTCAAAGCGTCCAATTCGTTTGAATCCGTCCCCGGTTTTACTAATTTTGCCAATTCGTCGAAGTTATTATCTTTGATCAGTCGTTTGACAGATCCGCGAAATTCGTCTTCGCGCCGAACGAGTGCATCCAATTCCATGTCCCAGCAATTTTCGGTTAAAACGGCGACCACGTTACCTTGAAATTCTTTTATTTCAGCCGGCCGAGCCATCGCGTCGCGGAAACCTTGATGAGTCGCCTTGTAGCGTTGTTGCGATTTTGAATATTTCGCTGTGGGACCACCGACGCCCATTACACCGATTACAAACGGGAGCTCGGGTGCCTTCATTTCGCTGCGAAAGTCCCGAATGAAATGAGCCATCCATTGGCTGTATTGGCGGTAGCCATCTTTTTCGTTTCGCCGCGGGTAGGTCCCACCATCGACCATGTCGTTCCAGCCCTGAAACCAAACCATGCCGGCCAGTTCGTAGCCTTGCCGAGCGTCATAGCCTGGGACGATCTTACCGATATTTGCCAAAGTGCTTTTTACGTGATCGACTGTCTTTCGATAAAAAACGCCAGTGGCTTGGGCCTTTTCGTTTGTGATTTTGGCGACATCCTTTTGTTGCTTTGCCAACCGAGCCAAAGTCGCTTCATTGAATACGTAAGGACCGGCACTGGGAGGTCTAAAATCCGTGTTGAGGCTCTTCCCACCCCACGCTGCTTTGATGATCAAGATCGGCTCGCCAAGCCTTTTTTGCATGGCAATACCAAACGTCAATTCTGGCCCCAGCTTTTTTTCGTTGGCCCCAAACCCTGTCGTTAACTGACCCGATTTAACGCCACCGCTGGACAGATAAGAAATCCACACATTATCAATCAATTTCGCTCGCCCATTTGAATCGACGATTTCAGCTAAAACAGATTGCGACGAACTTTCCAAGCCCAGATGATCCAAGGTTCGGACGTCGGCGTGCCCTTGCATGTTGGATTGCCCGACCAACAAAAACACTTTTAACGGTTTGTTTCCAGCGACTTCCTGAGCGACGGCTTCGCAGCAAACCAGGCAAATACCGCAAGTCAACAAAAAACGAATCACTAGTAAATTCATATCGAGAAACCGGTAAAACTAAAAGCCAAACAGAACGCCGATGCGCACAACCAAGGTAACGTTGCTGCACCGCGTCATGGTTTTTTCTGGATTCAACGGTGACGATAAATCCGATTCAAACCACGAAAAAAATGCCTGCAACAGAAATTGCTTTGGCATTTTAGCAAATTGCAATCAAAGATTTTCGATTCTCATTTGCATTCTTGGGCGGAGCCGATTTATCATAAGTGCGATAGCTTACCGACTGTTTTTACGAAGAGAGCTGAAATGAAAACCTTCGCCGCCTTTGTCACGTCTCTGGTTTTATCCGTTCCGTACATTGCCCTCGGGCAAGTTGACACCGCCGAAAGGTCTTCGCCTGAGATTGAGGCTCAGCTTTTAACTAATAGTAAGCCCATTAAAATTGCCGTGATGGAAACGGCATTTAAAAAGCGGGCTGATGTGACAAGTTTTGTCGACGCCAAGAAGGCCGGATACAACGCGATTCAAATGCACACCGGCAACCCCAAAGGCGATCGATCTGATAAGTCACAGCAATCGTGGGGACTACGACTGGCCAGCGACCCGTCAATTCTCAAATCGTGGCAAGCTGCCAGCAAAAAACACGACGTCAAGATTATCTCACTTTGCGCAGGTTGCTTGAACCGACGGCAAATTTGGGGCAAGGACAAAGAGATTTCCATGCGCATCGCTCGACAAACCATCGACGCATGCCACGCATTAGAAATTAACCTGATGCTGTTTCCCTTTTTTGGTCCCTCGAATTTCCAGACCGACGAAGAAGCATTTCAAGGCGTCGCCGAGTTTCTAAAAGAACTGCTGCCTTACGCCGAAGAAAAGAATGTCATCATTGGAATTGAAGCCCCGGTGACGACGGTCCGCGTTATCGAGTTATTGCAGCGACTTGAATTTCCCAAGCATTTGAAAATCTACTACGACACCGGGAATTTGTTCGACAAAGAAGACATCTACCAAACAATCCAAAAGCACGGCCAACAGCACTTTTGTGAAATTCACATCAAGGCCGCCGGTCATAAAATCGCAGGGCAGGGCAAGATCGACCTTGAACGCCTCGCCAAATCCTTGAACGCCGCCAAGTACGACAAATGGCTGGTCTACGAAGCCAACCGAAACGGGAAAGCTCCCGAGTCCAATCGGATGTCAATCGAAAAGATCGTCGATTTGCGAAAGTCAAAAGAGAATTAAATCGGCCTTAAGGCGAAAGGCGAAAGGCGA
>CAZROJ010000344.1:0-2486 GCA_964601665.1 uncultured Pirellulaceae bacterium
AGCGTTGGACCGCATGAACGACTTGGATTTCATTCGGATCGATATATTCACCGCGCTTGTCTGGCCATCAATTCGCCCTTCATTCGAAAAGTTGAAGTTATGTACACTAATACAACGTAGCGAATTTCGCCAGCAAGGCAAGTAATTTTGTGGGTGTCCCTATTTCATCCTATTTTATCCGGGAGAATGTTAATGCCATTCGTCGCTGACCCTAGCGAAGCTATCTCCGCATCATTTTACCGTCGATCATTCGCCGGCTTTGAGCTGTCCTTTTGCGACACTTTGGTTGGCTGAGTCTCGCGTTTTTCTTCCGATTACTGACGGCCAGTGGCCGGCTGAGTTGGAAAAGTGATCTCTTGGCATATCAAGTAGTTGTCACGGATTCGCAATTCGAGTCGGGTAGATGACGCTTTTCGTTTCTGAATTTGGTCCAGTGTTTCCTTGACGATAAAGCCGATGGCTTGCGGGTTCGTTAGCTTCGAATTATCGATACCTTGCTCTCGCACTTTGTTAATTGCTTTTTTGCTCAGCCGCCAACTGAAAGCAAATACCTGATCCAATGCCGACGCTGACAGCAAATGGAATGACTTGGCGAAGGCGTTTGGGCGAGAGATCAGAAAGGTGTGCGGACGGTTTTTCTTGAGCCCAAATGCCCCCAAGCAATCAAAAACTCTGTCCTGGATTGCCAAGCTAGAAACCGGTTCTCTCGTGGTTGCGATCACTGAATCGCGACTGCCGATAACGAACCAATTTTGAAACACGGTGGCATATTTTTGAGACCACGAATTTGACCTAGCTTGGGCGTCCTGAGGGCTCTCTGCATCGGTCAGCGCTGATCCAAGGAGGTCAAATCCGCTAGTGACGGCCTGGAGCTGGGGCTGAGTCTCTACAATGTCTAGCTGCCAAACGTTCGGTTGGCTTAGGTCGAGTTTGGCTTCGTAGCCCGCTTGCTGGTAGTTTTTCTGCATGCCGGAAAAGTAGGTAGTGACCTCGTTCTTCGCTTGTTCTTCAAGGCCAGGCTTTATCCGGTACCAAGATTGTTTATCGCCATTTGGCAATTCAAACAAAAGCACTTGATCGCTCATTGACTCACGGGACAGGCCATACAGAAACGACGCAACGGGGTCTTTGCGATAACTGTTCAAGGGCCCCTTATCTTTTAAATTGCCAATGTCACTTAGGTATTGTTTGTACCATTCCGATTGGTTGATGCAGCTTCCGGTACAACGATCCCAATTCGGGATTTTAATATTTGGATAGGATTTAATCGGTAGTCGAAAATCCCAGTAACGATTGTTTCCCGTAGCGGGAGTGGTTCTCGCGAACGTACTCAATTGTTTAATAGAAAATGAGCCTTCCGAGTCCTCCGTGTTGATCGAAATTTGCCCCCAAGCAACTTGATCGAGGTGGTGGCTCGACTCCGCCTCCTTTCCAAGGAGAATTGAGATCGACCGTAAGTGTCGAGGAGAGACGAAGCAATGGGCAAACGCGTCTGGCAAAACATTTTTCTTGGCGGTTTGATAGGTTCGCATCGACGCGAGAGTTCGTTGCTTTTCTTCACCCTCTATTTTTGCCAGCACAAATTTATGTAGGATCGGTGAGTGAGTGACCAAAGTCCAGTTTTGGAAGCGGTGAACTCGATAGCCACTTTCGAACTTGGCAATTTGCGAATCTAACTCTCCGCCGATCTTGGAATTATTGACGAGGAATCGGCGCACTGCAAAGCAAGCTAAACGAACCATCGGTTTCAGCGATTCTCGGGTCATCGTGGCGGTCTGCTTTGTCTGGATCAAGACACCAAATGCGCCGACTCGGCTGCGACTGTTTTCTAGGACAAAGTGGGCGGATGAAATGTCCGAGAGAAAATCAATCCCCACTGGTTTGCTGTCATTGTCAGTCGCATCGAATAGGTTTGTTCGAAACAAACGGTTAAGCAGTTGTTCAATTCTATCTGGGGCGATTCCAGTTTTTTCTAATGTCGTGCTAAGGACGTCTGCAGGGTTTTCGACAGAAAACAGGAGCGCGCTATCGTGCGGTAACAGATTTTCGATGGCCGGCTGGTTTTGAGCCCCGCAAGATTCTGGGGCTGCGTATAGGAACACAGCGGCTGTGAAAAAGACCAGGGCAACAGGTGGGTAAGGTTTCAGTCGGTGCATTATCCTAGTCCTCGTTTTGAACCTGTTTGTGAAAAAAGACTTGGCCTCTAGGGTACAATCTAAATAGGGCACGTTTATTCCGCTAAGTCTTTGATCAATGGCGATAGCTGAAGCTTGGTGCAACTTATTCAAAGATTCATACTGAAGGTAGGGGCTAATCGCGACCCGGTTGCCAGTAAGTGATTTAAAGTTGCCATGTCGGTCAATCCCTCCGCATTCTTTTACGTAAGGATAAGCGGCCTCAAGCATTTCTTGCAGTTCGAGACGAGGCGGAACTTGGTCAAATGGACCGTCGTAATAATTATTGGATTCAATATTGGCTTTATGGAC
>CAZROJ010000345.1:0-2485 GCA_964601665.1 uncultured Pirellulaceae bacterium
GGGGAGAGGGGAGTTTGGAATTGCTGGGGATTTCTTGGTTGCTTGGTTGCTTGGTTGCTTGATTTCTTGGTAAAGGTGCTGGCACGAAGAACCGCACGAAATTGAGATTTGCAGCGCTAGGTGTCGGCTGTTGGAACGGGCTGGAAACTCTAATCAAAGTCATGTCGGCCTTGGGCCAGGATGAGCTCAAAGTCCTCACCGGTTGGAGTGCGTCGGTTGCCGACAACCGAGCGGCCACGTTGACGCAGTTGATTGCCAATTCGTACCCAACCGAAGACGATACTCAGGCTGATTTCAATCGCCAGATTAAACAGGCGAAGAAGGCTCAATTTCTTTCGGATGTGCTGCTGGGCAATACGAAAAAATCGACGCTGGTCGAAGGCATCAAAAAACGTAATCTCAAAGACCACGTTCGCCTGCTGGGGCGGTTGCCCTTGGATAAAGGCCTCAGGCGAGGCAAAGATATCATGCACCGCTACGAAGTCTTGCAGGCTTATAAAAAATACGCTCGCGGCCTTTCCAGTTTGAGCAAGCCCGAGACCAAGAAATTCAAGGATGAAGCAGCGGCCAAGAAAGAATACGATCGTCTGGTGAAAGCCAAAACGGGGAAAGGGTATGAGTCAGCGTGATTGAGAACGAAGGATCGTGCCGAGGGTGAATGAATCATGGCCCGCTGTTAACGCGTGTTATTCAAGTTCGCCACGGCCGAGTGGTTTGGGGTTTGGTGGTCCGGTTGGGGCTTGGATCCAGAGGTGTTTGTGGCGGCGGAAGCGGCTGTAGCGACGTTGGTTGGGGATGTCGGTGTCGTTTTCGGCCCAGTCGTCTGCTTGTTGGGTCATGTCGTTGAGAAGTTGTTCGCAGCCTTGGCGGTGGCTCTCTAGTTCTGCCTTGCGCAATCGTTTGGGCAGGTGCAGCTTGGGGCCGACCACCAACCGGATTCGCGACCAAGGCATGGGAATGACGAACCGATCCCACGTGTTTAATCGGTACGCCGAAGAGACACCGACGCCGACGGGGACGATCGGCAAGCCAAGTTTGGAGGCCAGGAAGATTGCTCCGGCGGCCATTTCGCGTCGCGGTCCACGCGGACCATCGGGAGTCATGACGATACTAGAAAACTTGGCCGCCTTTTGCAGTTGGCGAATCGCTTTGACGCCGCCACGTGAGGTGCTGCCACGGACGACGTTGATGCCCAGCGATTCGGCCGTTTGGCTGACCAGTTCCCCGTCGCGATGTTGCGAGCACAAGGCCGTTACCTTGCCGTCGGTAAACGGGCCGGGGGAAACCAAAAGAATGAACTCGTGCCAAAACAAAATAATGCAATGTTCGGACGATTCGTTTGCGGTGGAGGCGGGTGGATTGGCGTAATTAACAATTTTGCCGTCCAATGAATTAATCAACGGCGCAAGGCCATACGCGATCATTCGTCCTAGGATTTTTTGCGGAAGGAATGATTCGGACACGAGTTAGCGGGGGCGGAGAGGCGAACTTGAGAAGGACGGCAAATGGTTATTGACCGTTCCAGACGCCCGAAAAAACTTCGGTTGCCGGGCCGGTCATCATGACATGATTGTCAGATTCTTTCCACTGGAGTACTAGTGTGCCGCCCAGTAAATGGTTCGTGATTTTTCGCTCGGTTTTTCCCAGCAGCACGCCCGCCACGCAAACGGCACTCGCGCCAGTGCCGCAGGCCAGCGTTTCGCCCGAACCGCGTTCCCAAGTCCGCTGGCGAACCTCTGATGGAGAAATGATTTCGACAAATTCGACATTGATTCGCGCCGGAAATCGCGAGTCGGTCTCGATTTTGGGCCCGATTTTCAAAACCAATTCATCGGTGGCTTTTTCGACAAAAATAACGCAGTGCGGGTTGCCCATCGAAACGCAAGTGGCCGTCAATTGGTGTCCGTCGACTTCCAAGGGGATGTTGACAACGGTTTGGGCAGTGGGATCGTTGCTCAGAGTGGTTGGGATTTTTGCGGCCTGCAAAATGGGTTCGCCCATGTCGACCGTGACTTGTTCGACCTTGTCGTTAGCGATCTCAAGGTCCACTGAAAGCACGCCCGCGCCGGTTTCTAGGTTTAGATTTTGCTTCTGGCAGATGCCATGGTCGTAGACGTACTTCGCAACGCAGCGTAATCCGTTGCCGCACATTTCGGCTTCGGAACCATCGGCGTTGAACATCCGCATCCGAGCGTCGGCTGCGGGTAGGTCACTAGGACAAATCAGAATTAAACCATCGCCGCCAATGCCTTTGTTTCGGTCTGCGACTGCGATTGCGGTGGCCGCTGGGTCGGCCGGAGTTTCATTGTTGAAACAATCGACGTAGACATAGTCGTTGCCGGCGCCGTGCATTTTTGTGAAGTTCATGTGAGTCGAGTCATCAAGTTAGGTTGGACATGCAAACGATTGAAGTGCTGACGGAAAAAGTTGGAGTGCCAAAATTTGTAGCCGTTCACGGCTATTGTCGCTCGATTCTCCGAATCGT
>CAZROJ010000346.1:0-2457 GCA_964601665.1 uncultured Pirellulaceae bacterium
GAAGTCGGCAAAATCGACTATATTTTGAACAATTCTTTCGGTATGCTGGGCATTAATTCAGCAACCATTATTAAGCGAATGTAGACCGAGTTCGGCGAATTGGCCGAACTCGGATTTTATTCGGCATCCGCAATGGCTTCCGATCAAAACTACCCCAACATTTGAGTGCCGAAAACGGCAGACGATAAACGGAGAAAATCGTGTCACCAGCAGAAATCCGAGACGTCATCATTGATATCCTCAGCGACATCGCACCTGATGAAGACCTATCCGATTTGAAGGATGAAGTTGAATTCCGTGACCAACTGGAATTGGACAGCATGGACTTTTTGGACATCGTGATGGAACTTCGAAAACGGTACAGCGTGAACGTTCCGGAAGAGGACTACACGCATCTCGCTTCGATGGAGAGTACTGTCAAGTATTTGACGCCAAAAATGGAAGATTGCGTTGCTTCCTAATCTGACTTTCGGTTAAACGAGTACCTTGGTTTGCAAAACCTCGGTAGCAAGACCCAACAAACTGGCGCCCTCCAAAGGCGGCAGTTTGTTTTTTTGGGGCCGGCTTAATCGCCGAATTGGATCCGGCTGTTGCCAACCGTCGGTTCCCACTCCCACCGCATCGCCAAAATAAAAAAGTTAAAACGAAGAACTTATTGTTTCACTGCCGACAGTTGCCATCGGCGTAAATTCTTGGCGTTAAAAAAACGAGTTTGTTGCTGTTTCTAATGACCTACCGTCTTTGCTTTAAACAGAACGATCAATTGACGCTCTGTGGCAATCAACATCTGAAGGGCCACGCCTAGCATGTATGACACGATCATCATCGGAGCAGGCATGTCGGGTTTAGCTGCTGGAATTCGGCTGGCCCACTACGATCAAAAAGTCTGCATCCTCGAACGCCACTACACGATCGGCGGCCTCAATTCTTTCTACCGAATGAACGGCCGCGACTACGACGTCGGACTGCATGCGGTCACCAACTTTACCGAAAAAGGCGCCAAAAAAGGCCCGTTGGCTAGGATCCTGCGACAGCTACGTTTCAAGTGGGAAGACTTCGCACTGGCCCCGCAAAAAGGTTCGCGCATTGCTTTCCCGGACACCGAACTTTGTTTTGATAACGATATCGAACTGCTACGAAGCGAAGTTCGAAAAGTTTTCCCAAAACACATCGACGAATTCGATCAATTGGTCGCCAAAATCGCTGATTACGATGATCTGGACCAAGAAGCTTTTGAAATCTCAGGCCGTAAAGTGCTCGAGGAAACCATCAGCGAGCCATTGCTGATTGAAATGATTCTTTGCCCACTGATGTGGTACGGAAATGCCGCCGAACACGACATGGCCTGGGGGCAGTTTTGCATCATGTTCCGCAGCATCTTCTTAGAAGGATTTGCTCGGCCTTACAAAGGCGTGCGATTGATTCTTAAAAATTTAGTCAAACGCTTTCGAGGACTCGGCGGCGAGCTGAAATTGCGTCACGGCGTCAAAGCGATCCATGCCGACAACGGCCATGCCGTTTGTATTGAACTGGACAACGGCGAAAAAATCGAAGGCAAACGAATCCTGTCTTCGGCGGGGCGACTGGAGACTTTACGTATGTGCTCGGATACCAGCGAACCAGACCCTCGGCAGGCGGGGCAGCTCACTTTCATCGAATCGATTTCGATTTTAGATCGCGAACCAAAAACACTGGGCAACCAAGACACGATCGTGTTCTACAATGATTCGGACAAATTTCACTGGGAAAGCCCCAGAGAGGGTTTGTGCGACACTCGAACCGGCGTGGTTTGTTCGCCAAACAACTACGAATACGCTGACGATGCCGGACAGTTACCCGATGGAGTCGTACGCATCACGACCATCGCAGATTTCAATCGCTGGAATGGATTGTCCGAGGAAGAATATCAACGCGAAAAACTTCGCTGGTACGATAAAAGTGTCGAGGCAAGCGTTCGCTTCACGCCGGATTTTCGCCCCTTCGTCATCGATACCGATTTATTTACGCCGACAACGATCAGCCGTTTCACTTGGCATGACAACGGGGCAGTCTACGGGGCCCCGGATAAAGTGCTGGACGGAAAAACTCATCTGGACAATGTCTTTCTGTGCGGAACCGATCAAGGATTCGTTGGGATTATCGGTGCGATGATGAGTGGTATTTCGATGGCCAATATGCACTGCTTACGCGGCTAACCAGGCGGCCAAAGGTTACTCGTGAAAAAGTTGCCCGCGAAAGAGTTGCCCGCGAAAGAGTTGCCCCAACCCAGCCAAAGCCTTCGCCAACCAAAGCCTTCGCCAGCCAGCTCGCCCAATGCAGCCGTTGCCGTTATTTCGCGGACTGCATGCAGCACTAGCTTTTGACCACGATTTCGCGAGCAAAATTTTTGGTCACGCTCGGTCCATAAAAAAAGGCCGGCGAGTTATCGCCAGCCTTTTTAAATTTAGCGTGGGCCCT
>CAZROJ010000347.1:0-2422 GCA_964601665.1 uncultured Pirellulaceae bacterium
AATTAAACGCTCAATAAATTAAACGCTCAATAACGGCAGGGCTGGAATTTTTGCGTTTTGAGTTGAGCAGCTCCGAAGTAAGCCGCTCCGAAGTAAGCCGCTCCAACTTAAACGACGATGGTTTGTCGGCTGGTTTGAGTGTCATCGGCAAAGGGCCGTTCTTCAAAGGGCCGTTCTTATTTGTGACTCGGAAAAACCGTTTGCTCGTGGACTATGAAATGTTCTTTGGAGTTCGCCTGCCAAGGGATCAATTTGCGTTGGTTCTGACGGGAAATTGGTGTTAGAACTTAGACCCGGATAATACCTCACGACGTTTCACCTCCGCCATCTCGCAAAACTAAGAGCTTATCTCAAAACTCAAAATGCCTGCGGATAGCGCCGTCGGCTCACTAGTTGTGGGATAAGCTCTAAATCAGAAACCGAATTTTATGGACCTTTGGGTTTTGTTGGCTGACATTGTTTTTCTGTTGACCGCCTGTTTGATCGGCGGTGGACTGGCCTCGCGACTGGGGCAAAGTCCGCTGGTCGGCTATTTGTTGGCCGGGATGTTGGTCGGTGGCCCCGGCGGTTTTGGGATCGTCGGATCGCAACACGAGATCGAAGCCATCGCCGAACTGGGCGTGGCACTGTTGCTCTTTAGCCTCGGGCTCGAGTTTTCCGTTGAACGACTCAAAAGTCTGGGAAGCAAACCGCTGATCGGCGGTGCCATCCAAGTCGTGGTGACTCTGTTGGCCGGGGCGGGCGTCGCATCGCTGTTCGGCTTTGCATTCAAACCTTCGATCGCGATCGGTGCCATGATCGCGCTCAGCAGTACGGCGGTGGTGCTGCGAATTTTGATGGAGCGCGGCGAAATTGAAATGCCGCACGGGCGAAACAGCTTGGGCGTCTTGCTGACGCAAGATATTGCCGTCGTGCCGTTGGCGGTGCTGATGACGGTTCTGGGCGGAAGCGGAACTCCCATCGAAGTGGCCACCGACGTTGGCAAATTGATTTTAATGGCCGGCGGGCTGGGGCTGGCTTTGTATGTGCTGACGAAAATCGCCGTCTATACGCTGGGGACTTTGACGCTGCAGCGAAATCGCGAACTGACGGTGATTTTTGCGGCCGCAATTGGGCTCGGTTCAGCTTGGGCGGCGCATGAAGTCGGAATCTCGCCGGCGCTGGGGGCTTTTATTTCTGGCATGTTGCTGGGGAGTTCAACGTTCGCCGTTCAAATTCGCGCGGACGTAGCAACGCTAAAGGTTTTGCTGTTGACGCTTTTTTTTGGTGCCGCAGGGATGGTTGCCGATCCGTTGTGGATTATTTCGCATGCTCACTGGGTCGCGGGGGCGGCGGTTGCGTTGACGGTTGGCAAACTCGTGATCGTCAGTGCAATTTTTCTGGCGTTCAAGCAATCGCTGCGTGTGGCGATGGCGACCGGTTTGGCGTTGGCGCAGATTGGCGAGTTCGCTTTTGTGCTCGGAGCGATCGGCCGAACGTCGGGCGTTGTTTCCGATGACGTCTACGCCTTGATTGTCTCGGCAACCATTGTTTCGTTTATCGTCAGTGCGATCGCGGTTCCGTTTGCACCTCGGTTCGGGGATTTTGTGGCTCGGATTTTCAAAGTTGGAAACGTGGGCGAAGGCGATTTGGAAGGATCGTCGCACGAAACGGATGTGGTCATCATTGGGTTTGGCCCGGCTGGAAAATTGGCGGCGACGCCTTTGATTGATTCGGGACAAATCGTCACCGTCGTCGACTTGAATCAAGATGGAATGCGGCGGGCGAGAGAATGTGGTTTTCAGGGGCAAGTCGGCGATGCGACTTCGGCGGATGTTCTGGAACACGCGTCCATCGGCGAGGCGAAATTGGTGGTCGTTACGATACCTCATTTCCAATCGGCGCTAGCGATCGTCGAATTGGTGCGATCGATGAACGCGTCGGCAACCCTATTGGTGCGATCGCGTTACCAAGTGCATTGCCAAGCGTTGAGGGCCGCGGGCGGTATTGTCTTTGGCGACGAAGAAACCGTTGGCGACGCGGTGCGAGACAAAGTCGCGTCATGGGTTCACGAAAATTTTCCCGACGAGCAACATTGATGGCGCGCCGAGCCCAATGAAGGATGTTATTGCCGAGTGTCGATCTTCTGCCGGAACAACGCATTCGTGGTATCCAGGGTTTGCGTGTCGACCGGTCAAATGCTACCAAGGCGAGTTTAGTTTTCGATTCTGTTGTTATGCGCCGGCAACGGAAGAGAAAATTCATTGCCCGCGGTACGTTACGGTGGAGACTTAGCGATTATCCCACAACTAGTTAGCCGCTGGCATTTTTGAGTTTTGGGATAAGGCGATCGGCAGTCGAATTTCTACCGCTGATGTTTGCAACGATTGCGAATCTTGGGCATATTGCCCGGTAGTTTCTAAATCGCCTTTCGCCTAAGCAC
>CAZROJ010000348.1:0-2418 GCA_964601665.1 uncultured Pirellulaceae bacterium
GGTCATCGAATTTACCAGTATTTCACACTTAAATCGGTGCCGAACAGATAGGTGGTGGATGATGAGCAAGAAGGTGGCAACTTTTAACTACGAATTGCTGTTAGCGGCCGTGAAAAGCCGTATCCAGCAAGGGCAAACGGCGGCAGTGCTGGCCGTCAATGTCCAATTGTCTCAACTCTATTGGGAAATTGGGGCTATGATTGCCGAACGTCAAAACTTGGAGGGGTACGGCACAGCGGTGATCCCCCGTTTATCCAAAGATATCGCGAATGAATTGCCTGAGATCAAGGGCTTTTCGGAGCGAAATATCGGTCGAATGATCGCGTTTTTCAGAGCTTATCCAAGTCCGGCAGAGGTTTTGCCACAGCCTGTGGCAAAAGTGAAGACTGCCGATAACGCCAAAGAACATGAAGATTTGCCACAGCTTGTGGCACATGCTACCGATTCAATTATTTGGCTGATTCCGTGGGGGCACCATGCTCTGCTGATTGAGAAAATCAAAGATTTTCCCGACCGCGTTTGGTACATGTAGCAAACCATCAAACAAGGTTGGAGCCGCAACGTGCTTCGTTTGATGATCAAAAGCCAAGTACATCTTCGGCAGGGCAGTTCCGTCAACAACTTCGCGCGTAGCTTGCCGGAGCCTCAGTCTGACCTTGTCCAACAATCGCTGAAAGATCCTTACATCTTTGATTTTCTCACGCTGACCGAGCCCTTTAAAGAACGCGAATTAGAGACTGGGCTGCTGCATCACTTGCAGGCGTTCTTAATTGAACTCGGGCAAGGGTTTTCCTTTGTTGGTCGGCAATACCGGATCGAAGTCGGTGACGAAGATTTTTATCTTGACCTGCTGTTTTATGATTTGAAACTGCGTTGCTTCATCGTGATTGACTTGAAACGAGGGAAATTCAAACCCGAATACGCGGGGAAGATGAATTTTTATTTGAACGTGGTCAATGACAAGATGCGACACGAGCACGATGCCGACACGATTGGCCTCATTCTGTGTCAAGACAAAGACACGGTTGCCGCCGAGTACGCATTGAGGGGTGTTGAAAATCCGATTGGCGTTTCGGAATACGAATTGACCAAGGCGTTGCCAAGAGAGCTTCAATCAAGCTTACCGTCGATTGAAGAAATCGAATCCGAATTAGAGGTGGAGTTAAAGAACGACGCCGCCAATGAGAAATGATTCTGGTGAAAACGAAGTCATCAATCGTCGATGATTAACTATGCCACTGGCTTGTAACTCTCGTGCGAGTTGGTTGCCCGTGGTTGCTGAGTCAGGGGGCTTGTGTAGAAATCTTCTGCCAGAAAGCGCAGCAAGTACTCGATCTGGCGTGGCTTTTCAGGAAACACAATTCGGTGCTTTCCCTTCACTTGTTTCAGCTCAATCTCAATCCCTCTGAACTTCGCGCTTGTTTCCTTGATGCGTTTGGGCGTAGCCTCTTTATGTTCAAGGATTTTCGACGCCATGATGATAGAAAACTTCTTCCGCGAGCGATCTGAAAGCCCGTCGATTACCGCATCCATGTCATCCACATGAAACAGCTTGCTCGAGAGTGCCTGACGAATATCTTCTTTCGTGGCATCACGAAACAAACCATCCATCGGCAAGAATTGACGAACGGCGTACAGCGATTTGAAGTAAAGATTTCCATCTCGAAAAACGGCGGTCAGCTTATTGTCGATCTGAACCGCGTGCTGCTTCAGCATTTGAAAATTGTAGCCTGACAAAAACATTGTCCTCTTCGTGTCGAGCACATGCCGGTTGGCGAACTGTTGGAAGTAAAAGCTCTGATTTTCGTTGTCGACCGCCACGACCGCTTTCACTATCGGGCCCAGCGTCTTAACTTTCCACTTCAAATCTTCGAAAGTTTCGGGCGTAACAAGTGTTTGGGGATAGCATTCAGGCAACTCAAAATCTTTCGCCTCAAACATATCATTCTTCTTCGGAGTGAACGACGGATCGAAGGCTCGATGCTCCGTGTCAATATTCAAGAACGTTTGAAGCTGGTTTGTAAAAACCGTCGTCAGGTTTCTTTGCACCGACTGATCGCTAGGGATCTTTTTCAGCGTCAGCGATAAATCTTGCTCGCGAACGATAACGTAAAAATCAAATAATTCGTCACTGCTCATAACTTAATCTCGATCCATGAACACATAATTTCCAATTTTCACAACTTTGTGCTGACCGTCTTGCGATTGCAGCACCTTGCGAGTCACCAACAAATACGTCATCCCTGCCTCGGTCTCAACCTCGTAAAAATGATATCGCAGCAAGGCGAGCACGGGATTGAATGCAAATGCATTGGTATGATATACGACTACGCCGATCGTCAACAACACGTACGCGGCGGTCATTGGATGCAATTGAAAGTCGATCGCGTTGTTACTGAACAACGGCATCAAGTAAAT
>CAZROJ010000349.1:0-2377 GCA_964601665.1 uncultured Pirellulaceae bacterium
TCTGCCCAGGCTGGTAATGACTGCCGTGGCGGTAACAGGATCAAAAGTTGATGCCGAAGATATTGTGCAACATGCATTTTCGATCGCTCTTCAGAAAGACCAAGCATTTGAAGACGCGACGCAGTTTACGGCGTGGATCATCGTGGTCGTTCGCAATTGCGCCTTGAATCACCGCCGCAAATGCAACCGTCGAAGAACATTCGCCACGGACACTTCCACGATGCAGCCGATCGCATCGCCTACCGTGAATCAGACGATAAATCCAAACACAGGCGAACTTGTTCCGCATCAGTTTGAATTTGACGACGAACTGATTTCAGTCTTGAATTCGATCAGCTCAAAAGCGAGACGCTGCCTACTATTGCGAACGATCCAAGAGCTCAGCTACAAAGAAATATCAAGTGTCATGGGGATATCCCAAGGAGTCGCGATGAGTCTTGTCTATCGCAGTAAAAATAAGCTTCGCGCAAAGCTTTCTCAGGAACTCTTGTGCAATGTTTAGTCTCGGCCAATCGCCAAATTGCAGCGAACCTCAAGCGTTGATTCCTGAGAACTGGGTTGAATCCTGTCGCCCGCAACTACTGGCGTACGGAATGAGCAAATTGCCCTTCGACGTGGCGGAGGATCTGACTCAGGACACTTTGTTGACCGCTATGCAGCGGCTGGATACATTTTGCGGGCAAGGAAAGTTTGAGCATTGGTTATGGGCGATCCTACGTCGAAAAATGTTGGACTACTGGCGTCGCCAAAAACGATCGCACACAAGCTGCAGCGACCATTTAGAGTTTCTTCTGTCAGCAGAAACGACCTCCATATCTCGTAGCTCATTCGAGGATCCCTACGAATTACTCGAGCTCGCAGAACTCGGCCGCGTAATCGAGCAGGCGTTGGACGAACTTCCGAAAAACCAGAACAGTGTCATGCGATTGAGCCGCGATTCGCACCTGCCTGCTACCGAAATCGCACGAGAGCTTTTTCTTAGCGTCCCAAATGTTTGGGTCAGCCTGCATCGCGCCAGAAAGCACCTAAAAGAACGCGATGATCAATACGTGACTTCGTGATCGGTATTGAAAATTCCTCAGCCCCAATCCCGCAATTATTTCAAAAAACATCGATCAACAGAACAAAAACGCTCAGATACGTCGTGACTTGAGACATTGGTACTGATGACGGTGTTGGATACGAGTCCCATTAATCATCCCCTTGGAAATCAAGGACGAACGCCATGTTGATACTTGCAAGAAAACAAAACGAATCGATCGTTGTCAGCGGTCACATCCGAATAAAAGTACTTGAGGTGAAGGGTAACACGGTCCGCATCGGGATCGAAGCACCGCAGGAAGTGAAAATTCTCCGCGGCGAATTGGTTCAGTATGAGGTAAACATCGACATTGGGCTCTTCGAACCAAATTCTTCAACGGTTACAAAGTTGGCCCGGCCAGTCGCCGACAGATAAACATCTAAAAGTTTCCATTGCGAGCGGCCTGCTTGGCGGCTCGCCTCTTGCCGCCTCTTGCCGCCTGCTGCCGCCACTTTCGCACAACAGCGCTTCATTTCCGCACGCAAGAACGTGCGTTATCGGTTCGATCGTCGTTTGTTGGCAATACGTTTCGCTTTCCGAATTCATGGCACAACCTTTGCAGTGATCGAAACGACTCAGCGGGAACCGTTTATGGAGTTCTCGCGACCCGATCCCCTGAATTGCTAACAAGAAAAGCACCATGAAGAAAAACGAACCCATTTCCAAAATCATGTCCACCGACCTTACCACCGTTCACGATGGACAACCGGTGTCAGAGCTTCGTAGCATTTTTGAAAAGAACAACATCCACCATGTTCCCGTTGTCAGTGGCGATCAACTGATTGGAATTGTATCTTCCAACGACTTCATGCGAGTTTCGTTCGGCGAGTTTGGCAATCAAGACGCCAAAGGGCTCGATGCCATTCTGGACCACACCTACAAAATGCACGACCTAATGAACAGTGCCCCGGTCACGCTGGAAAGTGGGTCAACCGTTCGGGATGCTGCCCGAACGATGGGCACTAACCATTTCCACGCTTTGCCAGTCGTTGAAGGCGATAAGTTGGTCGGCATCGTGACGTCTACCGATCTGCTCAATTTCTTGGCCGATCAATAAGCGTTTTTGAAAACGCATTTTTGGATCTTCAAACTTCACAAACCTTGCACTTTGCTCCATGTCCAAACCCAACTCTGACCCCAAATCCAAAAAGCAAAAACGATCGCAGTCAAAATCAAAAACGAAGTCAACGAAGCAATCGACTAACGAACCTCGTTTAGCTTCTCAGGGCGACGTTGCCGATTCAAAAACAAAAAAGGGCATCGCGAATTTCGAAGTCAAAGAAGCGACCGAAGGTG
>CAZROJ010000350.1:0-2323 GCA_964601665.1 uncultured Pirellulaceae bacterium
GTAGCTCAATTGGCTAGAGCATCGGTCTAAATAGTGCCTTTAATCTCCACCACATTTTTAAATCATTGATGAACAGCGCACAAAAAATCGTCCTGCGACGACTGAAAAAAGTTTTTGTGCCAGCTAGTTCTGGTAAGTCCCAAATTCAATTCGTCGCTTCGCTGGCGAGGAACTTGGAATCAATCGGTTTTGCGTTTTCGCCGGCCGTCTTGGAGCGTTTGCAAAACCGGTCGCCAGAAGAGCTGCTGGAATTCGCCAAGTCGTTGGTTCCGACGCTGCTGAAGATGGTGGGTGGCGACGTCGAATACAAACCGATGTATCCCAATTTCCCTCAGCAAGTGATGCAGGCTTCGGAAGCTGAGCTCTACATCAACGCGATGTTGCACTATTGGGGCGATTTCAGCGGCCAACGAATCTTGCCGCAGTACGACAAAGACGCTCGTCCTGAAATCGAACTGCCCAAGAATCTAAAGATCTTGGATCTGGCAGACGATGACGATGCGAAACAGCTTTGCCGATCGTTGATTTTGGCGAACACCTCGCTTTCAAAATCCGACGCAAATGATCTTCGCAGCTTGCTCAAATTCTATCGGAATGACCTTGCGGACATTTTGCCAACGTCGATTCCGTTTAAAGAAATCCAGTCGGTCGTATCTGGTTTTTTGATCGACCAAGTGGCTGATCCCGTTGAATCGCTGGCAAAGTTCATTCGCACCGCGACGGATGTCTTGCGTTTGGCAACCGAAATGTCCAGTGGTGACACAAGTCTGGCCGCACCGACGAAGTTCAAATCGTTTTCGCGACAGCAGCGACGAATGATCCTGGACTTATTGGATCGCGTTCCACGGCCGGATGAAGACCTGAATCGTCACCGAGGCAAATGGATTCGGTTGGCCGAACGTTTGCATCCGGGCGAATATGCCAAGCGATTTCCAAACGCTTTTGAGTCGATTCGAAAACTGCGTAACAACGAAAAACCTGTCACATTTAATTCGATTGTCGAATCGTTGATACGAGACGCCGATATGCTGGGCGCGGCGGAGCAGTTGCGGCGTCGGCCCGGCGAGTTTGCGCGTCGACTGGACCATTTGTTGCGGGAATCGGGTGACGATGCTTTGCGGGTTTTGGAGCATTTTGGGTCGGTTGCGGTCGATGTTTCTACGCCGGTGTTGTTGCAGTTGATCGCTCATTTTCAAATGCGAGCAAAGGATCGGACTGCGCGGCGAATGAGCGATGTTCCCGCAGAAGATTCGTTGCGGTTTTTTGAAAAAGCCATGCAGAAATTGACTCAGCCTGTAAGTAAAAGCAAAAAAGTCAAACCCCACTTGGCGATGCGGACCGTCTTTCCAAAAGGCCAGGCTTCCAAGTTAGTTCGAGTGCCTTTGGCAGGCGCTTTGATTGCGCCCCGCGTTGCCAATCGGGTTGTGGAGATGGCGCAGGCGATTCTTTTAACGCGATTTGCCAAGCTGCCGGCGCTGGGCAAATGTTTCGTGTCCAGCGAATTGGAAAAGTTCACGGTGCCGTTTTCGCAGCGATCGTCCAGTAAATCTTTGCGGACGTTAGCTCGCGGTTCGCGGCTATCATTGCCGTCCGGAAATGTGGTGCGGCTGTTTTTATGGTGGAAAGAGGGCAAGGTCGGTGGCAAACATACTGGCCGAGTCGATTTGGATTTGTCGGCGACTATTTTTCGCGACGATTGGAAATACCTAAATCATATTTCGTATACGAATCTGAAAGAAGAAAAGCTGGGCTGCTGTCACAGTGGCGACATCACGTCGGCGCCAAACGGTGCAGCCGAGTTTGTCGATTTGGATATTGAGAAGCTGCGAATTGGCGGCGCTCGATATGTTGTGGGTTCAATTCAGTCGTTTACCAGCAACCCATTTTGTGACCTACCGCAGTGTTACGTCGGTTGGATGACGCGAGACAAACCGCAGTCGGGCGAAGTTTTTGAACCGGCAACGGTTCAGGATAAAATCGACCTAGCTTCAGATCGTCGGATTTCGATCCCGATGGTAATTGACTTAAAAGATCGGACGATGATTTGGGCTGACTTGGCGTTAAAATCGATGCCCGGATATCAGGTCAATATCGAATCCAATCTGCGCGGATTGGTTCACTACGGCGTTGGCATTGAAAGCATCAACAAACCAAACCTGCTTGAGTTGTTTTCGTTGCACGCCCAAGCTCGAGGCGAGTTTGTGGAAACTGCGGACGAAGCGGACCAAGTGTTTGCCGTGGACGACGGCGTGACTCCGTTTGATTTCGAATTGATCGCAGCCGAGTATTTGTCTTAGGCAATGCTTTGTTTTAGGCAACGTTT
>CAZROJ010000351.1:0-2158 GCA_964601665.1 uncultured Pirellulaceae bacterium
GCCTAAGAGCTTATCCCACAGTTAGTGAGCCGACGGCGCAAGTCGCGGGCATTTTGAGTTTTGGGATAAGCACTAACTATTGATCCAATTGCTGATTAATTTTTGCCAGCAATTGGTCAACCCTGTCGGTCGAATGATATCGTTTGGCATCGTCGGCGAGAGTTTTCGCTTTCGAATGATTACTCGATTCAAATTCGATTTCCGCCATCTTCAGATACGCTTCACTGGACGTCTGAAGCAATTCTTTTTTGAATTGATCTATATCTTTCGTGGTGCTATCGAGACCAAACTCCATCACATCGCTGATCACCAAGTAGAGATTTTTTCGAGCCAATTCAGCCACGACGGGCCAAAATTCTTTGGCCAGTTTCGGGTGGTCGCTGTTCCAAATCTCCCAAACATTTTCGCCTCGATCGGTCGAAAGCCGCAAGTACTCGACCAACAATCGGGCATCGCAGTCGTGGGAGGGCAGTCGACCGACGTCGGTGTTGTCGCTGATCAAGTGCCACGTTTGCGGGGTTTGAATTCGAGGTTTAATGTAACCGTCAGCGACCAAATCCAGACCACCAAGCGAAAAATCGGTGTACGCTCGGCCACGCAAGACAAAACCGGTCAGCGGCTCTTTGTAATAGGTGAACCCTCGAGCCGAAAAGTCATCAGGCGAGAACTCGGTACCCGAGTAGTGGCTGCGGTATAAAAGAACAACCACGGTGATCACAAGGATCGCCACGCAGGCTGAGATACCGATGAGTAATCGAACAAAAGTAGACATTCGCGGAGTCGTTAAAAACGATTTTGGTCAGACGGGTCAACGATCAATAGGAAAAATGAAATCGAGGCGGAGTCGGGTTTTTTGCGACATCTTCAACCAATTCAAAAGCAAAACCGATCGGCGACTTTCCCAAGTCATTGTCTCGGAAATTGTACATCGTCCCGCCCCATCGATCACCGGCCGCCAACAGATCAAAGCGGACGAATTGTTCTTTTTGTCGATCAAATTCAGCGATGCCGTACAACTGCAGGTCGTAGCCAGTTTTAGTCGGAATGGTTTTGCCGGTGTAGGGATTCCTGTTTTTATTAGGCGGACGATTGGCACGACATCGACCGGCCACCTTAAATTTGATTCGACCATCGTCGACTTTGGCAACGATCAACTTGATATCGGCTTGCTGGATGTATTCTTCCGCAAACGGCTCGGCCTCGCCGCGAACAGAATCGAGCAAATGATAGCGAGCAATTCGTTGGGCAATCTTATCCGGAAAGTTTGCACTTTTGCCCACGACTAATTCACTTGGTATCAACGAAAGCATGTCATCACGGTCAATCCAAACATGATCCAGGTTGCTGGGCGAAAGATCGACTTTCTGTCCTTTGGGTCGCGGCAAGTCGCGAACGGTTGACCGCAGAGCTAAACCATCCACAGGAGGTTTCCGAGTGAAATAGCGATCCGGTTCACCGGGTTCAGCAAGCTCCGGAGAACGTTCCTTGGCAGTGGTTTTGCTCCAGATTCGTTTTGCATCCGAAAGTAATCGTTGGACTCGGCCCGCACTGGTTGAATTAACCGATACTAGCAATTGCCCACCGGCTGTCGCAGCATAGAGGCCTTGTCGCGTGTTGGTAGGAACCGAGCGCCCTCGATAATGGCCTTGCTCGGCAATCAACCGAAAAAACTCACCATGGTCATCCTTGCGTCGTTGCGACGATGAAACATTGTCGACCACGGGAATGAAATCTGCGTTCAGCGAATTAATAATATCGTCGTTGGAGAAAACGGACTCACGGCCCGCCACACCATTGTTTCAGACACAGCCCAACGGGTCGCCGTTCATGGCCCAGATAAAAAGGGGTTTTCCCAGCTTCGCCGATTCGGCACGAGCTTGAAGAAGGTCGTGCCGCCATTGAATTTTACGCCATTTCTCTTGACCAGAATCAGCCGTTAGCCAATTGAATATCGTTTTGAACTCGGGTAGCAGCAGGCGTTGGGCGTCCGTCGATTTTTGATAGGCCAATCGAACGTCGGCCACGGTTGGCAAATCTTGCGACAGCCCTAGTTTATTTTCCAAACCAAAAAGGAGGATCGGCACTAGCAAAACGAAGCATCTGTTCATGGTAGATTTCATTCTAAAATTGTCACCGTTCATAGTGTTGGCTCGAATAA
>CAZROJ010000352.1:0-2152 GCA_964601665.1 uncultured Pirellulaceae bacterium
AATCGGCGTCGGTGTCCGACTTCGCCTCGCGACCTTTTGTGACGTCCGTGATTCCCGTGGTTGGCGATTTCGCAGTTGCTCACCAGCCGGTGATCACGTTGTTGCCCGATGGAACGAACTTGAATGTTCAGGCGGTTGTTTCGTCCGATCGCCAGTTTGTCAAGCTACGATTGGTTCCTTACTTCACTCAGGTGACGGAGGTGAATACGTTTACCTTCAACGGATCTCAAGAAACCGAAAGAACTACGAATTCGGTTCTGGATGATTTATTGGATATCGTTGATGGCGGAGCAAACGCTGATGGCGGAAACGAGGAACTGCTTACGCGGCAGACGGGTATTACGGTGCAGCAACCAGTGCTGGCGGTAACCAACGTTAGTACGGTTGTCAGTGTTCCTGATGGCGGTACGGTTCTGATGGGCGGTATCAAGCGAATGCGTGAAGGTCGAAACGAGTCTGGCGTTCCGTTCCTAAGCAATATTCCTTACGTCAATCGATTGTTCAAAAATGTTGGTATCGGCCATGAGACCCAGCATTTGATGATGATGGTCACGCCACGCATTATCATCCAAAAGGAAATCGAAGAAGACACCGTTGGCGGTCGCAACTAAGTCGACTTGCTAACCCGCACCTCGATTTGGCAAATTCGCTCTTTGTGAACCCTATTTGCCAAGAATTTTGGTGAGAAAATCAAAAGCCGCCCGGCAATACGCTGGGCGGCTTTTTTTTGTTGGATGAATACGTTTACAATAGAGCAAAACAGTCCAAGATTTCCGGCTTAGCGGCGAAAGTAAATTCGACGGCGGGCCGAAATAGTGGAGCGGTCACGTACTTTGGCGGCGTGATGGCTGATGGCCGTAGTGGTTATCCCTCAACGATTCAACCAACGGCGCTCGCCGCGGGTATTTTGGGTTGTGGGAAAAGCACTGAGCTAGACAAACCACGCGACTAAATTTCCAATCTCCACTGAGCACTCGATTAACCCTGTTAACCCCGATTAACGAAACCCAAATTCTATGTCATCCACACCAAGCGGCTTGAAGCCAATCATTCTGTACGATCACCTGCCTGGAATCTTGGCTGGCTATCCGGCTGTGTTGTTTGCTATCTTGGCAATCTTGTCAGCGGTGCCCTACCGGAACGTCGACGAAAAATTGATTTCGCAGGTTGAAGAAGTGAAAACGTCCTACGTCCAAGCGGCCGAAGAGGGTGATGCGACTGCGAAATTGCTCGATCCTGAATCTGAGTTCGATTTGGTGAACACGTGGGCTCCGCGAATCAATTCGCACATGCTGTTTTGGGTGGGCTTGTCGATCATGTTGGTCTGGTACGTCGCGTTCCGATTCAACATGCCCAAGGGCAAGTTTATTTTGATGGCGGCACTGCTTGGCTGTTTTGTTGGTATCCCTGTCATCCTGGAGCTGACTGGATTCTTCCGAGTCTTTTCAATGCTTGGCGGGATCTTGGGAAGCCTTGAGCCTCGAGTCAACACGGGGGCTTGGGTGGTCATGTCGTTGGTGTTTTTCATCATCTGGCTGGGGAACTTTATCTACAGCCTGACGCACTTGAAGGTTCGCATTGACGAATCAGGTTTGACGATCAACCGCTTGGGCGGCAAAGGCGAGCGATTCGAGCTGATCGGTTTGAAAACTGAAAACGAGCCCTTGGATTATTTGGAGTTGTTTTTGGCCGGCGTGGGTTCGTTGACGCTAAAGACCAGAATGGGCAAACCGATTTTTACGATGAAACGGGTGATGGGGTTGTACCGCACGCCATGGTTTCCGTTTTTCAAAGGCAAGCTAACACGTATCGAAGAGATGCTCAGCTACCAAGGGAAAGTTGTCTCTGTCGACCGTGACGACAAGTTGGACGCAGCGGAAATGGCTGACGGAGATTCCGATGGCCACGACGAAGACGACGTCCTGGACGGTCACGACGGCGACATGGAAGGCGGCGGATCGGGCGAAGAAAAGGGCGGTATTTCCTAGTGCTGCGTCAAAGCTTAGTTTTAGGATTGGGGGTAAATCATGAATGGCGTTTCGAGTTGATTTTCGCCAGTTCAAATGCTGGATTGGAAACGTGGAATCCCCAATCTTTACCTTTGACAAAGCACTAGTGCCGGAAACCGGAATTGTGTACGAATTTAAGATGC
>CAZROJ010000353.1:0-2149 GCA_964601665.1 uncultured Pirellulaceae bacterium
CCAACTCCCCTCGACTCACTCATCAAACTCCACCACCTCTTAGAACTTTCGCGGTGCCCGAACTCACTCCATCCCCCCCTGAGCCCGCCGACGAAGTCGTTAATTTAGCGGGATCAATTTTCGCTGGCATCATCGTTTGCTCGTCCTTGCTGGCGATGACACTGTTTTGTTTTTCGGTACTCGGCCGATACTCGTTCGCCGCCGAACTGGTTGGAAACTTCCGCGCTCAGATTTTAGTCTTGCTGGTACCCTGCACGCTATTGGCAGTACTCTTTCAACGTTGGTATATCGGAATCGCATTGCTGATCTGCACAGCTTGGTGTTCCACAGGCGTGCTGTCGGTGTACCTGCCGACGGCTCAGCCTCCCGCTGGCGAGCAAAAAATTCGAATCATGTCGTTCAATGTTTTTGCCAGCAGTGAAGCGTTTGAAAAAGTAAAACAACAGGTCCGCGACATCGACCCCGACGTTTTGTTGGTCGTCGAATACGACCGAGAGTGGCACGACGCACTGCAGTCTTTGATTGCCGAAGGCACCTTCCCACATCACCAACTCGCACCGCGCTGGCACGGCTTTGGCGTCGCCGTGTTTAGCAAGTTCCCAATCACGAATCAACAAATTGTTCAGTTGACACCCAATGAGACGGACGTGCCGATGGCAATTTGCGATTTAGAAATCGGTCAGCAGCAACTTCGCTTGGCGGGCGTTCACGTCCTGTCGCCCACGTCGCGATACCGCATGGAGCTACGCAATCAACAATTCGAAGAAGCCGCCGAAATCCTGTCCAAGTCCGAGCTTCCCACGATCGTTGCTGGCGATTTCAACTGCACTCCATGGTCGCCGTTTTTAACTCAGTTTTTAAACCAAACGGGATACCGAGACAGTCGGCACGGATTCGGCTATCAAGGCACTTGGAACTCGCAATATCACTGGTTGGCCTTGATCCCGATCGACCACGCTTTTGTGTCGCCTGAGATCCATGTGCACAATCGCTTCGTCGGCCAGTCGACATCGTCGGATCATTACCCGATCGTTATTGACGTTTCAATTCGGCCGTAGGCGATCGGCAGCCAAAGTTCTACCGCTGACATTTGAAAAGATTGCGAATTCTGGGCCTGATGCCCGGCAGTTTCTCAATCGCCTTTCGTCTTAGTGGAACCTTTGAGCGTTGCCAGAATTGCAAACAGCGGTCAGAATCGATTGAAACTGTTTTTTAATGGGAAACTAAGTTGACTTCGATTCTGGACAAAATTGTCGCCCACAAGCTCGACGAGATCGCTGCGATGCCGCAAGTCGATTGGGATCTTGATAGCGCCGGGCCACCATTGGATTTTTTGGCGGCTATAAATAGCGGCGAGCAAGCGAACCGAGTGAGCTTGATCGCTGAGGTCAAAAAGGCCAGCCCCTCCAAAGGTGTGATTCGAGACGATTTTGATCCGGTTGCGATCGCCAAAACTTACGCGGCTGCAGGAGCTTCGTGCATTAGCGTGTTGACGGACGAGCATTTTTTTCAGGGGCACTTGGATTTCCTGAAAGCGATTCGCGCGGCCGTTGACATTCCGCTGCTGCGAAAAGATTTCATCTTGGACGAAAGCCAAGTTTACGAAGCCCGTGCGGCCGGGGCCGATGCTGTTTTGCTGATCGCCGAATGCTTGACGCCGCCGCGACTAAAAGAGCTCCACGATTTAATCACCGAACTGGGCATGACGCCGCTGGTCGAATTGTACGATGAAAACAATGTCGAAGCCGTCCTGGCCTGCCAACCGCAACTGGTCGGCGTCAACAATCGCGACTTGAAAACTTTCGACGTGGATTTGATGCACTCGATCCGAGTAAAATCTCGCTTTCCTGATTCGACAACGTTTGTCAGCGAGAGCGGAATTTTCACGCACGCGGACGTTCAACTGATGCAGGAAAACTCGGTCGACGCCATCTTGGTCGGCGAATCTTTGATGCGAAATCAAGACGTCGGCGACGCAGTCAAACGACTGCTATTTGGTCGTTAAGCGAAAGGCGATTGAGAAACTACCGGGCAATATGCCCAAGATTCGCAATCGTTGCAAACATCAGCGGTAGAAATTCAACTGCCGATCGCCTTAGTTGGACAGCGCCACTTTCCGCATTTCATTAGTAAAAACCTTGGTTTTCCG
>CAZROJ010000354.1:0-2065 GCA_964601665.1 uncultured Pirellulaceae bacterium
ATCTGAAATCTGAAATCTGAAATCTGAAATCTGAAATCTGAAATCTGAAATCTCCAATCTCCAATCTCCAATCTCAAGTCTCAAGTCTCAAATCTCAAATCTCAAGTCTGAAATCTCAGCTTGGCCCCAGCTTAGAAAGCTGAGCAACAGCAAGCGCCACAGCGTAAGCCGACTTCCCCAGAATTAGCTTCGATTAGCGAAGATTAGTATTCCCAAAAACTCCTTGGTCTCAAACCACAATCACTCAACATCTTAAAAACAAATGATTTGCGTAAGCGTCGGTCGCGGCCGCCACAAAATGATGATCGCCGAGACTCAACATCTCGCCGAAAATGGAACCGAACTGGTCGAACTTCGCTTGGACTACATTCGCCGATCGGTCAACTTAAAACGCCTGCTTAAAGACAAAAAATGCGCCGTCTTGGCCACCTGTCGCCGCAAAGCAGACGGAGGACGCTGGGAAGGCACCGAAGCCGACCGCCAAATGCTCTTGCGCGCCGCCATCGCCGAAGGCGTCGAATACGTCGACCTCGAATGGGACATCGCCCACAAAATCCCTCGCTACGGCAGCACCCAGCGAATCGTCAGCTACCACAACTTCGACGAAACCCCCGGCAACATCGAAGACATCCATCACAAGATGACTCGGCTGGACCCCGACATCATCAAAGTCACCACCACCGCCAACAACCCGATCGACAACTTTACCGTCCTGCGACTGGTCCGCGATTCCGACATCCCCACGACCGCGTTTTGCATGGGCGACATGGGCCTGACTTCCCGCGTCCTCTGTGGCAAATACGGAGCCCCCTTAACCTACGCCACGTTCAGCTCCGACCGCCGCATGGCCCCCGGCCAACTTTCGGTCCAGCAAATGCGCGAAGACTTTCGCTACGACTCGATCACCAAAGACACCACCATCCTGGGCGTCATCGCCGACCCCGTGGCTCACAGCTTCAGCCCCCTGATCCACAACGCCCTGATCCGCAAACTGGGCCTGGATATGCTCTACCTGCCATTCCGAGTCCCCCGCGAATACCTCAGCGAATTCATCGCGTCCTGCCCCGAAATGGGCATCCAAGGGCTCAGCGTGACCATCCCGCACAAAGAAACCTGCCTCAAGTGCATCAACGTACTGGACGACAACGTCGCGGGCATCCGAGCCTGCAATACGATCGTCTTTGATGGCGTCAATGCTTTTGGCTACAACACCGATTGCTCGGCGGCGATGGAGAGCATTGAAGCGACGATCCAAGAAAAATTCCCTGACGACGAAGTCTTTTCCGGACGCAAGTTTTTATTGCTGGGGGCAGGCGGAGTCGCTCGAGCGATCGCGTTCAGTTTGGTGCGGCGCGGCGCTGACGTGTCGATCGCCGCTCGCGATTATAAAAAATCCGAAGCCCTAGCGGACTGGCTCAAGTGCGGCACGGTCGAGTGGGAGGCGCGTGGAAATTTTGAACCTTCGGTGCTGGTCAACTGCACGCCCGTGGGCATGCACCCCAAGATGGACGAAACGCCGTTTGACGCCAAGTGGCTCGAGCGGAGCACGATTGTGTTTGACACGATTTACAATCCCGAGCGAACGTTGTTGGTCAAAGAAGCCAAAGAATTCGGCTGCACGGTGATCACCGGTGTCGACATGTTTGTTCGTCAAGCGGCCAAGCAATTCAAATTATTCACCGGCAAAACACCGCCCTTAGAAGACGTCCGCTACGAACTCAAACGAGCCACCAGCGCGGCGAAGTATTAAAAGGGTCTCGGGTCGATATCGCACACCAGGCGAAAGAAAAAAAGCGTTATCCAAAAACCAACCGGCCAGCGAAAAAATTCAACATTACTCTTTTCGTAACCACAGCCTAGCCGTGCACGGGCTCTCAGATTCAGTTGCGATCAAGTCGAAAACGAAACCGCTAACGTGATTGACACCATTGAAGCAACACTCGGCCAGTGCCAACAATAAATCCCCTCACCCCCAGCCCCTCTCCCCATGAATTCGGAGAAAGCTGGATGAAGTAAAACGCCTACTCGCCCGAATTCATGGGGAGAGGGGAGCTAAAAAGAAAGC
>CAZROJ010000355.1:0-1954 GCA_964601665.1 uncultured Pirellulaceae bacterium
ATGTCTGGGTCCTGTCGCAAAACACTACGCAACCCGTCGGCAAACGATAGTCCTTTTTTCTCACTAACTTGCGTCTGGCTAACCCCAGACAGCTGATACTCAATCGGGTCTTCTAACGTAACAACATTGCTTAAGTTCGTGTTGATCTCCTGTAGGCCTGCGTACAGTGTCGTGCTTTTTCCGCCACCAGTCGGCCCAGTCACCAATATCAAACCATGTTCAAGGTGAATCAACTGCCTAAATTGATGCAGTGTCTTACTGGGCATGCCAAGCTCTTCCAGCGAATAGAGACGAGCACTCTTGTCCAATAGCCGAATCACAATGCGCTCGCCAAAACTAGTCGGTAGCGAAGCAATCCGCAAATCAATCATGCGGTTGCCAATTTTCACCGATGCTCGGCCGTCCTGCGGCAACCGTTTCTCAGCAATGTTCATGTCGCCGACGACTTTAATTCGGCTCAATACTTCTTCTTGCGAAGCCTTAGGGATTTTGAATTGGTCAAAAAGCACACCATCAATTCGAAAACGAATCAGCAGTTCATCTTCGAATGGTTGTATATGAATGTCCGAAGCACGATTTTGAACCGCATCAAACAAGATAGAATTCACCAGTCGTACCACTGGCGATCGCCCCGACGAATCTAATAGGTCTTCTCGGCTTCCAGCTTGAGTCAGCGACCGTAAAGCATCACTTGGAGCAAGCGAGTCGATCGTCTCAACTGTTTGGCTGTCACGGTCTTGATAGGCGGCGTTAATGACCGAGCTTATTTGTGATTGGCTGGCCAAGAAAATTTTGACTGGTCGATCCAGCAATCGCCTTACAACGTCCTGCTGCACCAAGGATCCGCATCGCCCAGCGGCTAATAGAACCGTGTCGTTTTTCCCTTCGAACGCGATCACTGATTGGTCACGAGCCACCGAAATTGGATACTGCCGGGTAAAATCGAGGCTGACATTCAGGTCATCTATCGAAGCTCGCCAGTCTATTCCCGCGGCTTGAGCGACTGACTGGTAAACAAGGTCACAGGTTGTTGCTTGCCGGCTGCACCACTGGTCTACTTTAGCTTCCCAGCCTGATTCCTGCACACTTTCGGAAAGCTGGTCTAACAGCTCAGGCTGAATTTCCGCAAGGCCAGCGAACGCGTTTAGGCTCTCAAGTTGTTCAACCAACGATTGTTTAACTTTCATATCACCTAAGTACCGGCTGAATTTGGGCACGTTCTTAGACGGCTGCGATTGGAAATGCACAAGCGGGACAGCATTTCTCAATACGGCAGATTGTACCCTATCGGCATCCTCGTTCAGAGACAAATTCACATCGCGGAAGCTTGCCTCGATGCTTATCTATTTTTCGAAGTTGAAACAAGTGTACCTGTTTATTGTTCGAAATGGTCGACTTCTTCGAGATTACCATTGAGCCGACGAATTGGGCAGTTCAATGCGTTAACTTGGGGATTAAACCGAGTTCAACGGTAGGTATGTTGTGAAGTTCGTTCTTCAGCCATGGCAATTGATGCTGCTGATCTTTGCAGGTTGGATTAGTCGCCAGCAACAGGAAGTCATTGAATATCTGAAAACGGAGAATCGCGTTCTACTTGAAAAGCTTGGCAAGAAAAGAATCCTGCTCGATGACAATCAGCGAAAACGTTTGGCAGTCAAAGGCAAAGTTTTGGGCCGCAAACGGCTGAAGGAAATTGGCTCGTTGTTTTCGCCGGATACGATTCTACGATGGCATCGGCGGCTGGTGGCGCTCAAATGGAACTATTCTGACCGACGAAAGAACTTGGGACGGCCACCGACCGATCCTGAAATTGTCAAACTGGTTCTCAAGTTTGCCAAAGAGAATCCAGCATGGGGCTATGACCGTATCGCTGGAGCCTTGGCCAACATCGGTCATTCCATTTCTGATCAAACAGTCGGCAATATTCTCAAGAGCCAAGGAATCGAACCCGCTC
>CAZROJ010000356.1:0-1949 GCA_964601665.1 uncultured Pirellulaceae bacterium
TAGTTAGTTCAACTAAAAAGGTTCCGTCTTCGTTGTTGTAAGAAATGATTTTTGCTGATTCGTTTTTTGAGAGCTCTGGTTTGCCTTGTTCAATGCGAACATTCAACAATATTTCAGGCTCGTCTTTTCGTTTGACGCTAATTTGTCCAAATTTTTCGTTGACTCCAATGGAAGTAACCACGCCGGTTTCTCCAATCAGATTTGAACGCGAGCGATCTTCGGGGCCACTCTTCCGACCGATGGCGGCTGCTGGAATGATGGCGATTTTGGTTATGACCAACGCGACAAAGGTACTGGGGATGACCCACAGCAACGAAGGCACGAATGCTTGGTCTGGATTAAAAAAGTGATTCAATGTGACGCTGGCAACCCAGTATCCAAAAACAAACACCGAAGCGACGATCACCACCGGAACGTCGCTCAAGTAAAAAAAGTCGTAAACCGTTCGGACAAATCCTCCACCCGAGGACGCTGTGCTGCCTCCGCCGGTGTCCAAATCCGTTGCCCCTGCTTCGGCAAGTCCGCCATCGTGGCCTTGGATGTCGGCATCGCCGGTTCCCAAATCCGCACCGGCATTGACGTCCAGTCCCGGATCAATGTCCAGTCCCGGATCAATATCAATTCCGACGTCTGCGTCCATGTCGATATCGAAATCGAACATGTCCATGCCAACCACACCCGCGATCATCATCAACCAGTATGCGACGACCAAGGTCATCAGAGCCGTGGGGATAACGTTCGCTTCACTAAATAAGTCCAAAAGTGATTCCATTTGTTTTGATTCAAATTCAGGTGTTGCGTTTTGACATCACGCGAGGAAAGGTTAGGTCATGGTTCGGGCCGAGCGGAAAATACAGATTCGAAACTTAAATTTGTCGAAACCGTCACGATTGAAAACCGTTCTATGGTCGAGTTGTAACAATTATTGCATTCGGAAGGTGGGAATGAGGCAAGCAAATTATTCGGCTTTCTGGCTGAAGGGACGAATTTTGACGTTGAATGTGCCCTTAGTTCGCCGACGTCGGCTCGATATTGGCAAAATTCGGCTTTGTTTGGACGGCATTGGTTCGTCCAAAAAAACGAAATGGTTGCCGACCTGCGAGAGAAGCACGTCAAGTTAAAAAGAGAGCTGAGAACCGAAAAGGCATGGCCTTGGATGAGAGTAAAAAGGCCGTATGAAATCTGCCTTCTTCGGAGCCATCGGTTGGTCGCCAAGAAATGGCGGCCGACAGGTGGTGACAGAGAAACGGATTTCATCTGCCTTTGTGGGGGGTTCGCCAGTGGAGCGAAACCTGGTTTTTAAAATTAGGGATTGGCTGAAAAACCGAATTACCCCAATTCAAGTTGAACCAAAAAAACGTTTGAAAATTCAACCCAGCAAGCGTTCGCGCAAGGCGTAAGCGCTGGCGGCGATGATGGGTTCAAAAAACGATTAAAAGCGGTACCGAGTGGCCTTCAAAAAAGTGATTTCGGCTCGGCCGCGTCTGAACCACGCCTTGCATGGCCGAAAAATCACTCCGGTGGCAACGCAAACCGTTTTCACACTGCGTCAACCGAGCGATCCAAACGGACCAAATCCTTAAAGCAAAGCTGAGCCACCCCGCATCGCCGCAACGGGTTTTTTGAACTAGAACCGAAGGTTCTCAAGAATTAGAGCATCGGCTTCGTTCCTGAAAATTATACAAGAAGCCAAGAATCGGCTAATCCACGATAGATGTTCCAGAAATTTGCAATCGAGCGAACGAATCGTCGCCGAATGTCCAATTCTGGTACATCGTGACCACCAAGAATTACTCGTTGTTTCACCCGGTTAACGCAACTGTCCGCGGAATCGAGAAACACAAACAGTACAGTCACGGCGTAGCCAGCACGTTTTGCTTCAGCAATCAGATTTGGATTTCAAAACCGGTTGCCAGCTTTTTGTTGCTTAGCAGCGTTTGTGGCAGCAG
>CAZROJ010000357.1:0-1948 GCA_964601665.1 uncultured Pirellulaceae bacterium
TCTTTCGCCCAAAATCGGGCCTGCACCATAAATCGGTTCCAAACACCAAAACCGCCCGTACTAATTTGGGGAACTGGACTAAGAGCTGACCTTTTGTCTGTCCAAATGTTCGGCCCGACCGCTTGAGGGCTACTTCCCTTTTGACTTTTTGGCCTTCTCGGCTTTTTCAGCCTTTTCCGCTTTACGAGCGGCTGCTTTTTTGGGGTCGGTAAAGTGCCCGAACTCCTTTTCAAAATCTTCGCCGTACTGGTCATCCTGCAAGTTGTACTCGCCCTGAATTTCCTCTTCGAAATCGTCATCGAATTCTTCGTCGAAATCCGACACGTCAAACTCGTCAACCACTTCTAAATCAAGCGCATCCGTCGGCGGCGGCGCAAGATTATCCTCAAGACCAAGATCGTCGGCGTCTGCGGGTTCGTTCAGTGGATCGACCAGATCGTCGTCAGCCATCGAGGGGGTTCTCCGAAATATTTCTGTAAGTGGAATTGAGCCAAATTAGGCTGATTAAGGGTAGGTGCGGGCAAAATTATGTCAAGCCAACTACCCGATTTTACGTTGTGTACTCGGAATTAAAACGAACATAATCGACCGTCAGATCGCTGGTCCAATGTTTCGCCGTGCCCGGTCCATTGCCAACTCTCAGGGACACCTTTGTGTCAAAGGATTCGGCGATCGCATCACTGACGGCTTTGGCGTCAAAGTCAACCGGTTCGCCATCGGCAAAAATCAAGAAACCATTCAACTCCAACCGGTAGGCCTCGGCCGCCATCGGAACATCCGCGTAGCCCGCCGCCGACACAATTCGGCCCCAATTCGGGTCGGCTCCAGCAATCGCCGTCTTCACCAAATTACTACTGGCAATCGTCCGGGCCACCGTTTCAGCGTCCGCATTACAAGCAGCGCCCTTCACCTCGATTTCGATCAGGTGACTTGCGCCTTCGCCATCGGCTGGAATCATCTTGGCCGTCTCGATACAAACTTCGTCAATCGCCGACTGGAGCATCGCCACGCCGTCACTGCTGAACACCTTTCCTACTCGACCACTGCAAACGAGCAACAAAGCGTCGTTGGTACTCGTATGGCCCTCAACCGAAATCTGATTGAAGGATCGATCTGCAGCCTGCTTGACCATCGCCGCTGCTTGCTCGACCGACACATTGGCATCGGTACAAACGACCGCCAACATGGTTGCCATTTTGGGGCCAATCATGCCCGCACCTTTGGCCATCGCCGCCACGGAAATCGTTTCTCCATCGATTTTGATTTGCCGACTGGCCGTCTTTCGACTCTTGTCGGTCGTCGTTATTGCATCGGCGGCGTCTTCAAAACCGGCTTCCGTGGCTTCCGTCTGGGCCATCAATTTTTCAATACCCAATCGCACTTGGTACAGCGGCAACTGATGGCCAATCACGCCTGTCGAAAGCACCGCGACCGATTCAGTCTTGCCCCCCAACGAATCTGCGACTGCTTTGGCCATCGCCAGATTGTTCGCGACTCCCTGCTTGCCCGTACACGCATTGGCATTGCCTGAATTGACCACCAAACCGCGAAACTGATCGCTGGGCGTGATCGATCGGTTCCAATCGATGCTGGCCGCACAGACGACATTTTGAGTGTAGACCCCGGCGGCCACCGCTGGCTCATCTGTCGAAATAATCGCCAGATCTTTTTTGCCAGACGGTTTGATACCGCAAGCCAGACCGCCAAACTTAAACCCTAATGGGAGCTGCATTGTTATCCTTTTATCCTGGGTTAAGGCGATTGGCAGTTGAAGTTCTGCCGGTGATGTTTGCAGCGATTCTGAATCTCGAGCTTGATGCCCGGTAAATTCCTAATCGCCTTTCGACTAAGAGCTTATCGCACAACTCGTGCTTTGTTCCAATTGGAACAATGCACTCGTGAGCCGACGGCGCTGGCCGCGGGCATTGTTGAGTTTTGGGATTAGCAC
>CAZROJ010000358.1:0-1937 GCA_964601665.1 uncultured Pirellulaceae bacterium
AGAAATCATGCTGGCATCTTAAATTCGTACACAATTCCGGTTTCCGGCACTAGTCGCGGCCGGGCCCATCCGGCATCCCCTACCCTTTGGCCTACCCTTTCGCCGCCAAAATCAACCCATACAAAAACGGTTCAGCGGGCAGATGAGCAAACTGAACATTCGCAAAACCAGCCGCTTTTAACGCTGGCTCCAAATCGCGCGGGTGGTGGCACTGGCCATGCGAATGCCGCAAACCAAACTCAAGCTCAAAGCTTTCTCGCGCCGCATCGCCAGCCGTTTGCCCCGGAAACACGTCCACGATCGCCAACTCGCCACCACGCTTGAGCAATAACGCGCCCAATTTTTTCATCAACCCAGCCGTTCGATTCAAACCATCCAAATGGATTTTTTTGTGAACGATCACCAGATCAAAAGTCGGTTGAGCCACCATGGCCGAGTCATCGTCGGCGGGCGTGTCGGCCAAATCAATCACTTCGATGTCTCGCCAATTATCGGCTTCAATCAAAGCCGTCCGCGACAAAATCTGCACGCTTTCGCAAGTCGTTTTCGCTCGAGCAATCTCCGGCGTGGTGTCAACCAAAGTCAGAGTCGAAGTCGGATCCGCGTGAGCCAGCGTCGCTCCGAACACCGCCGAGCCACAACCGAGCTCCAGAATATCTAGGCCGCGTCGAGTATTCCCGATGTCCAAAGCTTGAGCCACCGTTAGCGCTGTCGGCGTCAACATCCACTCTTCGGACGCTTGCTGAACCAAAAAATCAATATCTGGATTCTCAACGACTTTTCCTTTTTCCAGCGAGATACCCGAGCGAACGCTGGCCGCCAAATCCTTCCAATGAAAATCCCCCAAATCAAAATAAGACGACGGAATCAAACGAGCCAACATCGACAACGCGAAGTGGTCGTCATAATGCTCGATTAATTCGCAACGAGCCAAAACGGTCATCAGGGCTTCGGTTCGTTTTGCGTTTGCGCCGATTTTTTCAGCGATTTGCTCGGCCGTCAGCTGGCCTTCGGACAAGGCCTCGAAAATTCCCAGTTCCGTCGCCGTTCGGATTGCGTGCGTGAGTGCCGCTCGGTTTTTCAGCGCAACGAAATCGGAAATGGTTTGGTTTTGCGAGGATTCAGACATCTCATAGGTCCAGCAAGTTGAATTTTTCAGGTCACCGATGTGGCGATCGCAGCCTGACCAATCTGGCGTCGTCGGGCAAAAATGCTCATTCGCCCATCCGATTATCACCAATCCACTCAATGCTTCAACGGGGAGCGTCGCAAACGGTGTTTGGGAACGCCGTCTCCCAAGCCTACAATTGACCCATCTAAAATCTCGCCGACCACACCGACCGATCATCATGCAGAATTTTGAAATCGAGGACAAACACCAACAACCCTCGAGCGAACAACAATCGTTCGCTGCCAAACGTGCTCGAAAAAACGGCAAGACCGGACGCGTCCTTTTATTGTTACTCGCCTGGATCAGCGGAGCCATCGCGGCTGTCGTGGCGGCCAACGTTATTATTCAACGTGTCAAGTCAAGCGAAAACAATCGGCCCGCGTTAACGGAACCCTCACCAAGCGATTCTGCTGACCAACTTGATTTCGAACCCTAACATCATTTCGTTCTCGCGACATCGCACAAAGCCAAATCCGCTTTCTAGTTCGCAACATCAGCATCAATCATCTCTCTTAAACTTCGCCAGCCGTCCAATTGTTCTTGGTTCAAAGCAGGTGCCGGCCCGACGTAACCGCCCTGTTTTGAAAGTCGCATACGGTGTTCAACGGCGCGCAGCCAACGACGTTTTTCTCGCGGCAAATTGGCTCGATCGTTGACGACCAGTCCCGTCACGACTTGTCGTTGATGAGGCCGCCGCACATCAAACTTTTTTCGTAACCGTTCACGGGTATAAACTGGTGGTTCGGCAGAATTGAAAATTCTGTAT
>CAZROJ010000359.1:0-1931 GCA_964601665.1 uncultured Pirellulaceae bacterium
AGCTGAATTTCTACGGCTGATGTTTGCAACGATTGCGAATCTTGAACTTGCTATTGTAAAGTTTCTCAATCGCGTTTCACCTTCCCGACCCGCGGTGCGGGGCGAGATTACAACCACAACAAGACCTACGTCGAGCGTTCGCAAAGCCGCCAGCGGTAACGCAAAAAACAAGGAATCAGCTCCCTTTGCCTAACCGCCAAGGTTTCGCCGACCCAGTTTACCGTCATCACATGGAAACTACTATCAGTATCGTTGTAACGATTCGATAAAAGATTCGTACCAATCGTATTTTGTGGGTCAGCAGCGTTCTGGCCCAAGATTCACGGACCATGCACCAGCTCGCCTTCACCAAAATCGCACTCAACACGATACGAATCGGCATCATTTGCTCGATCGTGCTGGCGGTGACGGAACAGGCGGTTGGCCAATCACTTGCCGCCCCTCGCGCTGCACCAAACGCCAAGTTCTTGCCCGAAACCGTCGACGTCCCTTCGACGCCAACACCGCCGGCTCGGCCCTTCATTGAAGCCGATCCACCTTCCGTCGACTCGATGGAATCAATCATCGCCTCCGCCTCCCCAGCCAACACACAGCTCGGCCAACTGGAAGCTTTGGCGTTTGAAAACAACCCGGCCATCCGCCAAGCTCGTGCTCGCCGAGATGCGTTGATGGGCAAGCGAATCCAAGTTGGTTTGCGACCCAACCCCGTCGCCGGGATTCGCGGCGAAGATATTTTCGAAGACGGGGCAGGGGGGCGATACGGTTTTTTCTACGGCCAAGAGATTGTTCGTGGCAACAAACTGACGTTGTCCAGACGCATCGTGGCGGCTGAAATCAAGGCAGCCGGTCAACAAATTGAAGTGCTTCAACAACGTCTAAAAACGGATGTTTGCGCTGGCTACTACAACGTTTTGGTCGCACAACAACGAGTCCAGCTGACGAGCAAACTAGTGGCGATGATGCAAGAAATTGTCGACATGAGCGAGGCATTGGTCCGAGCCCAAGAAGCAGCCCAAACGACGGTCTTGCAAGCAGAGATCGAACTCGAACGGGTCAAGGTAATTTACCGACAAGCCGATAATGACCTATTGGCTGCTAGGCAGCAGATGGCGGCACTGCTCAACCAAGCCGATCTGCCGTTTGGATATCTGACAGGCGACGCAACCGAAACCCCTGCCGTGGCGACAATCGAAACGCTGTACGATC
Source organism: uncultured Pirellulaceae bacterium (assembly GCA_964601665.1). Taxonomy (GTDB): domain Bacteria; phylum Planctomycetota; class Planctomycetia; order Pirellulales; family Pirellulaceae; genus Mariniblastus. Next base: position 1,207 of record CAZROJ010000359.1, read on the forward strand.
AGTTGCTTTCGCAGAGCCCGGAACTGGCGACCGAGTTGGCAAAAATTGAAACGGCCAAACGGAGTCTTGAACGAGCCAATGTCCAGTGGATCCCCAATGTTACGTGGCAAGGTGGCGTTGGCTACGACACCACGGGCGAACATGTTGTCGCCGACTTTCAAATTGGCATGCCGCTTCCCAAATACGACGTCAATCAAGGCCAAATCATGCAGCGCCGGCATGAGATCGCAGCCGCGCAAGCGAACGTCGAAAAAATGGTCTTACGACTCAGACAACGGTTGGTCGTCGAATACCGGGCTTATGTGAAAGCAAAAATTCAAGTTGACGCCTTTTCCAATTCCATTTTGCCAAAATCTGAAAAGACATTGGAACTTATTTCTGCGGGGTACCGTGAAGGCGAAGTTGGTTTTCTACAAGTATTGACCGCTCAGCGAACCTACTTTGAGGCTCAACTGGAGTATCTCGATCGGCTCCAGCAACTCCGCAACAAAGCGGTTTTACTCGACGGCCAGTTGCTCTCCGGAAGTCTAAACTAAAGGAAACGAAAGAAAACGAAACCCAAGAATCGGATCGTCGGATATCCCACATTTGATATTTGATATTTCATATTTCATATTTCATATTTCATATTTCACATTTCACATTTCACATTTCACATTTCACATTTCACATCTCACATCTCACATCTCACATCTCACATCTCACATCTCACATCTCACATCTCA
>CAZROJ010000360.1:0-1888 GCA_964601665.1 uncultured Pirellulaceae bacterium
AAAATCTCAAATTCTCAAATTCTCAAACATTTCGACCTGCTCCGCTACTCTTTTCCCGGCGTAATTGGGGCTCGGGGTTCTTTGGCCAGCCCGAATGTTAGCTGCTCGTACCACAGATCCTCCGACTGAACCAAGCTACGAATCTTTTTCCAGATCTCAACCGGCGGCCCAAATCCGCTCCAATCAATGGTCAAAACTCGAACGCCTCTTCGCCGCATTTCGCCCAGCAACTTTTGGTAGTTGTCGTAGAGTTGCTTTAGGTAGTCCAACGGCACGCCTTCTTCTTCTGAACGACCGCGCGAGTGCATTCGGTCGTAGCACTCTTCCGGATCCACATCCAAAAATACAAAAATATCCGGCGGCATCACATCGCGGCTCATATTTCGATAGACATCAACGTACAGTTGATACTCTTCGGGTGTCATGAACCCGCGTTCCATCGCGGTTGTTGCAAAAACGGTGTCGCCGTAAATCGGACGATCTTGAACGACGATGATTCCTTGATCGCCCCAAGCCTGCTCGACCGCCAACCGATGTTGCTCGTACCGCTGGCAGAGCATAAACATTTGCATCGCAAAACCGCCGCCGGTGTTTTTGCCGCTCTGCAAGTCGTCGTAATAACGCTGCAGAAAATGGTTGAATTTCGGATGATGAGTCGGCTCTTCCATCACCTTGGTTTGCAGTCCTGTCGACATTGCCGCCGAAGCGATAGCGTGACAAGCATTGGTTTTACCGGCACCAATATTGGCGTCGATCGCAATAAACAATCCGCGTTCACTCTGTTGGCCCAACGTCACTATTCGACTCCTTTGAAATTCCTTCGACGATTACTTTTCCAAGAGCAGGCTGAATGTCAATCGCGACAACTGGCTCGCCTAAAATCTTGAAAAGCACTTACACTTCCGAGACTGCCTAACCTACCGCTTGCTCGGCACACTGGCAAGGACTTGGAATAATCGACAATCTCGGCCTAAATTACGACCGGCAAAATTCGCCACGGCGTCAATTCGGTGTGGCGTGTTGATCCATCAGATCGATGTAAGAGCCGGAAATCATTTGAGTTTCGTCGATTTTCAGCTGAGCCAAAATTTCATTCGCGACCGCTCTGCCATGGCTTTCGGAATCTGAATCTTGCAAAACAACTTCCAGCTCAAGGAAGCAGCCGAGTCCTTCAACTTGATCCAAGTGAATTCGAGTTTGCCCGACCAAAAATAGGACGCGGCGTTTTTTGACAACGTTTCGCAAACCCAGAACGCTCGTCAAACCCTCAATCATTCTCTGGGGCGTCGGGCAATCGATCAGGTGGTAGTTGGAAGTTTTGGGCTCTACGGCGTCCGGACGCTGATACGCAATCAGTTCCGCCGAACCATCGGCGAATTGGCGAAGCTTTAATCGGCCAGTTCGGCAATCGAAATATGTATCGGTCTGCTGAATGACTTCGGGACCCTCAGAAGCAATTCTTGCCGAGATTTTTTGAGCGGACTCGAATTCATTAATCGAAATCCGAGCCTTGATTTCAACGTTGCGTGCCATGCTGTTTCACTTTGAACGGATGTTGTTCTTGAAAGTTATAGGCAGAGTTTTAATCCTCGGATTTTCAGTGACAAGCAATTATTTGGTAAACTTTTCGGAAATGAATTGAATTCAAACGAACAAGCTCAATCACCCAACGAACTTCCATCGTTCTCGACGTCTTTGCTGGGTCGCGTTCAACAAATGCAGCCTTCCGCTTGAACGCGATTGACTTGGTGTGGACGCCCGGCCGTTTACGCGTCACGGCTCATTGGGTTTCCGCTGCGGTTGATCTAAGTCAATGAGCCGTTGGCCGTGAGGCCTCGGGTGCTTCGCATCGATTGGCGGCCTGAATTTTTCGAGCGACGAGAATTCG
>CAZROJ010000361.1:0-1886 GCA_964601665.1 uncultured Pirellulaceae bacterium
TTCGTGCACGTCATATCTACAAGAACCGCTCTGCCAAACTGGTTAACCAAGCGACGAAGTTCCTCGGTAATCTGGTTGTGGAACGGCTGGTAAAATTTCGAAATACGATCGTCAATTTCTGTTTGCGAATGAAAGACGGCAGGTTGATAGATCGGGTCGCCGCTGGAGTTGGTCATTGGAATGAGCGTTGCGTCGTTGACGGGGCGATCAAGGTCGATGACATGTCGCGAGATGTTCGATGTAACGACGGCCGCCCGTTCGAGGACCGAAACATCAACAAAGCGTATCAGTAGTCGGCTTGCGTCGGCTTGTAGGCCTGACTCGGTCATCGATTCGGAGATGTTCTCAGGAATCAACGAGCCACCTTGAGCGTTGCAGACCAAGACAGGAGAGTATGCTTTTTGAAATCGAAAGGGCTGCATTGGGTTTTTCAGTGATGGTAGGACGATTGCCGTAGCCATTGATTGATGGGCCACGGCGGTTGTGAAAGATGCGTTTCGACTAGCAGGCAATCGGCCAAGAAACCGATTTTTCAGTACCTAAGGTGGGGCGTTAGTTCCAAAAAGCGGCAAGCGCTTTGTTGGGTGTCAGTTGGGTAAGCTAGCACTGAAGTGTAATTTGGCCAGTCGATTTAGCCCTTGCTGGCCTTTGCAGCGGATACGCTACGCGGGTAACCGGCAATTGTGGCAAATGTTAATCTGGCGAATTTCAAAACCGGTCTAGGTCGTCAATGATGCCAAGCCATATACTGAAGCGTAACAAGAAAACGGATGTTTTGCCGAGCAAAATGATTGGCATCGTCCCTTGCCCTTAGACGCACGAAAACGGAGTTTCCGATGCGAAGCATTGCGATTATTAATCAAAAAGGTGGCGTTGGCAAAACGACCACGGCGGTCAACTTAAGTGCGGCTCTGGCTGAGGCTGGTCATCGTGTGTGGCTGATTGATCTGGATCCCCAAGCCCATGCGTCATTGCATCTTGGGTTTGCGATGGAGCAGGATTACCTGTCCGTGTATGACGTGTTGACCGGCGATACAACACTGAAAGAAGTTTGTCATCAAGTCGAAGACAACCTTTGGCTAACGCCCAGCCATATTGATTTGGCGGCTGCCGAGATGGAGTTGTCTGGAGCAGTGGGGCGCGAGATTATTCTCCAAGACAAAATGGCGGAGTTCGGCGAACATTTTGACTATATCATTTTTGACTGCCCGCCTTCGCTGGGAATTTTGACGTTGAATGCGTTGACCACGGCCAGCGAAGTGTTCCTGCCATTGCAGCCACATTTTCTAGCGCTGCACGGATTGAGCAAGCTGTTGCGTACGATCGAATTGGTCGCGCGGCGGTTGAATCCAGATTTGACGCTGTCGAATGTGATCTACTGCATGTTCGATACAGGCACTCGTCTGGCTAACGAAGTGGTCGATGATGTCGAGATCTTTTTTGAGGAGCAGCGGGAGACCAATTCGATTTGGGCCAACGCGAGCAGTTTTGATACGCGGATCCGCAGGAACATTCGTTTGGCGGAAGCGCCCAGTTATGGCCAGTCGATTTTTCAATACTCGGCGGATTCGAATGGGGCTCAAGATTATCGAAGCTTGGCAGCTGAGGTGATGCAGCAAAGCATTTCCGAAGTGGGCCATTACGAATTAGAAGCTTTGGATAGCGAACCGCTTGGTGCGTCGCCGGACCAGGGTGATGCAGAGTTTGATCCGATGCTGGAGTTCCAGCAACGGCTTCCAGCAAGCCCCGGTGGGACATCGGTCCATGAAGCGTTTATTGAAAACGACTATTAAGCCGGGCCACGACGGCGACCGGGCAATATGCCCAAGATTCGCAATCGTTGCAAACATCAGCGGTAGAAATTCAACTGCCGATCGCCTTACAGG
>CAZROJ010000362.1:0-1830 GCA_964601665.1 uncultured Pirellulaceae bacterium
TTGGGTTCTGCAAGCCAAACCTATGAACGGTTAGGTTGATCGAAAATACGACCGCCATCGCTCGTCAAATCGTCGTTTTGCAATTTTACTTGTCGAGTTCTTTTTGTTTTGCGGGCGGAACAAAAGGGGCGCCGAAACGGAGCAGCAACGTGCTTGAGTTACCGTCTTTGTCGATCGAGACGATGTACAGCCGGTCGTATTCTTTGTCGGTGATGGCAGAACCTAGATCACCGCCCAGCAGTTTGACCAGCTTGGGCGTCGTGTTGCTGTGGCCGATAACCAAGTGCCGGCCGCCGGCGCTTTTTAGCTTGTCAGCAAACTCGGACAAGTATCTTGCTTCGTATTGCTGAATCTCCAAGTGGTGCTCGGCCAAAAACGGTTTTGCCGTTAACCGGGTTCTTGGGTAATCAGTGCTTTGAACGTTTTTAATTTTCGCGCTTCGCAAAGTGTGGGCCAGCACGGCGGCTCGCTGGATTCCGGATTGGGAGAGTTTAGAGTTTTTGCTGTCGTCGACTTTTTCGGCGTGCCGCACAAGAAACACGACCAAGGGTTCTTGGCAAATCGCGTTTTGAGTGAAACAGGCAAGCAGAGCGATCGGCAACAGCAGCTTCAGCCATGGCGAAGTCGAGTGGAGTTTGAGCATGGTCGTGGTTTTCTCAAGTTCGGAATTGCGCCGCCCGTCGATCTTCGATCCACAGACGAGCGTGTAAAAAGTTTTTTAGATTGTAACAGCTGAAGGTCGAACGACGATAAAAGGGCGTGCGTTGGTTATCCTTTGGGGGTATCTTTTCGCGTTTGCAGATCTGCTTTTCGAAGCCCAACCAATTGTTTCTATGACTACCAAGTTGATTGTTACCCATCCCGGCGGCGCCCACAAAGATGATTTCCTTGCTTGCAGTGTTTTAGCGCATTTGCACGGGGTGCCGATCGAGCGTCGCGAGCCGTGCCCTGAGGATCTGGCCGATCAGACGATTTTTGTGGTTGATGTCGGCGGCGTGCACGATCCAGCACTAAATAATTTTGATCACCACCAATTTCCGCGCGACGCGCCGCCGCTGTGCGCGCTGTCACTGGTTCTAAAAGATCTTGATCTGTACGAAGACGCCGTCGCTTTCTGTGCTTGGCTGCGACCGGCCGAGTGGCTCGATACGCTCGGCCCCAACGAGACGGCCGAACGAATGGGGATCCCGCGTTCTGTCTTCAGCGATTTAAATTCGCCGATCGATATTTCGATGTTGAATCGTTTCGCCAGCCACCGGGAACTCGGCGCTGAAGATCCAATCTACCAAGTCATGTGCATGATCGGTGAGGACATCGTGACTTATGTGCGGTCGCTACGAGAGCGTTTGGGTTACCTCAAACAGCACTGCCAATGGTGGTCGGTGGAGACGGACGGGGAACCGATCGTCGCGTTGTTTTTAGAACGTAGCGATGCGATTGCCAATGATCCTGCATTCGGGCTGTACGCTTTTATCGCTGAACAAGGAATGGCCAGCGATGTTCATGCGTTGGTTTGTCCCGATCGACGTGGTGGCGGTTATGGACTGACGCGCTACGAAGATTATCCTCGCCTGGATTTTTCACAGATTGAAAATCTTGACGATGTTCGGTTTGCTCATAAGCGAGGTTTCGTCGCCAAGGTGGAAGCGACGCAGCCCAGTCGTCTGAAAGAACTCTTGCAACTGGCAGTCGTCAGATCGACTGGCTAAAGCGGCCGCGTTTGCCTGTGGCGAATGGCGATGTCGGTGTCGGTGGCGTTTTTAGGAATAGTGAGTTGTTGGCGGTAGCCTCGTGCTAGGTGCATAGTGAGCCTCGGGCTAGTGCCGGAAA
>CAZROJ010000363.1:0-1696 GCA_964601665.1 uncultured Pirellulaceae bacterium
GCCGTTCGCGTAACGATCACCGGGATGACTTGGACTGAAGGGCTGGGCCATATCGATTGGCCGGTGGAAAAAACGATCAGAGCCAAAAAGCCTACCAAAATTCCACCCGGTACGAAGTAACGCGAGAACCATTTGCTGCGATTGCGTTTTTGCTGTAGAGCGGGCGTGGATGGCGATGGGCGATCCAAGGCAAGCTGAGAAATATCGAGTTGTGAATCACTCATGCTGATTCTTCCGCGGCGAGGGCGACTTAGAATAAATGGGAAGGTAGAAATCTACGGGCTAAAATTGGTGGCGATTGAAGTTCGACGCAGTCCAGGGCGCCGGTTGGCCTGAATTACTTTTTCAGAAACAGCTTGGTCGCCAGTAATGTCAAGTTTCCTTGGTCGTCGCGTTTTGCTGTGCCTTCGACGATGACAACCGAAAGTTCTTTGATGCCCAGCAGTGGACGAGCGTCTTGAGCAACGATGTTTCCTTGTTCGTCGATTATTTTTATTGTCGCAATGTTTTCTTTGACTTCGTTTTGGGTGCAGCAATAGTCCCAGGGCGTTGGGCAATGTTCTTCGGGTGGGCAGTAGCTGACTTTTGGGTCTACGATGGTGAAGGCTGCAAGGCCTTTTATGAACGGTTCGGTTGAACCGCCAATGATGCCTTCCAGCGCGATTTTGTCGCCGTCTTTGCAGGAGTTTCGCACGACACCCACCGGTGACGAACCTGCTGGCTCAGCAGTCGCAAGGTACTGTTTTCCAGTTGGCTCGGCCGGTTCGGTTTTGGAATTGGAACTGGTGGGCATCTCGGGCTGGCCGCAACCCAAGAATAATGCGGATGTGAACAGCAAGGATGTGCTAGTCAAAATAATTAGTCGTGGTTTCATCGGTTTGCTTTCGGGCTCAATCGTTTGTAGATAGTTCTTGGAGGATCGTTTTTAAATGTTAGTTGTTTGGGGAAACGGATTGTTTGGAAATATGGTTTAGATCGCTTTGAGGCTCACGGCGACCTCCGAACGAAGCGCTTTGAGGGCGGGTGGTAGTGCTCCGATAATGCCCAGCATGAGGCCAACGCCGCAACCGATCAGGATGGCGACGCTGTCGATGCGGAGCGTAAAAGCGCCCATCGTAAATCGAACGGCAATTCCATTGAGCAGTACGATGGAAATAACTCCAGCGATCAGTGACGCTGCGGCGGCCAATAGAGCACCTTCTTGAACGATGCTCAGTAATATCGCTGGTCGACGATAGCCGATGGCTTGCAGCGTTGCAATTTCTCGGATGCGTCCCGCAACGGCGCCGTACATCATGTTCAGTCCAGCAAAGATTCCGGCGGTGGATACCAGAACAACTACTAGCCACGCAAGTATTCGAACGGGTTTGTAGTGTGTTTGCAGTGATTGGTAATACGCAGTTTCGCTGATAGCGCGAAGTTCCAGGTCCGTTCGCTCTTTGCAAAATAATTGAATGCCTGCTTGCGAGGCGTCTGGCTTAAGCGTCATTGCGACCAGGGTTAAGTCTTGCCGTTTGGTGGCGTTTTGGAAGTCGTTCAATCCGCACCAAATTTCCGAATCGTAGGCCGTGCCCGCCGACGAAAATTCTCCAACGATGGTCCATGTCTGTCCTTCGAAATTAAGCTGGCGACCGATCGCAAGTGCTTCGGGGGAGTACCCTAACTTGGCAGCGACCAGTGGACCTAACATGATTTC
>CAZROJ010000364.1:0-1688 GCA_964601665.1 uncultured Pirellulaceae bacterium
TTGCTTGCTTGGTAAAGGTGCTGGCACGAAGAACCACACGGAATTGAGATTCATAGCCCTAGATTCTCAAGCGTTTCAAACTTCAGTGGAAGAGATTCAACCGCCAATCGGCTTACCGAATGCCTGTGCTAAAGACCTAGCAAGCTGGCCCAGGAATCGTTTCGCACGCACGATGAAGCCAAACAACAATCCAGCCGCCGCGACGGTATTTGACGGCAACGCATGGCAACTACGCCTTGCTTTTGAGTATAAACAGGCCGAGTTCTGGTGGGCTGTTGACTCGGATGGGTTCGTCACCTGAGATGCCACGGCTGACGTGCATTAAAATATCGCCAACTTGGAACGTTCCCGAAGCGTACTTCACTCCGTACCGACTGGGCGCAACGATCGGCCCCACGATGGGGAAAGCAATCTGTCCGCCGTGCGTGTGACCGGCGAACATCAAATTGAATTTGTAATCTTGGGCCCAATCGATCTGATCAGGACTGTGGCTGAGCAAAATTGAAAGGTCGGCCGGTGGTTGTTCGGCGGGTGGAGGCAGTGATTGGACGGCGTCAAACCAAGGCAACTCGTTGCCGGTTAGCGAAACGGTTGCCCCATTGATTTCGAGCATTTGCCATTTGCCGGCGACCAGTGTCAGCCCACATTCTTCCAACCGTTTCCTGAGCATTTGTTCGTCAGGAATGCGTTTGTCGTGATTTCCTAGAACGGCGTAGACACCGTATTTGGCACGCAATTTCGCGATGGTCGAATCAAACCACGGCCAACATTTTTGTTCATCGATAAAGTCGCCTGTAATCACGATTAAATCAGGCTGGAACTGATTCGCTTCGTCCACAATCGCCTCAAAATACTCGACGCTGATGTGGCCGGTAAAATGCAAATCAGAAAGTTGACAGATTTTCAGTCCGTCTAGTGCTTTTGGCATGGGCAAGCTGAAGGTTATTTTTTCGAGCGTTAACTTGGACGCTTCATTCATCGGGATCGCGCCCAACATTTCTGGCATGGTGCCGTGAAAAAACGGACTGGAGACGCGTGGTCGCATGTCGATCCAAGTCCGTTGGTAACTTACGACGGCAGCCGGACGTCCCACAATATATTTTCGCACGAACCAACGCCCGGCAAAGAAGAGGCCCAAACCAACGCAGGCCAGCATGTAAATCCGAACCAGCAGGTAAGCCGAGCCAAAATCAAATTGAAACCAAAAAACAAACTTTGCAATCACGTACAAAATTGGAAGCGCGACGATCGGAATAATTATTTTTTCGGTTTGTTTGCGAAATCGACGCGGCAGCGCGGTGGCGTGAATTCGATTGAAGGCCACGCACCATAATCCGACGTGCCCCACGAAACACAACAGCCACGCGATCGGCAAAACGATCATCGGCGGCAAGATTTCGAGCCCCGGCGTCGCTGCCAAACAAAATAAAAATCCGACGCCTGCCATACAATTCTTCTTAACTGTTCAAACGTGAAGGGCTGCGTTTAGGCGAATTTTGTCGCGATCGGGTACGACTCGAACCGATTTGGAAAAACGAACCGACGGAAATGTGGGCTGATTCAAATGTCGGCTCACTCAAATGCGGGCTCATTGAAAAAACAAATGACTTAGTGCTGATCCCCAAACCGAAAATGCCCGCGGCTAACGTTGCCGGCTCAATAGTTATGGGACGAGCTCATAAAATTCT
>CAZROJ010000365.1:0-1683 GCA_964601665.1 uncultured Pirellulaceae bacterium
AAATATGAAATATGAAATATGAAATATGAAATCTCTGGCGACCCACCAATTTAATACGGTCGACAATGCGGACGTTTGTGCGGAAATTGGCGGTGATTCTGTCAGATGAACTATCCAGCTTTCAGTTCGGCGTGGTTGAAAGGCAATCCGGCAATTAAGATCTCACGAATCAAATATCTCTTTCTTCTAAAAACATTTTAGATTTAGTTGTCATGCAAGAACCCATTATTAGCGTCTCAGGACTCCGCGGTATTATCGGCGAAAGCCTCGATCCAATCCTAGCGATCAAATACAGCACTGCTTACGCTTCACTTCTGACCACCGACGGGCCCGTTGTTGTAACCCGAGACGGACGAGCGACCGGCACCATGTTGGCTCAGGCTATCTGCAGCGGCTTGTCGGCGATGGGACGCGACGTGATTTATGGTGACGTTGCCGCGACGCCAACCTGCGGGATTTTGGTTCGCGAGCACAACGCAGCAGCTGGAATTCAAATCTCAGCCAGCCATAATCCTGCTCCTTATAACGGCATCAAATTGTTCGGTGCCGATGGCCGAGTCATCCCGGCTGACGAAGGGGAGAAAGTGATCGACGCTTACCGCGACCACCAGTTCGCCGCGGTGGCTCATGATAAAATCGGGTCAATCACAAATGCAGCGGACACCACGACGGCTCATTTGAATGCTGTTTTGGAGACGGTCGACACCGAAGCCATTCAAGCTAAAAAATTTAAAGTCGTTTTGGACAGCCACCATGGTTCCGGCTCGATTCTCGGCAAACGTTTGTTGGAAATGCTCGGCTGCGAAGTTCAAGTGCTCGGCGGTGCACCGGATGGTTTGTTTACTCGTTCTCCCGAACCGACCGAAGTGAATTTGCAGGAAACCACCAAGGCTGCGGGATCGTTCGGAGCGGACGCGGTATTTTGCCAAGACCCCGACGCCGACCGCTTAGCGATCATCGACGAAAATGGTGCCTACATCGGAGAAGAATACACACTGGCGATCACGCTCAACCACGCTTTGAAAACACGGCAAGGCAACGTCGTGATTAACTGTTCGTCCAGTCGAATGTCAGCGGACATCTGCGAAGCGAATGGATCGACCTTGCATATGAGTGCCGTTGGTGAAGCGAACGTGACCAACAAAATGATCGCGTTGAACGCCGTCTACGGCGGCGAAGGTAACGGCGGCCCGATTGACCCCAAGGTCGGCTACGTACGAGATAGTTTTGTGGCGATGGCCCAAGTTTTGGACGTGATGGCCGCCACTGGAAAATCAATCAGCACGCTCGCCGCAGAAATCCCGAGCTATGAAATTTGCAAAACCAAAATCCAAATCGATCGTGACCAAATTCCAGCTCTTTATTCAGCTCTAGAAAAAAGATTTGCTGATGCGAAAGTCAGCACGATGGACGGGTTGCGGCTGGATTGGGAGAGCGAAGATCCGAGCCAGCGGAAGTGGATGTTGGTCCGCCCTAGTAATACCGAGCCGATCGTTCGAGCGATCGCCGAAGCGACAACCATGGAGCAAGCCAAAGGCCTGTGCGATGCCGCGGCAGAGCTGTGTCCAGAGTAGGTGCTGATCTGCGTTTGGAAATTAGTGCTTATCCCTTAACTCAAAATGCCCGCGGCTAGTGCTGTGAATCTCAATTCCGTGCGGTTCTTCGTGCCAGCACCTTTACCAA
>CAZROJ010000366.1:0-1616 GCA_964601665.1 uncultured Pirellulaceae bacterium
CATTGGGTTCTGTGAACCAAGCCCGTGAACGGTTAAAAACTCAATATCTTTCGGTTCTTCACTCAAATTCCAAAATGACCCAGCGGCAAATTACTCATCAATACAGGGATCCCATTGAATTAATCTGGCTGCGTGCCGCAAATGATTTGGGGCTTGTCATCGAACGTTCGACAGAAGTGTTCGCTGCTTACGACGGAAAAGGAACGCTGACGATCGGTGACGAATGTGATTTCGATGCCGATGATTGTTTGGCGCAAATGATTTTTCATGAGATCTGTCATTGGTTGGTTGCCGGCCGACGTGGCTTTCATAGGGAAGACTGGGGGCTCAATAACATCGACGATCGCGATGTCGTGTTTGAATACGCAGCCATTCGATTGCAAGCGGCCCTTTCCCAGCCGTACGGCTTGCGGTCGTTCATGGCAGTGACGACTGATTGGCGAGCGTATTGGAATGCGTTGCCCGAGGATACGCTCAAAGGTGGAGATGATCCCGCGATCGAGATCGCGCAAGAAGGTTTTCATTTGGCAAAATTCGAACCCTTTGCCCCAGTGCTCAAACGAGCCCTGTCGGCAACGACGGCGATCGCTAATGTGGTTCGAGAGCAGTTGCCTAATTCAGATTCAGAGTCGTCATTGTGGATTGTTACGCGGTCGCGGCACCGACTGGGCTCGTTAATGAATCAAGACAAAAATTTACGCTGCGGCGATTGTGCTTGGGCAATTCAAAGTGAAACCGGTTTGAACTGCCGACAGCACGTTGACGAAAACGATGTTTTGCCAGAGGTCGACGCGAATGAACAAGCCTGCCACCGCTGGGAAAAACGTTTTTCGATCGATGATTGTGGTTCGTGTGGAGCTTGTTGTCGGCAAGGGTTCGATGTGTTGGGTGTCGCCGCCGATGACCCGTTTTTGAAAAGACACGCAGATCTTGTTCAGATTCGCGATGATGGCGAACCGAGTGTGCCGCGGCCTAATGGAGTTTGTGTGGCGTTGGGCGGAGACGGTTCTTTGAACGGGCCGTATCGATGCGAGTGTTATGAAACGAGACCAAGAAATTGTGCCGATTTTGAAGTCCGAGGCGCCGCGTGTTTGGTGGCGCGACGTCGGGTTGGTTTGAGCCGCTAAATTCCCATCATGGCCAGTAAGTCAGTCACTTGCGATACAAATTCGGTGACTTTGGGATGTTCGATTTCCAGGTTTTGAATCTGTTCCATCAAACCTTGATGTTCGACGATTTCTTCCGAGGCCGAGATTTCTTTGGTCCGATCAACCAAGCCGCCGACGTCCGTGACAAGGGTGCCAAGTAATTCAACCGTTTTTTCATCGACAGGCGCGGAGTTGCCAAGATCGATGTTGATGCGCATTAGTTCTTCATGCAGATCACGAAGGCGAACAAGTAAGTCAGTTTTTAACATAGTGGCCTCGCCGTCGTTAACTTGAGTGAAGATTAATTTGAGTTCTACTCGTAGATCAAAGCTGTCGTCGTTCGCCTCCAAGAGCCACGTCCCAGCATCGACGTGTAAGTGCGGCGTGCAGCTGAAATCTCAATTGAGCAGCGTATCTAGTTGGACAGCGCCACTTTCCGCATTTCATTAGTAAAAACCTTGGTTTTCC
>CAZROJ010000367.1:0-1609 GCA_964601665.1 uncultured Pirellulaceae bacterium
CCGCTGATGTTGAGCGGTTCACTGAAGTGCAACTTGCTCATTCTTGCTCTTCGATCGTTTCTGCCTGTTTCACATCAGCAAGTCTCGCGTTCTCGGATTCCCGTTGCTTTGCAACCAGTCGACCGGTCACATTTCCGACAGAACGTCCCGCAAGTTGCAGCAATGGTGCTCGCGGAAATGCGGTGTTGGAGATGGCCCCGAAGTTAACGGCTTGGCGGACCGCGGTTGCGCCGACTCTGGAATAGGTGGCAGGATACAACTTCTTTTCCAGTTCCCAATCCTGTTTGGCTTTTGCGTATCCGATCACGTCTTGACTGACAGCGGCAGTGTGAAAGATGGGGACGACCGGCAACCGTTGAGCCATCGCGTACGCGCCGACGTGTTTGTGTTTTTGATGCTGCTTCGCGTCGGCGGCATGGTAAATCGCATCGACAGCGTCTGTCGAATTCAGGCTCAACGTGTTCGTAAACGGGTTGTAGGAATTGGAATGGAAAGCGCGTCGTGGCAGCAACGTATAACCGATGTGATTGATCGTCCCGCCCGTGTACTTCCAGATCGGAGCAATTTCGTCGTTTGCTTTCAGGCGTCGCCATTGTTCAGCCGGTTCGTAACACCGAACGTCAATCTTGACATCGCCAAGGCCGTTGGCTTGCAGAAACTCTTGCGAAATCGCAATTGATTCCTGCCGCGCCTCTTCCGTTTCTGCCTCAGTCAGAGGTTCCTTGTTGAACAGCTTGCCAACAACCCGACGCGGCGTCTGAACCATTTTCTCAATGCGATCCACCGTTGGATGATCGCCTCCAACGGAAACTTTGTTATTGAAAACGTTGCCGAATTTTGCTGACGGATGTGCTATTGGCGTCGGTTGTGTTGCCTCGCCAATGCCATATTGATAGTTGGTCGTCGCGCAGCCGGAACTGCCGAGCAAAATCATGGCAGCGACGCTAAACGAGATCCAAGTTTTTTGGCAGCTATTCATTAGTTGGCATCCGTAAGGTCGTTGGGGTCCTGAATCGGAAGAGAAAAAGCAAGGGCGTCCGCCAGCGCGTCTTTTATCCACTCGATAGTAGCGAATCCGAGTTTCCAGCACCATGTAGAAACCACTTGATCGCGATCCACGGAAACAAAAAGAAAACGACGTTCAAACACTTGATAAATGTCAAAAACCCATACAAAAACAAATTGAATTCGCCTGCGGTGATCCCAAATATCGACTGGTGCAATTTGGCAATCGGTGCGCGTGCAACGAACACCACGGCCCAAACGAACAGCATGGCGACGACCGTAATGATAAAACATCGCAACAGAATCGCTGCCGCTGTGATCAAACGACTCAAATCGGTTTGACTTAATAAAAATGGTTCTCTACGACTTTTCATGGCACTGATTTTTTAACTAAAAATTTAAGACAAACGTTTGAGGATTCGCCGTTGACATTGTTTTGCAGCCGGGCTCGCAAGAGTTCGGGCATTGTCGCATCGGCGGCCCCGAAGTGTGGCCACTCCGGCTACGGAAAATCAGTCGCGATCAAGGTAGCCGGTCTCGCAACACCATCCCTTTCAACATGCACTTTCTTGTTTTCGTTGGGCGAGTAATTTTGCAGTCGAGA
>CAZROJ010000368.1:0-1592 GCA_964601665.1 uncultured Pirellulaceae bacterium
GATCGGCAGTTGAATTTCTACCGTTGATGTTTGCAACGATTGCGAATCTTGGGCACGTTGCCCGGTAGTTTCTCAATCGTCTTTCGCCTTAACTCAAGCCGAGCCCACATGATTGCCAAAGCATACCTTACCGTCGTCGCCTTACTTTACCTTGGTCTATCCCTCTGGTGCAGTTTTTCACCGACAGTCACTTCGCAGAAAGTTGGTTTTGAGCTCAATGGTGGCTCCGGTCAATCAGAATTTTTAACGGTTTACGGCGGCCTCGAATTTAGCTTGACCCTGATTTTACTTTTGGGCGTATTCAAACCCGACGCGCTTCAATTCAGCTTAATTTCTTGCGTCTTAATTCATGCGTCGCTAGTTCTATTTCGCAGCATCGGATTCTTTTGTTTCACCGGCATCGAACCAATGACATACAAACTGGCGATCGGCGAATGGGTAATTTTCTTGATCGGTTTGGTCGTGCTGTATTCGAACAAGGCCAATCAATGACTCTGCTGTCACGTCCCTTTCAACGTCTGATCGAGCAAACACTGAAGCTGGCCTTGCCGCTTTTGTTGTGTTGCTGCTTCAGTTGTTTTACCGGCGAGTCGATTGGCCAAACCAAAACTGAAACAGGCAAAACCAAAGCTCCGCTCAAACAAGAATCGACGAACAAACCAGCCGACGCGAGCGAAGACTTTAACCAGTTGGTAACCCAGTTGGTCTTGGACGGCATCCCTCATACCTTCACCGAAGACAAAGACTGGGGCGGTCAAAAAGAGCGATTTGATGGATTCAAGCGTTCGCGAAACGGACTTCGCATCAACGTGGAAGCTCGCAAAAAATTGGTCAACCACGGGACATGGAAAAAGTACGACATCTCGTTACGCAACCCAAAATCCGAATTCGACATTGCCATCAACAACATGCAAGAATTGGCCGACGACAAAATCAGTTTTGACATTGATGTTGGGGCTCATTTGAATATCAGCGGTCGGCAATCGAAGTGGGTCAAGGGCGTCCAACTCTACAGCCTTTCGGCACACGGCCACGCGAAACTCAAACTCCACTTGGCCATCGAACTTATCACCACCACCGACACGAAATCATTTCCGCCGGATCTTGTGTTCGTGCCCACCGTAACATCGGCGAATATCACCTTGGAAGAGTTTCGCATCGACCGAGTCGGCAAGGCCGGCGGCGAGTTCGCTCAGCAGGTTTCCAAACAGTTACGTCCGGTTTTAGAATCCAAAATCGCTGCGCAGGAAAAAGGGTTGGTCAAAAAGCTGAACGCCAAGATTGCCAAAAAACAAGACCGTCTCCGCCTCCTTTTCGCCGACGCCTTGGGTTCAAAGTGGACCGCCGCCAAGGCGTTCCTGCCCAAAGTTTCTTCCAAAAAGCGCAAGCAATGAGCCGTGATCGCGTAAGCGGCCGGGCACCACCCAAAAAATCGAAAGCAACAACCCGCGTTCGCAAAAACGACCGGCCCCTACCCAAAAAAGCGCAAGCAATGAGCCGTGATCGCGTAAGCGGCCGGGCGCCCCCCAAAAAAAAGCGAAAGCAACAACCCGCGTTCGCAAAAACGACCGGCCCCTACCCAAAAAAGCGCA